>CAMCQB010000001.1 GCA_945876895.1 uncultured Streptococcus sp.
AAAGGACTGATGAATCAAAATTTGATTCATCAGTCCTTTAAATTATAGAGCCGATTTTTCTTACTTTGCTCTAGCACAGAGTCTGCGAGAGTATCAACAGCTTGTGCTGTTTCTTGACCGAGAACATCTTTATCGTAGACAAAGTTAAAGGTTACAGCTGGTAGAAAGACAACAGGCGTCTCTGTACCTTTTCTGACCATGACGGTTTCCCCCTTGTCGTTAGTGATAAAGTCAGGCTCAAAGTTAGAAGTATCTGTACCAATGGAGTCAAATGTACGGCTAGTTTCCAATACAGCATGTAAACCGTTTGCAGAGAAGCCGATACCGATAGGACCTGCTGCCATGAGTTCATTAATACGGTGACCATAGTTTGTTTTAGGATTACTTGCCGCTGTTCGAGCGACATTTTTATAATCTGTAAACCAGCCTAAAAGCAAGTTATAAGCGACTGATTGATCAGATAAGTTTTCTGCATTGGAATCTTTCATTAGATAGTGGTAAGTTAATCCTGAACCAGTTGAAACAGCATTTTCTAACCAATGAGCAAGTTTGTTAGGGTCGTAGCTTGATTCGTCGTAAGCTTGTCTTAAATTAAAATCAGAAAGATTTAAATCTGTCTGATGGGTTAGTAGTCCTCTAGTGGCATTTTCTTCTGCTCGGGCAACTGCGTAAGCGATGAGGTCTGAACTACTTGCATCGACGGTATCGGTCATACCATTGAGGCGTTTTAGCTCGTTGAGGTAGGTAACAAAGTATTCAGTAATCTTGGTGCTGTTTGGGACATAGGTGAAGGTACCTTTTTCAGCATACTCTTTGGCTTGCTCTGCGGTTAGGTAGATGGTCTCTGTTCGCTCACCAGAGTAGATGGTTGCAGACATTTCTGGATGTTTACGTTGTTCTTCAAGGACAGTTGGAGTTTGAGTAGTAATAGTCAGCGTTGATTGAGTATTGAGAAGTGGTTCTATATAAGATTTAGTTAAGTTATACTCTTTTTCAGCTTTGTTAAGAACACCTTGCTTTTCTACTGTTGTGTCCCATAGCTCATCGACATTAGCACTGTTTTTTAGGGCATCAAGCACTGTTTTTGCGCTGTCTAGTTGACTAGAGTTGGTTGAGATCTTGTTTTCAAGAGTCGTCACTTCTGTTTGACTAGTGCTGAGGTCTTTCTGGAGTTGCGCTTTTGCTTGATCTTCTTGCTCTTGGGTGTTGTTGATAGTTTCTTGAGTGGCTTGATAAGTTGCTGTTTTAGCATCTAGGTTAGACTGGGCATTAGCCACTTGCTCAGCTTGTTGTGTATAAGCATCTTGGGCTTGCTTTTGCGCCTTTTCTGCGGCATCAACTTGGCTAGTCGCTTGAGCAACCGTTGTGCTTGCTGTGTCGATGTCTTTTTGTGCAGAAGCGATGTTTTCATCTGTGGCTTGTTTAGCTGTCTCACTAGCTTTAGCAAGATTGTCTGCAGCAGTATCTGCATCAGTTTGAGCTGATGTTGCCTGTGCTTGTGCCTCAGCAAGTGCTTTTTCTTCTTGTGCTAGCACTTGTTGAGATTGCTCAAGATTACTTTTAGCTGTAGTAGCTGTGGTTTCAGCTTGAGCCACCTGTTTTTCAAGCTCTTGTGAGCTGGTCGTATTGACTTGGCTGGCTTGTTCAGGGGTGCTGGCGGTAGTTGTTTCATCTGCCAAGACCGTATTTGCCAAACTAAAAGCTGCAAGTGTCGCAGTTGAGAGGGTTAGTGATTTAATAAGATTCTTTTTCATTGTCAGTAGCTGTTCCTTTCTTATCGTTTAAGGGATGACGTTAGATATCTAGGCACTTTTCGTAGAGGTGATAGACCTCGTTCATTAGCTCATCCTCAAAGGTATGGTCGTCTAACCCTTCAACTAGGGTGTAGGTTAACCCAAGAATATCACTAGGAATTAAGATATCTTCTGGAGCATAGTTGAGGATAGAAAAACGTTTTTCTTGTTCTTTTAGAGTCGCCATTAACATGCCTAACTCAATCATCACATTGGATCTAGGGATGAATTTACCATTCTCTGCTAATTTCTCATCTTTGCTAAAAAGTACAATACCGTACTCGGCATTATAAATAGTAGCTTCTAATTTTTCAGTAAGATGAAGTCCATTTTCAGGATGATCCTCCATAACCAGTACGTCAAATCCCCAATTTTTTAAAAGTTTTTGAACCCTATCCTTATTCTCTCTGTTTTTAAAAGCATAGGCAATAAAAATTTTTGGAGGGTTCTCCTTAAATTTTTTTAATTCTTGATCAAGATGATTGAGACAATCTTTTAAATCCTGAGAGTTTCCTTGTAGCTGGAGCGTTTCGTTATTGTAACGATTGATAACATCTCCAGTCTTTAGTAGAATGCGGTCAATAATCTTTCCAGTTGGTTGGAAAGATTCCCCAGTTACATCAAATGCCTTAGTTTTTTCTAGATAAATTTTTAGAAAAGGAAGACTCAAATGTTCATATACCATACATAACCTCCAAAAAATTTTTTAAACTCTCTCTCTTTTCAAGAGAGTTTAATGTATAATACTCACATATTATACATTAAACTCATTGCCCTCCTTACTCTCTCAAGGGGAGAGGAGGGATTGAAGGGGTATTCTAATTTTTAGGGAAATTCTCATTTAAACAAAAGTTGTTGACAAATGTCGTCATTTATTTTATACTATATCTACAAATGTAAACAACTAAAAAGAGAGGTAAGCTATGGCACATATATCGCAAGCAGAGTGGGAAGTGATGCGTGTGGTTTGGACGAAAGAGGAAACGACCAGTAAAGAAATCGTCTCCATCTTGCAGGATAAGCAAGGCTGGTCTGTCTCGACCATCAAGACCTTACTGGCTCGTTTGGTGGAAAAAGAACAGTTAAAGACAAGAAAGGTTGGGAATCGCTTTTTTTATCAAGCCAATCTCTCTGAAAAAGAAGCCATTCATGAAGAAATTCAGCAAGTTTTTGATCGGTTCTGTTTGACTAAGCACCAAGCTGTTCTTTATCAGTTAATAAAAGAAACTCCCATGACTCTATCTGATATTAAAGCGATGGAAGTGCTTTTATTGGCAAAAAAAGGATCAGCAGTAGATGAGGTCACCTGTAATTGTATCAAAGGCCAATGTCAGTGTTTAGAACATTTGGAGGGCTAAAATGAAAGCAGAATATCTTGTAGAAGGCATGACCTGTGCCTCTTGTGTCGCTAATGTGGAAAAAGCTGTGCAAAAACTCGATTTTGTGGATAAGGCTGTGGTCAACTTAGCAACTGAAAAATTGACAGTGGAAACAGAGCATTCGATAAAAGAAGAAGTCTTGTTTAAAGCTGTTGAGGAGGCAGGTTATCATTTAAAAACGGCTGATCCGCTAGAAAGCCCAGAAAAAAGAGAAGAGCAAAAGTTACAGACTTTAAAACGGCGTTTAGCTTATTCTAGTCTGTTTACGCTTCCTTTGTTTTATCTCACAATGGGGTCGATGCTGGGCCTCCCTATTTTTGAGGTCTTAGCTCCTCATGGGAGTTCCAGTTGGCGATATGCTTTAGCTAATATCGCTTTAACTTTACCTGTCATGTTCTTAAACCGTCAGTTTTATGTGTCAGGTCTTAAAGCCTTACTAAAAGGGCATCCTAATATGGATTCATTGGTTGCCTTAGCCACCAGCGCCGCTTTTGTCTATAGTTTGTATGGCAGTTATCATATTTTTAATGGGCATCACCATTTTGCCCATGAGCTTTATTTTGAGTCAGTTGCGGTGATTCTAACCTTAATTACTCTGGGAAAATATTTTGAGGCCCTCTCTAAAGGGAAGACTTCTCAAACCATTAAAAAGCTCATGCAGCTCTCAGCTAAGACAGCCCATGTCTTTCGTGATGAGATGTGGCAAGATTTACCTATTGAGGCCGTAGAAGTGGGAGACCGTCTCTTGGTTAAGCCAGAGGAAAAAATTCCTGTGGATGGGGTGATTGTCACAGGGCAGTCTGCCATTGATGAGTCTATGTTAACAGGTGAGCCCATTCCTGTGGATAAGTCAAAAGATAGTTTGGTTTATGGGGCCTCTATCAATGGTCAAGGTTTAATTGAGATGACAGCTCAAAAGGTTGGATCTGAAACCTTGCTGGCACAGATTATCCATTTGGTAGAAGAAGCACAAGGTACCAAGGCTCCGATTGCTAAAATAGCTGATAAGGTATCGGCAATTTTTGTTCCTCTAGTGATGGTCCTTGCTCTTTTGACAGGTTTGTTTTGGTTTGTCATCATGGGAGAAAGCTTTTCGTTTGCTTTGACAACAGCCTTAGCGGTCTTAGTAATTGCTTGTCCCTGCGCTTTGGGACTTGCAACGCCAACAGCTATTATGGTGGGAACAGGATTAGCCGCTGAAAATGGAATCTTGTATAAAAACGGGGAGAGCTTGGAGTTGGCACATCAAGTCGATACTCTCGTTTTTGATAAAACAGGAACCTTAACTCAAGGTCATCCGCAGGTCGCAGCTGTTTATAACTATGGTGATGAGGATAGTCTTTTTTGGGCAGGTGCTGTGGAAAACTTATCACAACATCCGATTAGTCGAGCTCTTGTGGATGAGTTTGTGGAAAAAGGCTACGCTTTTCCAGAAGTGGAAGCTTTTCACTCTTTGGCAGGCTATGGCTTAAAGGGAAATGTTTTAGGACAAGAGATTTTGATTGGCAATCAGGCCTTGATGTTGGAGGCTGGCATCTCAGTTGAGGCGGCAGAAAATGATGGTCAAACTGCTAGCCAACAAGGTCAGAGCCTCGTCTATGTGGCTAAAAATCAGACCTTACTTGGTTTAATTACGGTGGCAGATCAGATCAAATCAGATAGTCCAGAAGCTCTCTCTAAACTTAAAAGTTTAGGTTATCAGTTAATTATGTTAACAGGGGATAACGAACAGACAGCCCAAGCCGTTGCCCAACAATTGGGAATCAATCAAGTGATGAGTCAGGTCTTACCAGATCAAAAAGCAGATGCTATTGCTAAACTAAAAGCAAAGGGGCATCGAGTGGCTATGATAGGAGATGGGATCAATGATGCGCCAGCTCTGGCCTTGGCAGACATTGGGATTGCCATGGGACAGGGAGCAGATATTGCTATCGAGTCAGCAGATGTGGTCTTGATGCAGCAAGAGCTTTCTAGCCTTGTCAAAAGTTTACGCATCAGTCAGCTGACCCTTTCAACGATAAAAGAAAATCTATTTTGGGCTTTTATTTACAATATTTTAGCGATTCCTGTTGCCATGGGTGTTCTTTACCTTTTTGGTGGTCCGCTTTTAAATCCGATGTTAGCAGGTCTAGCCATGAGTTTTAGTTCCGTATCAGTGGTCTTAAATGCCCTACGTTTAAAAATGAGAAAGGTAAACAAATGAGAAAAACAGTTACAATTAGTGGAATGAAATGCCAAGGATGTGTTAATACAGTGACAGAGCGCTTGAGTTCGGTTGTAGGGGTTAAGTCCGTATCAGTGGACTTAGAAAAGTCAGAGGCTACCATTGAAGGTTTTGCCCCAACTTTGCTGTTAAAGGCAGCCTTAAAGGGAACTAAATTTCAACTTCATAAATCATAAGCCCCACTAGAGACTACTTTTTAGAGCACAGTAGTCTCTTTTTATTTTGCTGATTTCGTGATACACTAGAGAAAAACTCCAAAGGAGAAAGTTATGATTAAACTCATTGCGATTGATATGGATGGTACTCTGCTAAATAGTAAAAAAGAGATTCCTAAACAAAATCAAGTTGCCATTCAAGCAGCGGCTGAAAAAGGGGTTAAGATTGTTATTTGTACAGGTCGTGCCCAATCAGGAGTTGTCCCTTTTTATGAGGAGCTAGGTCTTTCAGCTAAGGAAGAGTATGCTATTTTAAATAACGGGTGTTCGATTCATCAAACATCTGATTGGTCTTTGGTGGACTATACTTATCTTGAAGCCTCCGATATTGCTTTTTTGGCAGATAAGGTCAAGGCTTATCCACAGGTTCAGCTAGTGTTGACGGAAAAGGAAGACTTTTTAGTGGTTGATGAGGAGCCTTCAGAGCTTGTACGTTATGATGCGAGCTTAGTTTTTGCAGAGCCTGTATCTATCTCTAGTAAAAAAGCCCAGCAGGCAGATAAGCTAGTTTTTCAAGCCATGTTCATGGGAGACCCCGAAGCAATTGATGCCTTTCAAGCTAAAGAGGAAGCAACTTTGGCAGAACGTTATAGTGTGGTTCGTAGCCAGCCATATATTTTTGAAGTGATGCCAAAAGGTGTGACAAAAGCAAGTGGTCTAAAACAATTAGCTGAACATCTTTCTATTGCACCTTCAGAAATCATGGCTTTAGGAGATGCTGGAAATGATGCAGAAATGTTAGCTTATGCAGGTTTAAGTGTGGCGATGGGAAATGCTACTCCAGCCATCAAAGCTCTTGCAACAGTAGAAACAGCCGACCATGATCAAGCAGGTGTGGGTTTAGCTATTGAGAAATATGTCCTTTAACACATCTTTTTAATGCAGGAAGAGTGCAATCATGGTATAATAGAGATATACTTTGATAATCAAAATATATTTCGATAAAAACAGTGAGCCTAAGGAGGTTGCTATGACGTGGAAGATTGTTGTAGATTCAGGTTGTAACTTGAAACAGCTAGAGAATCTACCAGAAAATGTGCGATTTGAAAGTGTTCCCTTAACGCTTCAAATCGGCAATGAAGTTTATATCGATGATGAGAAGATCGATATTCCAGCTATGATGGAAAAGCTCTATTCTACTCAAGCTGCAGCCAGTTCTGCCTGCCCTAGCCCAGATGCCTTTTTGTCTGCTTATAGAGGAGCCGATCGTGTGATTGTTCTCACCATTACAGGTGCCTTATCAGGCAGTCACAATGCCGCTCAGCTGGCGAAAAATCTCTTATTAGAAGAAAAACCTGACACAGAAGTACATGTGATTGACTCCCTATCAGCTGGTGGAGAAAATGATTTACTGGTTTTAAAATTAGTGGAATTGATAGCACAAGGTTTATCTTTTGATCAAGTGGTCACAGCTATCACAGCCTATCAAGAAAAAACAAAACTATTATTTGTTTTAGAAAAAGTCGATAATTTGGTCAAAAATGGTCGCTTGAGTAAACTGGCAGGAAAAGTAGTGGGAATGTTGAATATTCGACTTGTGGGAGAAGCTAGTTCTGAAGGAACTTTAGAACTTCTTCATAAAGCACGTGGTCAGAAAAAATCAATTAGCTCAGGTTATGCTGAAATGCTAAAAGCAGGCTATCAAGGAGGTCGTGTGATGCTGTCTCATGCTTATAATGATAAGCTGGCTGAACAATTTTCTAAGGCCATTAAGGCGGATTTTCCAAAGGCTGATGTTCGTATTCTTCCAACCTCAGGTTTGTGTAGTTTTTACGCAGAAGATGGTGGCATCTTAATGGGGTATGAAATTTAATCAAAAAAAATTCCAAAACAAAAATGTTTTGGAATTTTTTTGAGTTAAGGGGTAACAGTAGTTGTGGTATCGTCAGCACTTGAAGTTGCTGTATTGTCACTGGCTACTGTGGTGTTTGAGCTAGGTGTGACGGTTGTGGTAGTAGCTGACTCTGTAGGAGCATAGGTTGGCGTATAAGTTGAAGCATAAGTTGGTTCAACATAAGTTGCTGTTTCAGTAGCAGTAGTAGGGGCTACTTCACTGACAGTTGAAGATGAAACACTTGTTTCAAGACTGCTGCTGGAGCTACTTGCTAATGCTGCTGTTGCATCAATTGCTTCTTGTACAGCATCAATTCGTTCTTGGAGTGCTTTTTTCTTATCAGCATTTTTAACTTTGTCAACCGCTTTTTGAGCTTTATCGACATTTTCTTGTGTTTGTTCAGCTTCTAGTGTCGTTACAGCATCTTCGGCTGCTGTTTGGTGCGCCAAATCTGCTTTGATGGCATCTAAACGTTTTTGGAACTCAGTTTTAAGCTCTCCATCGTTCATCTTATCAATGGCTTCTTGAGCACGTTTAATGTCGTCAGGAGTAGCTTCTTTTTCTAATTCTTTTAGCAGATTATCTAATTCAGGATTGCTTTCTTTAGAACTGCTTGAGCTTGTCGCCTTAGTAGATTGACTTTGTTGCACAGAAGCGGTACTTTTTTGTGACTGTTGACCAAAAAGAGCATAAATCCCAACTCCCCCAATTAAAAATAAGATAGTTAAAATAAGGTAGAGTAACTCATTTTTTGAAGATTTCATAGTATTTCCTTTTTTTATAGAGTTTAGCTAAGAGAGCTATCATTTCTATTATATGTTCTAATGAAAAAAATTTCAATAGCTTTTTTCAAAAGCGGATTGGTATATACCGTTTACAAAATAAAGGGGAAAGAGTATAATGAAAGAAAGAATGGAGGCGTTTTCGATGAAACACTATATTAAAGCAGATGCTTTTTATTATCCTTATCAAATCAAGCCAGCAGGGTATTTAGAGGTTTGTGATGGTCAATTTGGAAGTTGGTTTAGTCAGGTTCCTGATGATGGGGAGATTTTAGATTATACCGGTTATCAAGTTGCACCGGGATTGGTGGATACCCATGTTCATGGCTATGCAGGAGCCGATGTTATGGATCTAAAGAAAGATAGTCTTTATCAGATGAGTCAACACTTGCTAGAAACAGGTGTCACCTCTTTTTTACCAACAGGTTTAACAGCGTCTTTCGAGGATTTAAATCAGGTTTGTCAGATGGTAGCTGAAGTAGCCGGAACAGAAACAGGTGCTCGTATTCAAGGTCTCTATTTTGAAGGTCCTTATTTTACTGAAAAATATAAGGGCGCTCAAAATCCTAAGTATATGCGAAACCCTAGCAAAGAAGAATTAGATACTTGGCTAGCGTCAAGCCAAGGCTGGTTAAAAAAAATAGCGGTTGCCCCAGAGCGTGAGGGGGTAGAGGATTTTGTAGCTTATGCTAAATCAAAAGGGCTAGTGGTGGCCTTGGGGCATTCTGATGCGACCTTTGAAGAGGCGACTCGAGCAGTGGAAGCAGGCGCAACGGTATGGGTGCATGCTTATAATGGCATGAGTGGTCTGAATCATAGGGAACCTGGTATGGTAGGTGCGGTTTATGAGTTGCCAAATACTTATGCGGAGTTGATTTGCGATGGCTACCACGTTCATCCTTGGGCTTGTGATATTTTACTTCGTCAAAAAGGGCATAACCATGTCGCCTTGATTACAGACTGTATGAGTGCAGGGGGCTTAGAAGATGGTGATTATATGCTAGGAGAATATCCAGTAGTGGTTTCAAATGGAACAGCACGTTTGAAAGAGGGAGGGAGCTTGGCAGGCTCCATCTTAAAATTGAAAGATGGATTAAAAAACATTGTAGATTGGGGCTTAGCGAGTCCTTTAGAGGCTGTTCGTATGGCTAGCTTTATTCCAGCACTTTCTATGAAGATAGAAGAGCAATGTGGTCAATTAAAAAAAGGTTTACCAGCAGATTTTATTATTTTAGATAGTGAGCTTAACCTTTGTGCCACTTATCTAGCAGGTCAAGTGGTTTATCAGAAAGCTTAGTATTTTCCATAGACAAATGAAAAATATTTTGCTAGAATAAACAGATAGAAAGAGACAACTTAAGCTCTAACATATAGCGAGTCTGGGAGAGTGGGAGCCAGATTGTGATCTTAAGAAGTGGCGCTTTCAGAGATTATTATCAATTAAAAATGAAGTAATAAATTAGGGTGGAACCGCGTTCTCAACGCCCCTATGTCTGCGGACAAGGGAAGAGAATGTGGTTCTTTTTGTTTTTTACTAAAGGGTGAAAGGTTGTTACCAAGAAAGGAGAGCAATGTTTACCTTAGAAGCTATCGATCGAGGTCACGAGCAGTTTACAGGACCTGATTTCCCCAAGCTGATTGCTTATTTTAAAGACTTGGGCATGGTGGAAAATACTGTAGATATCCAGTCTGGACAGGTTACCTATCGTTCAAAGGCGGGAAAAATTCTAGAAAAGACGGGTTATCGAGTGATGATACCTGTTTCAGACCAAGTCAATCTGGACCAGTTTGTGACTATTTTACGCCATCATCAGGCTGGGGAGACAGATTTTCCTACCTTCTGCCAAGAAGCAGCAGAAGCAGGCGTTTATAAGTGGGTCATTGACCTAGAAGCTATGACCTGTTCTTATCTAAATAAGACAGGACAAGCAGTCTTTGTGGAAGCAGTACCCAGTGTGGAGAACTAGCAATTTTGCAATATAAATGGAAAGAGAAAATATATGTCTAAGAAATTAGCTTTTCACAGCGTCAGTGACATAGTCTCCTTTCAGTCGAATTGCCACACGCTCATCGCTAGGACGACTGAGCTAGATGCTGTACTAGTTCGTCTTTCCTAGCAATATCGGCTAGGAAGGCTCACGTCGTAAGAATATTTAAAATAGAAAGAGAATGTTATGTCAAAAAAACTTACTTTTCAAGAGATTATTTTAACCCTTCAACAATTTTGGAATGAACAAGGTTGTATGTTGATGCAGGCCTATGATACGGAAAAAGGTGCGGGAACTATGAGTCCTTATACTTTCTTGCGTGCTATTGGTCCTGAGCCGTGGAATGCAGCTTATGTTGAGCCTTCACGTCGTCCTGCGGATGGTCGTTACGGGGAAAACCCAAACCGTTTGTATCAACACCACCAATTCCAAGTGGTGATGAAACCGTCACCGTCTAACATTCAAGAACTCTACTTAGAGTCTTTGGAGCGTTTGGGGATTAACCCTTTGGAACATGATATTCGTTTCGTTGAAGACAACTGGGAAAATCCATCGACGGGTTCTGCCGGTCTAGGTTGGGAAGTCTGGTTGGACGGTATGGAAATCACACAATTTACCTACTTCCAACAAGTTGGTGGCTTGGCGACAGGACCTGTCACAGCAGAAGTAACCTACGGTTTAGAGCGTCTAGCGTCTTATATCCAAGAAGTTGATTCAGTTTATGACATTGAGTGGGCTGCAGGGGTAAAATATGGTGAGATTTTTATCCAGCCAGAATACGAGCATTCTAAATATTCATTTGAAGTATCTGATCAAGACATGCTTCTTGAAAACTTTACTAAATTTGAAAAAGAGGCAGAGCGTGCTTTAGCAGAAGGATTGGTTCATCCAGCCTTTGATTATGTACTCAAATGTTCACATACCTTTAACTTGCTAGATGCACGTGGTGCCGTATCTGTAACCGAGCGTGCAGGTTACATTGCTCGCATTCGTAACTTGGCGCGAGTCGTGGCCAAAACCTTTGTGGCAGAGCGTAAAAAATTAGGTTATCCTCTTTTGGATGAAGCTAGTCGTGCTAAATTATTAGCGGAAGAAACAGAATAAATCACTAGGAGAAGAAATCATGACCAAAAATTTGTTAGTAGAACTTGGACTAGAAGAATTGCCAGCCTATGTTGTTACACCTAGTGAAAAACAACTGGGTCAAAAAATGGAAGCTTTTTTGACAGAGCATCGCTTGTCTTTTGAGACGATTGAGACTTTCTCAACACCACGTCGTTTGGCAGTACGCGTTCGTGGTCTGGCAGATAAACAGACAGACTTAACAGAAGATTTTAAAGGTCCATCTAAGAAAATTGCCTTAGATGCAGATGGAAATTTCACTAAAGCAGCAGAAGGTTTTGTTCGTGGAAAAGGCTTAACAACCGCTGATATTGAGTTTCGTGAGATCAAGGGTGAAGAGTATGTTTATGTGACTAAAAATGAAGAAGGAAAATCTGCTAAAGACGTTTTAGTGGCTATTCCTGAACTCTTACAAAGTCTAACTTTCCCTGTGAGCATGGCTTGGGCTAACAATAGTTTCACCTATATTCGTCCTGTTCATACCTTGACAGTCTTGTTAGATGATGAAGCACTAGATATGGACTTCTTGGACATTTCGTCAGATCGCATCAGCCGTGGTCACCGCTTCCTTGGAAAAGAAGCTGAGATTACCAGTGCGGATTCTTACGAGGCAGATTTGCGTGCACAGTTTGTTATTACAGCCCCCGCAGAGCGTCAAAGTATGATTGTCGAGCAAATCCAGGCTATCGAGAATAAACACGATGTGACCGTTGAGATTGACGAGGACCTGCTCAATGAAGTTCTCAACTTGGTTGAGTATCCAACTGCCTTCATGGGCTCCTTTGATACCAAGTATTTGGAAGTGCCAGAAGAAGTTTTGGTGACTTCAATGAAAAACCACCAACGTTACTTCGTGGTGCGTGATAAATCTGGTAAACTTCTACCAAACTTCATCTCCGTCCGCAATGGTAATGACCAGTATATTGATAATGTTATCAAAGGAAATGAAAAAGTTTTGGTGGCTCGTCTGGAAGATGGTGAGTTCTTCTGGCGTGAAGACCAAAAACTCAAGATTGCTGACTTGGTAGAACGCCTCAAAGTCGTGACCTTCCATGAGAAAATCGGCTCACTTTACGAGCACATGGAACGCACCAAAGTTATCGCAGAAAAATTGGCTGACTTGGCAGGCTTGTCTGCGGATGAAAAAGCGGATGTGGCACGTGCGGCAAGCATCTACAAGTTTGACCTCTTGACAGGTATGGTTGGCGAGTTTGATGAATTGCAAGGGATTATGGGTGAGAAGTATGCCCTTCTTGCAGGGGAAAAACCTGCGGTGGCAGCAGCAATCCGTGAGCACTATCTTCCTAACTCTGCAGAGGGCGAATTGCCTGAAAGCAAGGTTGGTGCGGTCTTGGCACTGGCTGACAAATTCGACACCCTTCTATCCTTCTTCTCAGTAGGTCTCATTCCGTCTGGTTCAAATGACCCTTATGCTCTTCGTCGTGCGACACAGGGTATCGTGCGGATCTTGGAAGCCTTTGGTTGGGAAATTCCATTGGATCAGTTGATTGCGGAGCTCTATAGCTTGAACTTTGCCAGCTTGACCTATGACAACCAGCCAGCTGTGATGGACTTTATCCGTGCTCGTGTAGAGAAGATGATGGATAAGGCGATTCCGAAAGACATCCGTGAGGCTGTGCTTGCCAGCTCAACCTTTGTGGTCAGACTACAACTGGCAGCCAGCTCTGCTATTTTCCAAAAATCAAAAGAAGCTGACTACAAGGAAGCTGTGGAAAACTTGTCACGTGTCTTTAACTTGGCTGAAAAGGCGGAAACAACTGCGATTGATGAAGCTCTCTTTGAAAATGCAGAAGAAAAAGCTCTCTTTGAAGCAGTGGTTGGTTTAGAGTTGACGGAAGATATGACAGAAAACTTGAACAAGCTTTTTGCTTTGAGCCCAGTCATCGCAGCCTTCTTTGACAATACCATGGTCATGGCAGATGATGCAGCAGTCAAAGCTAACCGCTTGGCCCTCTTGAAAGCCTTGGCGGATAAGGCAAGCAGTGTTGCTGTCTTTAATAAGTTAAATAGTAAGTAAGGAGAAATAAGAGATGGATCCTAAAAAAATCGAACGCATCAATGAATTGGCACGTAAGAAAAAGGAAGGTACTCTAACAGCAGAAGAAAAAGTTGAGCAAGCTAAACTTCGTGAAGAGTATATTGAAGGTTATCGCCGTGCTGTTCGCCATCATGTTGAAGGGATTAAGATTGTTGATGAAGAGGGAAATGATGTGACCCCTGAAAAGCTTCGTCAAGTGCAACGTGAAAAAGGTCTTCATGGGCGTAGTTTAGACGATCCCAATTCATAATAAACAATCGGGTATTTGAGGCAGAGATCTCAGGTACTCGATTTTTATTATCTCCCTAG
Organism: uncultured Streptococcus sp.; assembly: GCA_945876895.1. GTDB lineage: Bacteria > Bacillota > Bacilli > Lactobacillales > Streptococcaceae > Streptococcus > Streptococcus porcorum. Next base: position 13,706 of record CAMCQB010000001.1, read on the forward strand.
GATTTCCTCTCAAAAATTCAGAAAATTGTGATATAATAAAGTGATAACAATCTAGAAAGGTCTTTACAATGACATTTGACACTATTGATCAATTAGCGGTAAACACTGTCCGCACGCTTTCAATCGAAGCGATTCAAAAAGCTAACTCAGGTCACCCTGGTCTTCCAATGGGAGCGGCCCCAATGGCTTATGTACTCTTTAATAAGTACCTTAATGTCAACCCAAAAACAAGTCGTTCATGGACAAACCGTGACCGTTTTATCCTCTCAGCTGGACATGGTAGCGCCCTTTTATATAGCCTCCTTCACTTGTCAGGATATGGCGTGACTATGGAAGACCTTAAAAACTTCCGTCAATGGGGATCAAAAACGCCTGGTCACCCTGAAGTGAACCATACCGATGGTGTCGAAGCAACATCAGGGCCACTTGGTCAAGGGATTGCTAATGCTGTTGGAATGGCTATGGCTGAAGCACATTTGGCAGCCAAATTCAATAAGCCAGGTTTTGACATTGTGGACCACTATACTTATGCCTTAAATGGTGATGGTGATTTGATGGAGGGTGTTTCTCAAGAAGCAGCAAGCTTGGCTGGTCACTTGAAGCTTGGGAAATTAGTTCTCCTTTATGATTCTAATGACATCTCACTTGATGGTCCAACCTCAAAAGCCTTTACGGAGAGTGTTAAAGGACGCTTTGAAGCATATGGTTGGCAGCATATTTTAGTTGAGGATGGTAATGATTTAGAAGCTATTGCAAAAGCTATTGAAGAAGCTAAAGCAGAAACAGAGAAACCTTCTATCATCGAAGTGAAGACTATTATTGGTTATGGGGCTGAAAAACAAGGCACATCTGCTGTTCATGGCGCACCAATCGGTGAAGAAGGTATTGCTCATGCTAAGCAAGTTTATGGTTATGATTATCCAGAGTTCACTGTTCCAGAAGAAGTGGCACGTCGCTTTGAAGTTGGCATTAAATTCCGTGGTGAAGAAAAAGAAAATGCATGGAATACTCTCTTTAAGCACTATGAAGAAGCTTATCCAGAATTAGCCAAAGAGTACAAAGAAGCCTTTACAGATGCTCCGATTTCTGTTGATTTAGCGGCACATGAGCTTGGCTCAAGTGTGGCAAGCCGTGTTTCTAGTCAGCAAGCTATTCAGCAAATTTCTGCGCAAGTGCCATCATTCTGGGGTGGTTCAGCAGACCTTTCTGCTTCAAACAATACAATGGTTGCGGCAGATTCTGATTTCCAAGCAGATAACTATGCTGGTCGTAATATTTGGTTTGGTGTCCGTGAGTTTGCGATGGCTGCCGCGATGAATGGTATTGCACTTCATGGTGGAACACGTGTCTATGGTGGAACTTTCTTCGTCTTTTCAAACTACCTTCTTCCAGCAGTTCGTATGGCAGCTCTTCAAGAGTTACCAACTGTCTATGTCTTAACACATGATTCCATTGCGGTTGGTGAAGATGGTCCGACACATGAGCCTGTTGAACAATTAGCCAGCGTTCGTTCTATGCCAAACCTAAATGTTATTCGACCAGCTGATGGTAATGAGGTTAATGAAGCATGGAAACGTGCCCTTGCAGAAACAAAACGTCCAACGGCCCTTGTTTTAACACGTCAAAACTTACCAGTCCTTGAAGGAACAGCCAGTCTAGCTGCAGCAGGTCTTAATAAAGGAGCTTATGTCCTTTCAGAAGCTAAGGGAGAGATAGATGGTATCCTTATTGCAACAGGATCAGAAGTGAAATTAGCCCTTGATGCACAAGCTGAGTTAGAAAAAGAAGGTATTTTTGTTCGTGTGGTATCAATGCCATCACAAAATATCTTCGATGAGCAAGATTCAGCTTACAAGGAAGAAGTTCTGCCATCTGCTATCACTAAACGTTTAGCCATTGAAGCAGGATCAAGCTTTGGTTGGGGCAAATACGTTGGTCTGACAGGTAAAACCCTTACGATTGATACTTGGGGAGCATCAGCACCAGGGGATCGTATCTTTAAAGAATATGGTTTCACTGCAGAAAATGCTGTTAATCTTTACAAGTCCTTATAAAATCAGATAAATAGAAAGTCTTGGAGTTCTCCAAGACTTTTTTGTTGACAGTTATTAGACAAAAACTATAAAATTGTTTAAAATAATAAAAAAGAGGTGATGTTATGTCTATTAAGAAGCTTACTTCATTTGGGCTAATAGCTCTTTCAATGATGACACTGGTTGCTTGTGATTGGGATAGTAATGATAGCACATCCTCCGTTCAATCCAGTCAAACAACAACTACTCAAGAAATTTCAGAAACAAAAGCTAAAGAAATAGCTTTTAATGATGCAAAAGTATCCGAGTCTGAGGTTACTAATTTGACGATTACCTTAGATCAAGAGAATGGTCAAAGTCAATATGATGTAGAATTTTCTGCAAAGGGAACAGATTATAGCTACACGATTGATACGACAAGTGGTTCTATCATTGAAAAAGAAACAGAGGTTACTGAGACAACGACTAGCTCTACAAAAATTTCACAGGATGAAGCAAAGAAAATTGCCTTTGATGATGCAGGGGTAACAGAATCCAAAGTGACGAATCTAGTGATTGAGCAAGATGTCGATCAAACACCTGCAACCTTTGAGATTGATTTTGTTTATAATCATCAAGATTATAGTTATTCGATTAATTCTGAGACAGGTGCGATTGTAGAAAAGTCCACAGAATCAGTTAATGGATAATATTTTATAAACCAAGACAGATCATCTGATTTTAAGTCAGCTTGATCTGTTTTTATTTCTGATTTGAGCTTGGTGTCAGTATCAGCAGAAAAATACAAAAAAGTATGGTATAATGAGCCTTATGAAGCGAAATTTTGAAGATGTAAACCGTATTGTTATTAAAATTGGCACCAGTTCACTGGTTTTAGCGAATGGAAAAATCAATTTAAAAAAAATTGATGAGCTAGGATTTGTGATCTCAAGTCTGATGAATCAAGGAAAGGATGTGGTCCTAGTTTCCTCAGGAGCTATGGGATTTGGTTTAAATGTTTTAAATCTTGATAAACGACCGCAAGAAGTAGAACGCCAACAAGCTGTTTCAAGTGTTGGACAGGTGGCTATGATGAATCTCTATGCTCAGATTTTTTCTCACTATCAGACAACTGTCTCACAGATTTTGTTGACACGCGATGTGGTTGAATTTCCAGAGAGCCTATCTAATGTGACCAATGCTTTTGAGACTCTTTTATCCATGGGGATTGTTCCTATTGTGAATGAAAATGACTCTGTTAGTGTCGATGAGATGGATCATACCACTAAATTCGGAGATAACGACCGTCTATCTGCTATTGTGGCTAATATTGTGGGAGCAGATTTATTGATTATGCTGTCTGATATCGATGGTTTATTTGATAAAAATCCTAATATTTATGATGATGCTAAATTGCGGCACTTTGTACCTGAGATTACAGATGAGATTATTCAATCTGCTGGTGGTGCAGGAAGTAAATTTGGGACAGGTGGGATGCTAAGTAAAATACAGAGTGCCCAGATTGTCTTTGAAAATAATGGACAAATGGTCTTGATGAATGGTGAAAATCCTAGAGATATTCTTCGCGTGTTAGATGGTGAAAACCTAGGAACGCTCTTTAGAAAGGAGTAGAGGATGAGTTATATTAATGAATTAGGGGAAAAAGCTAAAAAATCTAGTCAGACCTTATTGAGATTAGGGACAGCACAAAAAAATCACTTGTTAAAACAAGTCGCAAATCATTTGGTCGCACAGACCAGTTATATTTTAACTGAAAACTTGCTTGATCTTGAAAATGCGGCAGCAAATGGAATTACCTCCATCATGGTGGATCGTTTACGTTTAGATGCTGATCGTATTGAAGCTATGGCTGAAGGGTTGCGCCAGGTTGCCGACTTAACAGATCCTATTGGTGAGGTGGTACGCGGCTATACTAATCTTGATGGGTTGAAAATTGTTCAAAAGCGTGTGCCTTTAGGGGTTGTTGGCATGATTTTTGAGAGTCGTCCTAATGTGACCGTTGATGCCTTTAGTCTTGCTTTTAAAACGAGTAACAGCATTATCTTGCGTGGTGGCCGTGACGCGATCAATTCCAACAAGGCTTTAGTCAATATTATTCGTCAAACTCTGGAGAGTGAGGGGATTGATCCTAATGTTGTTCAGTTGGTAGAAGACACGAGTCATGCAGTGGCTGAGGAGATGATGCAAGCTGTAGATTACATTGATGTCTTAATTCCACGTGGTGGTGCGGGGTTGATTAATCGTGTGAAAGAAACCGCAAAGGTTCCTGTTATTGAAACAGGGGTTGGTAATGTTCATATCTATGTTGATGAGTCTGCAGATCTTGAGATGGCAACAAAAATTGTCATTAATGCTAAAACGCAGCGTCCAAGTGTCTGTAATGCTGCAGAGAGTTTGGTGGTGCATGAAGCAGTTGCCTCATCATTTTTACCAAAACTTGAGAAAGAAATTGCAAAGGTGCATGAGATGGAGTTTCGAGCTGATGAGAAGGCAGCAGCTATTTTTGAACACTCCAAACCAGCTTGTGAAGAGGATTTTGCTACAGAATTTTTAGACTATATTATGTCGGTTAAGGTGGTTTCAAGTTGTCAAGAAGCAATTGATTGGATCAATACCTATACTAGTCACCATTCAGAGAGTATTATCACACAAAATCTCAAGCAAGCAGAAGCTTTTCAAGATCAAGTGGATGCTGCAGCTGTTTATGTGAATGCCTCTACACGTTTTACAGACGGCTTTGTCTTTGGATTAGGTGCAGAAATTGGGATTTCAACACAAAAAATGCATGCTCGTGGGCCTATGGGATTGGAAGCTTTGACCAGTACTAAATTTTATATCAATGGTGAGGGGCAAATTAGAGAATAAGCCAAAGACACGTTAAGGGGTTAGTAGGATCTAACCTCTTTTCTTTTTCTATCTCTAAAAAATTATGGTAAAATAGAGGTTATGACAAATGAATTTCATCATATCACAGTCCTGTTGCATGAAACCGTAGATATGCTTGATATTAAGCCTGACGGGGTTTATGTTGATGCCACTTTAGGAGGAGCAGGACACAGTGAGTATTTATTAGGAAAATTAAGTGAAAAAGGACACCTTTATGCCTTTGATCAAGACCAAAAAGCGATTGACAATGCTAACATTCGTCTAAAGCCTTTTATTGAAAAAGGACAGGTGACCTTTATCAAGGATAACTTTAGACATTTAAAGGCCCGTTTGGCTGAAAAAGGGGTGACAGAAATCGATGGCATTCTCTATGATCTAGGAGTTTCTAGTCCTCAGCTTGATGAGCGTGAACGTGGATTCTCTTATAAAAAAGATGCTCCTTTAGACATGAGAATGAACCGTGAGGCAAAATTAACAGCTTATGATGTTGTTAATGGCTATGACTATCATGATTTGGTACGCATTTTCTTTAAGTATGGTGAGGATAAGTTTTCAAAACAAATTGCTCGAAAGATTGAACAGGCGCGTGCGGTTAAACCAATTGAAACAACAACAGAGTTAGCTGATTTGATTAAATCAGCTAAACCTGCAAAAGAGTTGAAGAAAAAAGGACATCCTGCAAAACAAATTTTTCAAGCCATTCGAATTGAGGTGAATGATGAGCTTGGGGCGGCGGATGAGTCTATTCAACAAGCCATGGATTTATTAGCTGTCAATGGTCGGATATCAGTGATTACCTTCCATTCCTTAGAGGATCGTTTGACCAAGCAACTTTTTAAAGAAGCTAGCACAGTTGAAGTACCAAAGGGACTGCCATTTATTCCAGATGATTTGAAACCTCGTTTTGAGTTGGTTAATCGTAAGCCGATTTTACCAAGTCAAGAAGAGTTGGATTTCAATAACCGAGCCCATTCAGCCAAATTAAGAGTAGCCAAAAGGGTAATAAAATGAGTAGAATAAATAAAAATGAAAGGCAAAATCAAGCTGTCTTAAGAGTCATTGAACGCCGAGTCAAAACCTTTTCTAGAGTTGAAAAGAGCTTTTATGGTGCCATCGTTTTGACAGCGATTACCTTAGCTATTAGTGTGATTTATTTACAAAGTCGAAATTTGCAACTTCAACAAGAAATTACTTCTTTAAATAGTCAAATTTCAGATCAACAGACTGAGGTTAATAATGCCAAGCAAGAAATCAATGAATTAAGTCGCTATGATCGCATTGCACAAATTGCCAATCAAGCTGGTTTGAGTGTTCAAAATGATAATATTAAAAAGGAGGAATAGGTGATGCGAAGATTAAAAAAATATTTTTTGGATTTTTCAGTTAAAAACCGTCGACAGCCGGCTCGAAATAGAGAACAGGTAGGGAAGTATCTGATTTATCTCTCTGTCATTATCCTGTTTGTTTTTATGGTCAATTTTGCGATTATTATTGGAGCAGATACCAAATTTGGTGTTGATTTGTCAAAAGGTGCCCAGGCCGTTTATCAAACCACCCGTACGGTTCAAGCTAAACGAGGGACTATTTATGATCGTAGTGGTAATCCTATTGCTGAGGATTCTACAACCTATAGTGTTTATGCTATCATTGATAAAGCCTATGTTTCAGCATTGAAAGAGAAGTTATATGTCCAAGCTTCCCAGTATGATACAGTCGCTTCTATTTTTAAGCAATATTTAGATATAGAAGAAGATTATGTACGAAGTCAACTCTCCCAAAATAATCTGACACAAGTTTCTTTTGGCAATAAAGGTTCAAACATTACTTATAGTACCATGAAGGAGATGTCTGATGCTTTGGAAAAAGCTGGTATTAAGGGAGTAGCCTTTGATACCAGTCCTGGACGAATGTATCCTAATGGGATGTTTGCTTCTGATTTCATTGGTTTGGCACAACTCCAAGAAAATGAAGATGGCTCAAAAAGCCTTGTCGGTTCAACAGGTTTAGAAGCTTCTATGGACAGCATCTTGTCTGGGACAGATGGACAAGTGACTTATCAAAAAGATAAGAATGGTAACACTTTACTTGGAACGGCAAAAACGGTTCAAAAGGTAGTGGATGGTAAAGATATTTACACCACGATTTCTGCTCCAATTCAAACTCACTTGGAAACCCTGATGGATGTTTTTCAGGAAAAAAGTAATGGCAAGCAAGCCAGTGCAACCTTAGTGAATGCTAAAACAGGTGAAATTTTAGCAACGACTCAGAGACCAAGCTTCAATTCAGATACTAAAGAAGGATTGGACAGAGAAGATTTTACTTGGCAAAGTCAGCTTTATCAAACTAACTATGAACCAGGCTCGACCTTAAAAGTGATGCTACTAGCATCTGCTATAAATGAAGGGGTCTTTAATCCTAACGAAGTCTTTAACAATACTAGTTTAACGATTGCAGATGCTACGATTAGAGACTGGTCTGTTAACAAAGGGATTTCAACGGGAGAGGACATGACCTATGCGCAAGGGTTTGCCTTTTCTTCTAACGTTGGGATGACGAAGCTAGAGCAAGTTATGGGAAATGATAAATGGTTAACCTACCTTGCTAAATTTAAATTTGGTTTTCCAACACGGTTTGGAATGGGTGGAGAAGCCTATGGTTTACTACCGTCTGATAATTATGTCTCTATTGCGATGAGTGCTTTTGGGCAGGCGATTGCGACAACACAAGTTCAAATGTTACGAGCATTTACAGCTATTTCAAATGATGGTGTTATGTTGGAACCTAAGTTTATTAGTAAAATTTATGATCCCAACACTAATACGACACGCGCAGCTCAAAAAGAGATTGTCGGTAATCCTGTTCCGGCAGAAGCCGTATCAGAAACATTGCAGTATATGGTGACCGTTGGAACGGATCCTACTTACGGTACGCTTCAAGTGGATGGTGTTCCCATTATTCAAGTAGGGAATGAATCTGTCGCTGTTAAATCAGGAACGGCAGAAATTGCTGCTGAGGATGGATCAGGTTATTTAAAAGGTGAAAATGACAATATTTTTTCTGTTGTGGCCATGGTTCCGTCAGATGAGCCTGATTTTATTATGTATGCAGCTGTCCAACAGCCTGAAACTTGGACTGAAATGTTCTGGCAAGATGTGGTCAATCCTGTTTTAGAAGAGGCTATGTTGATGAAGGATTCTTTACAGGAACCTGTTGCAACGCCAAAAGCAGAACAAACTAGCTATCAGTTAAAAGACTATATTGGTGAAAATCCAGGTGATGTTGCAGATGAATTACGTCGAAATCTTGTTCAACCTATTGTTTTAGGAACTGGAACAAAAATTAGTAAAATTTCAGAGGAAGTAGGAACAAATCTTCCAGAAAATAAACAAATCTTAATTTTAAGTAATATCTTGACAACGCTTCCTGATATGTATGGTTGGACTAAGCAAAATGTTGAGACTTTTGCTAAGTGGACTGGTATTGATATCAAAATTAAAGGTAGCTCAGGTCGTGTTATCAAGCAAAGTAAAGATACAGGAACAAAAATAAAAGACCTTAAAAATTTAACAATAACTTTAGGAGAATAAGATGTTATCAAGTTTAACGGCAGGAGCGGTAGCCTTTCTTTTAACGCTACTGGTGATGCCATTCTTTATCAAATTTTATCAAAAGGCTAAAATTGGTGGCCAACAAATGCACGAAGATGTTAAGCAACATCAAGCTAAGGCAGGAACACCAACAATGGGTGGTGTTGTTTTCTTGTTAGTCGCTATTGTGGTGAGTTTTGTGTTTGCAGCTAGCATGAAGATGCTGACAGGTGGCGTTTTAGCGATTTTATTTATCTTATTGCTTTACGGTGTGGTAGGATTTTTAGATGATTTTTTAAAGGTCTTTAGAAAGATTAACGAAGGGCTCAATCCAAAACAAAAATTGGCTCTCCAGCTTATAGGTGGTCTAGTCTTTTACCTTTCGCATGTTAATGCGGCAGGTGGAGGTGAGCTGAATGTTTTTGGACATGTCATTAATTTAGGTGTGCTTTACCTTCCTTTTGTTTTATTTTGGCTTGTTGGATTTTCTAATGCGGTCAACCTCACAGATGGTATTGATGGATTGGCCTCTATATCGGTTGTGATCAGTTTAGTAGCGTATTCTATCATTGCTTTTGTAGATCATAAGTATGATATTTTACTGGTTTGTATCACTATGATTGGAGCGTTATTAGGCTTCTTTATGTATAATCATAAGCCTGCTAAAATCTTTATGGGAGATGTGGGGAGTCTGGCTCTTGGAGGGATGCTAGCAACGATCTCTATTGCGCTTCGTGTGGAGTGGACCTTATTACTAATTGGTCTAGTGTATGTGATTGAAACTTCTTCAGTGATGTTGCAAGTTAGCTATTTTAAATACACCAAAAGAAAATATGGAGAAGGGCGTCGTATCTTTAGGATGACTCCTTTCCATCACCATCTGGAGTTGGGAGGTCTAAGTGGCAAAGCACAGAGATGGAGTGAGTGGAAAGTAGATGCTTTCTTGTGGACACTTGGTCTAGTTTCCAGTCTTTTAGCCCTAGCTTTATTGTATCTATAATGAAAAGCACCGAGAAATCGGTGTTTTTTGCTATTTCTTTCTCTTTAGTGTTATAATAGAAGAGAATGAAAAAAGAGGTTACATTATGACATTTACAAAATTTAAATTTAAAAACTATATCAAAGAAGCTTTGGAGGAACTAAATTTTAAGGCTCCCACGGAGGTACAAGAGAAATTGATTCCAGTTGTCCTTTCAGGACGTGATTTGGTAGGGGAATCAAAGACAGGATCAGGAAAGACGCATACTTTTTTACTTCCAATTTTTCAAAAAATAAATGAAGATTTAGATCAGGTTCAGGTTGTCATAACAGCGCCTAGTCGTGAATTAGCCACGCAAATTTATTTAGCTGCTCGTCAGATTGCAGAAAAATCAGAAACAGATATTCGTGTGGTCAACTACGTTGGAGGAACGGACAAGCTACGTCAAATTGAAAAGTTAAAGGCTAGTCAACCTCACATTGTGATTGGAACTCCAGGTCGTGTCTATGATTTGGTGAAATCAGGTGATTTAGAGATCCATAAGGCCCATACTTTTGTAGTTGATGAAGCAGATATGACACTTGATATGGGATTTTTAGATACCGTTGATAAGATTGCTGCTAGTCTACCAAAAGATGTTCAAATCTTGGTCTTTTCAGCGACAATCCCACAAAAATTACAGCCTTTCTTGAAAAAATATTTAACTCATCCAGTGATGGAGAAAATCAAAACGTCAACGGTCATTGCAGATACCATTGATAACTGGCTGATTTCTACTAAGGGACGTGATAAAAATGCTCAAATTTTATCTATTTCAAAAGTTCTTAATCCCTATGTTGCCATGATTTTTGTTAATACGAAAGAACGAGCAGATGATTTACATAGTTTCTTAGTTGCAAATGGTCTCAAAGTTGCGAAAATCCATGGCGGTGTGCCACCACGTGAGCGCAAGCGTATTATGAATCAAGTTAAAAACTTGGAATTTGAGTACATTGTAGCAACAGATCTTGCTGCACGTGGAATTGATATTGAAGGTGTTAGTCATGTAATTAACGATGCTATTCCACAAGATCTTTCCTTCTTTGTTCATCGTGTAGGGCGAACAGGGCGAAATGGTTTGGCGGGAGTAGCGATTACGCTTTATCAACCAAGTGATGATTCCGATATTCGTGAATTGGAGAAGATGGGAATTAAGTTCGTTCCTAAAGTTTTAAAAGATGGTGAGTTTCAAGAGACCTATGATCGTGATCGACGAGTTAACCGTGAAAAGACGCGTGAAAAATTAGACACTGAGATGATTGGGTTGGTGAAAAAGAAAAAGAAAAAAATCAAGCCAGGTTATAAAAAGAAAATTCAGTGGGCTGTGGATGAAAAACGCCGTAAGACTAAGCGTGCAGAAGCCCGTGCTAAAGGACGTGCTGAACGTAAAGCTAAGAAACAAAGTTTCTAAAGGTGATATAAAAATCTTATCACGGCGATAGATAATAAGTATTATACAGACCTTTTAGGACATGATAAACTGGAAGATATTATCATTAGGGAGAGTATCTTATGACGATGAATCAGAAAGTTCTAAAAGGTTTAACTATTTTATCAGCTTTAACACTAGGTGTTTTAGCTTATGAAACAGCAGGAGCAAGTACCAAGACCATCACTGTTGCAACAGATTCGGATACGGCTCCTTTTACTTATAAGAAAGACGATCAGTTTAAAGGTTATGATATTGATGTGGTGAAGGCAATTTTTAAAGATTCTAAAAAATATACGGTTAAATATGAGACCGTTGCCTTTTCTTCCATTTTAACAGGCCTAGATGCGGGACGTTACCAATTAGCTGCAAATGATTTTAATTACAATGCTGAGCGTGCTGAGAAATACATTTTTTCAGATCCTATTTCTAAATCCAATTATGCTATTGCATCAAAAGATGGGACAAGTTATGATAGTTTAGATGATTTGTCTGGAAAATCGACAGAAGCCTTGGCAGGTTCTAATTATGCACAGGTGCTAGAAGATTGGAATAAAGAGCATGCCGATAAAAAACCAATTGAAATCAACTATGTGGCTAGTTCAACAGCTATTTCAACACGTTTACAAGGAGTAGAGACAGGAAAGAGTGACTTTATCTTGTATGATGCTATTTCTTTAGATTACATCATTGATGATCAAGATCTTGATTTGGACACCACAGCTTTGAAAGACAGTGTCGGTGGTGATAAGGATGGTTTAGAATACCTCTTATTTTCAAAAGATGAAGAAGGCAAAGAGCTTGCTAATTTTGTTAACCAACGTTTAAAAACGTTAAAAGAAGATGGAACACTCAAAAAACTCAGCATCAAGTATTTTGGTGATGATTTTGTCTCAACCTTAAAATAATATCTAGATAGGGAGAAAACATGACGCTTTTTTTAGCAACTGGCTGGTATGACAAGCTACTTGAAAAAATACCAGATGGACAATTATTTAGTTGGCGAGCAGTTTTTGATGCTTTGCCGACCATTATTGAAAAATTACCAACAACTTTGGGCTTAACTTTAGCTGGGTCACTATTTGGTCTTTTGCTGGCTTTATTATTTGCGATTGTTAAAATCAATAAGGTTAAGTTTCTTTATCCTATTCAAGCCTTATTTGTGAGCTTTTTACGCGGGACACCTGTTTTGGTTCAGTTGATGTTAACCTACTACGGTATTCCTCTTCTTCTGAAAGCGATGAGACAGAAATATGGATTGGATGTTAACATTAATGCTATTCCAGCAGAAGTTTTTGCAATCACTGCCTTTGCTTTCAATGAAGCGGCCTATACCAGTGAAACGTTGCGTGCGGCGATTCAATCTGTCAATCCTGGAGAAATTGAAGCTGCAAGGAGCTTAGGGATGACCTCACAACAAGTTTATCGACGTGTCATTATTCCTAATGCAGCTGTTGTCGCAACCCCTACCCTAATTAATACTTTGATCGGCTTGACCAAAGGGACATCTTTGGCTTTTAACGCAGGGATTGTCGAGATGTTTGCGCAAGCACAAATTTTAGGTGGTTCTGATTACCGCTATTTTGAACGGTTTATCTCTGTTGCTATTGTATATTGGGTTGTCAGTATTGTGATTGAGCAAGTTGGTCGCTTAATTGAAAAGAAAATGGAAATTAAGTCTCCAGACCGTCTTGCTAATCATCCAGTAGGGGAGGTACGTTAATGATTACCATTTCAAATTTAACCAAAGAATTTTCTGGGCAAAAAGTTTTGGATAATCTTAATCTTGAGATCAAAAAAGGGGAAGTAGTTGCTCTAGTTGGTGCTTCAGGTGCAGGGAAATCCACTTTTTTAAGGTCCATGAACTACTTAGAAAAGCCGGATTCTGGATCGATCAAAATTGGTGATTTTTCAGTAGATTTTTCCCAAATTAGCAAAGAAGATATTTTAGTCTTACGTCGTAAATTAGCGATGGTTTTCCAACAATTTAACTTATTTGAGCGTCGTACGGCACTAGATAATGTTAAAGAAGGATTGAAGGTGGTCAAAAAACTATCTGATGAGGAGGCGACTCGTATCGCCAAAGAAGAGTTAGCCAAGGTAGGATTGTCAGATAGAGAAAATCATTATCCGCGTCACCTATCTGGTGGACAAAAACAAAGGGTTGCCCTAGCACGTGCTCTTGCGATGAAACCTGATGTTTTGCTCTTAGATGAGCCCACATCGGCACTCGATCCAGAATTGGTGGGCGAGGTAGAAAAATCTATTGCAGATGCAGCAAAAAGCGGTCAAACCATGGTCTTGGTTAGTCATGATATGAATTTTGTTCGTCAGGTAGCAGATAAGGTCTTGTTTTTGGAAAAAGGTCATATTTTGGAGCAAGGAAGTCCAGATGAGATTTTTGATCATCCTAAAGAGGATCGAACCAAAGAATTTTTTGCTAGTTACAAAAAAACCTATATTTGATATAATGGGGGCTGAGACAATTGTCTTGGCCTTATCATTTGTGTTTAAAGCACTTAAAAGTAAGGTGATTTTTAACTGAAAAGTATGGGAGAAGGCATGTTAACAGAGATTTTAAGCCTTTATTTACAAGGTTTGCTATCAGCCGCTATTTTTGTGGTCGTGATTTTAGCCGTTTGGACAGCTTATCGGATGTTGCGAAAAATGGACAAAACGGTCAAAGAAAGACAAGCTTTTTTATATGATATTCTTTTAATTGCTATTATGACAATTCCTATCTTATCATTTGCTTTTACAGGGATTATATTGATGTTAAAAGCATAAGGCTTGCAAAAAATAAAAAGAATGTTTAAAATGTAGAACATCTATAGTCAAAGAGGAGAAAGAGATGTACGATACAATTGTGATTGGTGCAGGTCCTGCGGGTATGACAGCTGCCTTATATGCTGCCAGATCTAACCTAAAAGTGGCTACTTTAGAGCAAGGAGCCCCAGGTGGACAGATGAACAATACATCAGATATTGAAAACTATCCTGGTTTTGAAATGATTTCTGGGCCAGAGCTTTCTATGAAAATGTATGAACCACTTGAAAAGCTGGGTGTCGAAAATCTTTATGGTATTGTGGAAGCCATAAAAGACGAAGGGGACATCAAGAAAGTCATCACCTCAGATGCTACTTATGAAACGAAAACCGTGATTATTGCGACAGGTGCGAAACATCGCTTACTGGAAGTTAAGGGTGAGGATACCTATAGTAGTCGAGGAGTTTCTTATTGTGCTGTGTGTGATGGTGCTTTTTTTAGAAACCAAGATTTGTTGGTGGTAGGAGGTGGTGATTCTGCGGTTGAAGAGGCACTTTTTTTGACCCGCTTTGCCAATAAAGTTACCATTGTCCACCGTCGCGATGCCTTGCGAGCTCAAAAATTATTGCAAGATCGTGCTTTTGCGCATGAGAAGATTGATTTTATCTGGGATTCAGTAGTTGAAGAGATTAAAGGAAATGATCTGAAAGTTACCAGCGTTGACATCAAGAATGTGAAAACTGGTGAGGTGACAAATCATGAATTTGGTGGTGTCTTTATCTATGTTGGTTTAGATCCAGTTTCTAACATGGTAACTGATTTAGACATTACAGATGAAGATGGTTGGATCATCACAGATGATCATATGAGAACGAACCGTAAAGGAATTTATGCGATTGGTGATGTTCGTCAAAAAGATCTTCGCCAGATCACAACAGCTGTGGGTGATGGAGCTATGGCTGGACAGCAGGTTTATCAATTTATTGCAGGGTTAGATTAAATCTTAATATAAATCAGGAGACAGCTATAGGCTCCTGTTTTTTGTTTAGGAAAAAAGGATTAGAGAGAACTTTCAGCTTGAAACTTAAATTTATGCTATAATAGTAGCATTAGATTAAAGGAGTGAGTCATGTATTTAGATGACAGTTTAACCTTGCATACTGATTTATACCAAATCAATATGATGCAAGTCTATTTTGAAAAAGGAATGCACAATAAAAAGGCGGTTTTTGAGGTTTATTTCCGAAATCAACCGTTTAAAAATGGTTATGCCGTATTTGCTGGGCTGGAGCGTGTGGTACGCTATTTAGAAAACTTAAGATTTACAGATCAAGATATTGCTTATCTTCGTGATTTAGGCTATCGTGAGGATTTCCTTGATTACTTGCGTCATTTTCAACTAGAGTTATCAGTAAGGTCTGCTAAAGAAGGGGACCTTGTCTTTGCTAATGAGCCCATTATGCAAATTGAAGGACCATTAGGGCAGTGTCAGTTAGTTGAAACAGCTATTTTAAACATTGTGAACTTTCAAACTCTGATTGCGACAAAAGCTGCAAGGATTAAATCTGTTATTGGTGATGAGCCTTTGCTTGAGTTTGGTACACGCCGTGCGCAAGAAATGGATGCGGCGATTTGGGGGACACGAGCAGCCGTTATTGGTGGAGCAGATGCTACCAGTAATGTCCGTGCAGGAAAACTGTTTGACATTCCTGTTTCTGGAACACATGCTCACTCTTTTGTTCAAGCTTATGGAAACGACTATGATGCTTTTAAAGCTTATGCAGAAACCCATCAAAATTGTGTCTTTTTAGTAGATACTTATGACACTCTTCGTTTAGGTGTACCAGCTGCTATTAAAGTTGCTAAAGAGTTTGGTAAAAAGATTAACTTTAGAGGAGTTCGTATTGACTCAGGAGATATGGCTTACATCTCTAAAAAAGTTCGTGAACAATTAGATGAAGCAGGTTACACTGATGCTGAAATTTATGCTTCTAATGATTTGGATGAAAATACCATTTTAAACTTAAAGATGCAAAAGGCTAAGATTGATGTTTGGGGTGTCGGAACCAAACTGATTACAGCTTATGACCAACCCGCTTTAGGTGCCGTTTATAAAATTGTTTCCATTGAAGATGACAATGGTAAGATGCAAGATACCATTAAGTTATCAAGTAATGCTGAAAAGGTTTCAACCCCAGGGAAAAAACAAGTCTGGCGGATTACTAGTCGTGCCAAAGGAAAGTCTGAGGGAGACTACGTGACATTTGATGGTGCAGATGTGACACAGCTTGATGAGATTGAAATGTTTCACCCTGTCTATACCTATATTAACAAAACCGTTACAGACTTTGATGCTGTACCGTTATTAGTTGATATTTTTGATAAGGGAACCTGTGTTTATACTTTACCAAGTCTAAGCGAGATTAAACAATATGCACGTCAGGAATTTGATAAACTTTGGGATGAGTATAAGCGTGTCTTGAACCCACAACATTATCCTGTTGATTTAGCGCGTGATGTTTGGGAAAATAAAATGAATTTGATTGATCGTATCAGAAAAGAAGCCTATCAAAAAGGAGATCTAGAGTGAGCTTACAAGAAGAAATTATCAAAGAATTAGGGGTTAAGCCAGAGATTGACGCTAAAGAGGAAGTTAGAAAGTCAATTGATTTTTTAAAAGCCTATATGCTAAAGCACCCGTTTTTAAAAACCTATGTTTTAGGAATTTCAGGTGGACAAGATTCCAGTTTAGCAGGACGTTTGGCCCAGCTAGCTATGGAAGAGTTACGTCAAGAAACAGGAGATGACGCTTATCAGTTTATTGCTGTTCGCTTGCCCTATGGCATTCAAGCTGATGAGGCAGATGCCCAGCGTGCCCTTTCTTTTATTAAACCTGATGTGAGTTTGACAGTTAATGTTAAGGCAGGTGTGGATGGCGCTGTGGCTGATTTAGCACAGGCGGGAGTTTTAGTTTCTGATTTTAATAAAGGTAATATAAAAGCTCGTATGCGTATGATTAGCCAGTATGCCATTGCTGGTGAACATAAGGGAGCTGTAATTGGAACAGATCATGCTGCGGAAAATCTGACGGGATTTTTTACAAAGTTTGGTGATGGTGGTGCCGATATTCTTCCTCTTTATCGTTTAAATAAACGTCAAGGGAAACAATTATTAGTAGAGCTTGGAGCTGATCCTGCCCTTTATGAAAAGGTGCCGACTGCTGATCTTGAAGAAAATAAACCAGGGATTGCAGATGAGGTCGCTCTCGGAGTGACTTATCATGATATTGATGATTATCTAGAAGGTAAAACAGTATCACAAGATGCCCAAGAAAAAATTGAAGCTTGGTGGCATAAGGGTGAACATAAGCGTCACTTGCCTATTACGATCTTTGATGATTTTTGGAAATCATATTAAGGGATTAGCAAATGCTGGTCTCTTTTTCTTTTAAAGAGTATAATGAATATAAGACAAAGGAGGAATTTATGTTTGAATTAACATCATCATTTACAGATCGTTTATTTGACAATTATGAGGCCAATGCGAAATATCAGGCAATAGAAAATGCTGTAACACATAATGGTCTTTTGAAGTCGTTAGAAAATCGTCAGTCTAGTATTGAAAATGATTATGTCTTTTCACTAGATGTTACAAAAGATTCTGTTACCAATCAAAAGGCTTCTGGGCGTTGTTGGATGTTTGCTGCTTTAAACACTTTTCGGCATCAACTGATTAGTGATTATCAGTTGGAAAATTTTGAGCTTTCTCAAGCACACACTTTTTTCTGGGATAAGTATGAAAAATCAAATTGGTTTTTAGAGCAGATTATAGCCACAGCAGACCAAGAGCTATCTAGTCGTAAAGTAAAATTTTTACTAGATGTTCCGCAACAGGATGGAGGCCAGTGGGATATGGTTGTTGCCCTTTTTGAAAAATATGGTGTGGTTCCCAAATCCGTTTATCCAGAATCAGTTGCTTCTAGCAATAGCCGTGAGCTTAACCAATATCTTAACAAGCTGTTACGACAAGATGCGCAGATTTTACGTGACTTGGTTGCAAGCGGAGCTGCTATTGAGACCCTACAAGCTAAAAAAGAAGAGTTATTACAAGAAGTTTTTAACTTTTTAGCAATGACTCTAGGATTGCCTCCTCGTCACTTTAACTTTGCTTATCGGGATAAAGATAATCAGTACCATTCTGAAACAGATATCAGCCCTCAAGAATTTTATAAAAAGTATGTCGGGCTGAAGTTATCTGATTATGTGTCTATTATTAATGCTCCGACACAGGATAAACCTTACAATCAATCTTACACGGTTGAATTATTGGGAAATGTCGTAGGTGCCCCAAGTGTTCGTTACCTTAATGTTGAAATGAAACGCCTTAAAGAACTCGCTATTGCTCAAATGAAATTGGGTGAAACGGTTTGGTTTGGCTCAGATGTGGGACAATCTAGCAATCGTCAAACAGGAGTGATGGCTACTGGAATATATGATTTCACCTCCAGTATGGATATTGAACTAAAACAAGATAAGGCTGGTCGTCTTGATTACAGTGAGAGTTTGATGACACATGCCATGGTTCTTGCGGGTGTTGATTTAGATGAAAATGGACAAGCGCTTAAGTGGAAGGTAGAAAATTCATGGGGAGAAAAGGTCGGTGACAAAGGTTATTTTGTTGCCAGTGATGCTTGGATGGACCAATACACTTATCAAATTGTGGTAAGAAAAGATCTTCTGACAGCTGAAGAGTTAGCAGCTTATGAAGCAGCACCGATTTCTTTAGCCCCTTGGGACCCTATGGGAGCTTTGGCTTAATGTCTAAAAATCGTTTGATTTATCAGTTTTACCTGATATAAAAAATAAGCATTTCCAATTGGAAGTGCTTATTTGTATATTATAGAAATTATTTTATTGTGTTCCGCTAGCAGAGCTAGATGGTGTAGTATTGGTTTGACTACTAGCTGTAGTTTGTTCTTCTGTTGAACTTACTGCTGAAGAGCTATCAGTTGTTAGGGTGCTACTGGTCACTGTTGTTGTATCTTCCTCATCATCATTTTCAACAGATTGGCTAGTGTAAGTTGCATTACGACTAGCAGCAGTTGCATTACTTGTGTCGGCTACGGCTGTATTTCTTGTGCTTGCACCATCTAAGAAAAGATAGCCGCCACTACGGTATAGACCATCTGGCATTGTCCAATCAGAATTACCATAAGGGTTGAGGTAGGTCATCATAGAACGGTAGATGTCGGCTGCAAGATCGAGCTGATCACCATATAGCGGAGTAAGGCGATTTTTATAACCCGTCCAAACTGCCATAGAGTACTGCGGAGTATATCCGACAAATGACTCGTCTGGAGCCATTGTACCAACAGAGTCTGTTGAAATTCCTGTATCGTATGCAATTTGAACTAGTTCATCATCTGTGTAGTTTGATGTCCCTGTTTTACCAGCTTGGAAGACTCCAGAGATAGCAGCGTTAGTACCTGTACGATAGCTGAGAACAGTTTTCATCATATCTGTCATCATATAGGCTGTTGTTTCCTTCATCGCTCGGTTTCCAATAGGATCATATGTTTTGACGCTACCGTCATTAAATTCAATTTTATTAACGTACTGAGGTTTATAGTAAATCCCACCGTTTGAGAAGGCGGCATAAGCAGCAGCCATCTTTTCGCTACTTGCTCCGTATTGAGAGTCTGTGCTGCTGGTATTACTTGAGATAGCATTGGCATAAACCATTTCAGGATAATTAATACCAAGTTTGTTCAAGAAAGCTAAGGCATTATCTAGTCCTGCAGCCTCAAGTGCACGCGCAGCGGGGACGTTACGTGACTGTTGAATAGCTGTTTGCATACTCATCCAACCGTTATATTGACGATCCCAGTCGAATAGTTGAATGTCTGTTCCAGGCCAAGTATAATAAGAGTCATTTAGCAGTTGGCCAGTTGAGCTGTAAGCTCCGTAATCAATAGCTGGTGCGTACGCGGAGATAGTTTTCATGGCAGATCCCCAATCGCGATCGGTTAGAACGGCTTGGTTGGTTCCAAATGAGACAGCTTCATCTTGATTACGTGCTCCAAGTTGTGCGATTACTTTACCATTAGTAACATCGATAACTGTAGAGGCTGCTTGAAGGCTATCATTTGGATAAGCAACATAGTCATAAGTGTTAAAGATGTTATAAAGTTGCTGCTGCGCTTCACTGTTAACATTGGTATAGACTTTCATACCAGATTTAAAGATATCAGCACCTGTCTGTTCTTGAACCTCTTCAATAACTTGTTTAAGATAGTTATCCATATAAGCTGGGTAGCTAGATTCTTGAACGAGTTCTTGTAAGCCATCTGTGACGGGAGTATTGATAGCCGTTTTGTATTCTTCCTCGGTAATGTGTTCAAATTCATACATTCTTTGAAGAACGGTATCACGTCTAGCTTTTGCAGCATCAGGATTGGTATAAGGATCGTATTGGTTAGGAGCTTGGGGCATTCCAGCAAGAAGTGCTAATTGTGCGATGGAGAGATCTTTGAGATCTTTGTGATAATACTCTTTAGCAGCCGTTAGCATCCCATAGGTTCCGTTTGCCATATAGACTTTATTGATGTAGTATGTTAGGATTTCCTGTTTGGTGTATTTTCGCTCGAGTTGAAGAGCAAGCCAAGCTTCTTGTGCTTTACGTTTTAAGGTTTGATCTTCTTCTGAGGTTGAAAAATAAGTCAGTTTAATCAATTGTTGATCAAGTGTCGATCCCCCTTGAGTTGTGCTACTTGTTAAATTGTGTAGCGCAGAGCTGGCGATACGGAAGATATCTATTCCACGATGTTTAAAATAACGATGGTCCTCAATGGAAGTAATGGCGTTAACCAAGTCGAGAGGAATATTATCTGCTGTAACACTTTCACGGTTTTCAGAACCAAGTTCACCGATTAAGTTGTTTTCACTATCATAAACCATACTGAGATTGGTAGCTTTTAATTGCTTTTCAGATAGTTTAGGTGCTGAGCTGATGTAGAAGAGGAAGAGAAGACCACCTGCTACAATTATAAAAATAGTCAGACTAAGAGTAATACTGAGAGCGTATTTTAAAAATTTGAGTATGCTTTCTTTTTTGATGTTAATCACCGCCTAAAAAATTTTTTTCAATAATGTCTAGATAAGGAACTTGTGGAAAAGCAGCTTCCTTTACAAGATATGCCTGTTTTTTGATATAATCAAGAGGCATAGATTTATTTCCTTTTTCAGCTTGATAGAAGTCTATCAAAGCTTTAGCGGGTAAAAGATAAGTTTGCTTAAGACTTGAAAAATGAAGCAATACAAAGGAAATACCACCTTGTTTAAGAACAGCTTCCATATGTTGAATCTGATGGACATGAAAGTTTTTTAGTGGCATAGAGGTTTTTTGCCGAGTTTCTTTTGCTTCAAAATCTAAGTAATGTCCCTTATATACACCAGAGTAGTCAGTGGTTGAGGCCTGCCTAAAATAAGCTTCAACAATCTTAGCACGACTTCGTCTAGGGTAATCTACTTTGACAATTTGAACAGGTGTTGGTTTCTTATGAATCACAGCAAGACCATGATGAAGGTAATAATCATTTGTGGCATTAATTGCTGTTTCAAAGTTCATCCCTCGATTAGCAAAATTAGTGCTTTTTTTCTGGGACGAGGTACCAACAGAGCGTCTTGAAATCGTATGAGGGTATTTTACCATTTTCCTCCCTCTGACTTATGATATTGTGGTTTACTTTAAAAATAAACCCTATTCATTATACCATATTTTTTAAAAGGACAAACATTTATGACTGTAATTCTTGTATCAGGCTATAAAAATACTGACCTAGGCATTTTTAAAGACAATGATCCACGTATTGTGATCATCAAAAAGGCAATCAAAAGACAATTAGAACGCTATTTAGATGCAGGCTTGCAATGGCTTATTTTTACAGGGAATTTAGGCTTTGAATATTGGGTGTTAGAAGTTGCTCAAGAGCTTAGGAAAGAGTATGATTTTTCTATGGGAACTGTTTTTTGTTTTGCCAATCAAGGAGAAAATTGGAACGACAGCAACCGAGAGAAATTAACAGCTTTTAAGCAAGTAGATTTTGTGAAATATAGCTATGAAGACTATCAAAATCCTACACAATTTCGATGTTACAATGAATTTTTAGTTGAAAACAGTGATGGGGCCTATCTCTTTTATAGTCATGAACATGAAACAAATCTGAAATATCTATATGATAAGATGGTGGAGAAAGAAAATTATTCCATTAAAATATTAGATTTTGATGAGTTAAATGAAATATTTTATGAAGAATAGTCCTGAAAGAGACTTTATTCTTGCAATTTTTCATCAAATTTTGTAATATAAATAGCAATGGGTATTTTTAATATCTATTTTAAGAATGAACAGTATGGAGAATAGAAGATGTCTAATATTAAATTTTCACCAAAAGATATTTTTGAACAAGATTTTAAAACTAATATGAGAGGCTATAGTAAAGAAGAGGTAGACGAATTTCTTGATGATGTCATCAGAGATTATGAGGCTTATGAGGAGCTAGTTAAGACCCTTCGTGAGGAGAATAAAAAACTCAAAGAGGAGCTAAAGACACGTACAGTTGCAACAACACAATCTGCATCAGCTAAAGTTAATTTTGCTCACTCAGCTCAAGGTTCAATGGCGTCAAGTACTGCTATTTCAACGCCTAAATCAGAAGCAAGTCGTCCAGCAACTGCAACTACTGCAGTGACAAATTTTGATATTTTAAAACGAATTAGCCGTTTAGAAAAAGAAGTATTTGGTAAGCAAATTATCGAATAGAAGTGTCGTGCAATTTTTGGATAATCGCGTGGTAGCTCTCTACCATGAGGAAAGTCCATGCTAGCACTGGCTGTGATGCCAGTAGTGTTTGTGCTAGGCGAATGCATAAGCCTAGGGACGTCTTTGACGTTACGGCGGCTAAAATGGCTAAGTCTTTAGATATGCCAGAGTAGGTCTGAAAGTGCCACAGTGACGAAGTTTTTATGGAAACGTAAAAAATGGAACGCGGTAAACCCCTCAAGCTAGCAACCCAAACTTTGGTCGGGGCATGGGATGGATGGAAACGAACAGAAATCCTGACTGTTTAAGCAGTAGACAGATGATTATCGAAGGTGGTAGGACCTAGTACCACTGGAACAAAACATGGCTTATAGAAAATTGCATAAATAGGGTTGGAGCTGGGAGAAATCTTTGGCTCCTTTATTTAATATAAAGAGGATAAAATGAAGGAAAAATTTAAATTGGTAGCGACAGCTGCGGCAGGTTTAGAGGCAGTTGTTGGCCGTGAGATTCGTGATTTAGGTTTGGAATGCCAAGTAGAAAATGGAAAGGTCATTTTTGAAGGTGGCGTTAGAGAGATCATCGAGACGAATCTTTGGCTTCGATCAGCGGATCGCATCAAAATTGTGGTTGGCGAGTTTCCAGCTAGAACGTTCGAGGAATTATTCCAAGGAGTTTTTGCTCTAGATTGGGAAAATTATCTTCCATTGGGATGTCGTTTTCCGATTTCTAAGGCAAAGTGTGTCAAATCTAAGCTACACAATGAGCCTAGCGTGCAGGCTATAACCAAAAAAGCTGTTGTTAAAAAGTTACAAAAACATTTTCATCGTCCAGAAGGGGTTCCTTTGATAGAAAATGGTGCAGAGTTTAAAATAGAAGTCTCAATTTTAAAAGACAGAGCAACATTATTACTTGATACAACAGGCTCTAGCTTATTTAAACGTGGTTACCGTACAGAGAAAGGTGGGGCACCTATTAAGGAAAATATGGCTGCTGCGATTATCCAACTCTCCAACTGGTATCCAGACAAGCCTCTTATTGATCCAACCTGTGGCTCAGGAACCTTTTGTATTGAGGCGGCGATGATTGGGATGAATATTGCACCAGGCTTTAATCGTGACTTTGCCTTTGAACAGTGGAACTGGGTTGATTCTAACTTGGTTCAAACTGTGCGTGATGAAGCTGAAAGTAAGGCTGATTATGATGTCGAATTAGATATTTCAGGATTTGATATTGATGGACGGATGATCGATATCGCTAAGAAAAATGCTGAGGAGGCTGGACTTGCAGATGTCATCAAATTGAAACAAATGCGTCTTCAAGACCTAAAAACCGACAAAATCAATGGGGTTATTATTTCAAACCCTCCATATGGGGAGCGATTGTTGGATGACAAAGCAGTGGACATCCTGTATAATGAAATGGGGCAGACCTTTGCTCCGCTGAAAACGTGGAGTAAGTTTATCCTAACAAGCGATGAACACTTTGAGACAAAATATGGTAGTCTTGCTGATAAAAAACGAAAACTTTATAATGGGACTTTAAAAGTTGATTTATATCAATATTTTGGTGAACGAGTAAGACGTCAGATAAAAGAGAAAGGGAATAGCGGTGTCAAATAAAGAGAATCAAAATCAACAGCAAGAAGAAGGAGTCTTGGAGTTAAAAGAGGCTCAAAATATGACGGTTGAAGAAGCTAAACGGAAGGGCTCAGAATTACAAGTAGGTATTTCTGAAGAAGATAGCGTTTTAGATAAATATATTAAACGTCATCGTGAGGAAATTGCTGATCGTAAGTTTACAACAGAATCTGGAGAAGATATTTCGTTTAAGGATTTGGATACATCTGCTCTTGATAAGTTTATTAAAAAACAAAAAGAAGAATTAGCTACTGCTGGTCTGATTAACGAAGCTGTCCTATCAGAGACAGGGGATGAACAAGAAACTAAAATTGTGCCCTCACCGATCGTTGAATCGACTATAGCAGATGACGTCCAAGAGCAAGCGACAGCTTCGCCAGAAGAAGTACTGGTGGCGTCTGAAGAGGATTTACTGGCTTTAGCAGATGACAAACAAGATCCAGTCTATAAAAATAAAAAATTGATTTTTGCTCTGTTAGGGGCTCTTGTAGTAGGGATTTTTGGGATTGCTTATGGCTTAAATTATTTTAGTAATCAAGCCACAAATACTAGCTCTTCCTCAACTTCAAAGAGTTCAACAGCTAAAAGTAAAACCAGTTCATCTTCAACTGAGAAAACAGCTAGCCAAGAAGATGTGACGAATTTTGAAAATCTTTATAAAAGCTTCTTTGTAGATGAAGAGCAAACAAAACTAAAAAATAGCGAATTTGCTAATCTTTCATCTTTAGAGGAAGCTTTGAAAAAGCTTGAAGGAACAACGGCTTATGATGATGCTAAATCAAAGTATGACAAATTAAGTAAAGCCATTGCAACCACACAAGCTGTGAATGCTCAGTTTGAATCTGCAGCCATTGTTGATGGTGAGGCTGTCGCAGATGTAGCAGTTAAATCTGATGCTAATTTTGATAGTATTACAACCGATATGAAAAATACAGGGAATGCTACGTTGGATAGCTTGTTACAGCAAGTTATCACAAGTGGGAGAACTCAACAGTCAGGAGGAGTATCTACTGCAACGGCTGGTGACAGTGCAACAAGTGTCAGTGTTCCTGTCGCAGATTCTGCCACAGTGGTCACAAGTGACGGAGTAGCTACAGCATCAGAAACAAGTTCTCAAACCAGTGAGGGGACTCAAACTGTACCAGCAGCATCAGCTACAACAATAGCTTCGACTAGCTATGGTATTCAAAATTATGATCCAGCAATTTTACAACGTCAGATGAGCCGTGTTCCTTATAACGAAGCGGCTGTCGCAGACAAAACAAATGCAGCTTGGATTTTCACCCCAGGAGTAATGGAAAAAATTATAGCAACCTCACAAGCTAGAGGTTACATCACAGGCAATGAATTCATTCTTGAGCCGGTTAACATTATTAACGGTGTTGGTTACTACAATATGTACAAACCAGATGGCACTTACCTATTTTCTATTAACTGTAAGACAGGTTATTTTGTTGGTAATGCTTCAGGAAATTCAGATGCTCTAGATTTTTAAAAAAAATACAGGTCCACTTAATAAAGTGGCCTGTATTTTTTTAAATAATATGACGCTCAAAAGCTTGATCTGAGATTCCTTGTTCTAAAATAAGTTTAGCCCATTCTTTTGCTGAAAATAGGCTGTGGTCCTTGTAATTACCGCAGGACTCAATAGTTGTTCCAGGGACATCTTCCCAAGTTGTCTTTGTGGCGATCTCTTCTAGACTAGATTTGATAACTTTAGCAATGTCAGTTGCTGTAGGTTGCCCCCAGACAATCATGTGAAAGCCTGTTCGGCACCCAAATGGTGAGCAATCTATAAGTCCGTCCATGCGTTGACGAATCAATTTAGCTAAGAGGTGTTCGATAGTGTGTAAGCCAGAGGTAGGAATAGCATCCTCGTTTGGTTGAACCAGTCTGACATCAAAGTTAGTAATGACATCTCCCTTTGGCCCAAATTCTTCTGAAATCAATCGGATATAGGGGGCTTTTACAATTGTATGATCAAGCTCAAAGCTTTCGACAGTAACATCTTTTGGCATGTTTTTTCTCCTTTTTTATTGGTACAGTTATCATATCATATTTTGTCAGCAAATGGGTTGGTTTTTTCATTGTGAAAAGGCTTAATTTATGTTAAAATAGAATTCGGTTTTCTATCGAAAATAGAAAAAAGATATTAAGGAGGAAGACATGCTAAATGTGATTTTAGCACTTGTTTTTTCTCTCATTGGTTTAGTCCTTGGTTATGTTGTTATTTCAGCTCGATTAAAGTCGGCTAAAGAAGCAGCAGAACTAACGCTTTTAAATGCTGAACAAGATGCTGTTAATTTAAGAAGTCAAGCTCAAGTAGATGCTGAACAGATTAAACAAACGGCAGACAGAGAAGGTAAAGCTTATAAAAAAGAGTTACTTTTAGAGGCAAAGGAAGAAGCTAGAAGATATCGTGAAGAGATTGAAAAAGAGTTTAAATCCGAAAAGCAAGAGTTGAAACAAATGGAAACACGTCTAACAGAACGTGCCTCTTCTCTTGATCGTAAGGATGAAAATTTGAGTGGAAAAGAAAAGCTACTCGAACAAAAAGAACAAAGTCTTTCAGATAAATCTAGATACATTGATGAGCGTGAAGAACAAGTTGCCCAATTAGAAGAAGAAAAGAAATCAGAATTAGAACGCGTTGCTGCCATGACTATTGCAGAAGCGCGTGAGATTATCTTAACAGAGACAGAGAATAACTTAACTCATGAGATTGCCAGTCGCATAAAAGAAGCGGAGCTTGAGGTTAAAGATAAGTCTGATAAGATGGCTAAGGATTTGTTATCTCAAGCGATGCAACGCCTTGCTGGTGATTATGTGACAGAGCATACTATTACAACAGTCCACCTGCCAGATGATAGCATGAAAGGACGGATTATCGGTCGAGAAGGGCGTAATATTCGTACTCTTGAGAGTTTAACTGGTATTGATATTATCATCGATGACACACCAGAGGTGGTTGTTTTATCAGGATTTGATCCGATTCGCCGAGAGATTGCTCGAATGACTCTTGAAGCTCTTATTCAAGATGGACGGATTCATCCAGCCCGTATCGAAGAGTTGGTTGAAAAAAATCGACTAGAGATGGATCACCGTATCCGAGAATATGGAGAAGCGGCCGCTTTTGAGATTGGTGCTTTGAATTTGCATCCTGATTTGATTAAAATCATGGGACGGTTACAGTTTAGGACAAGCTACGGGCAAAATGTTCTCCGTCACTCTGTAGAAGTTGGTAAGCTCGCTGGTATTTTAGCAGGTGAGTTGGGTGAGAATGTTGCGCTAGCTCGTCGAGCAGGTTTCTTGCATGATATGGGGAAAGCTATTGATCGTGAGGTCGAGGGGAGTCATGTTGAGATTGGAACAGAATTTGCCCGCAAATATAAAGAGCATCCTGTTGTAGTGAATACAATTGCTAGCCACCATGGAGATGTTGAACCAGATAATGTTATTGCGGTTTTAGTTGCCGCGGCAGATGCCTTGAGTTCAGCTCGTCCAGGAGCTCGTAATGAATCAATGGAAAATTATATTAAGCGTCTTCGTGATTTAGAAGAGATTGCGACAAGTTTTGATGGTGTACAAACTAGTTTTGCCCTCCAAGCAGGACGTGAAATTCGAATCATGGTTCAACCGAATAAAGTATCTGATGATCAAGTGACGATTTTAGCACATAAGATTCGTGAAAAGATTGAACAAAACTTAGATTACCCAGGAAATATTAAGGTAACGGTCATTCGCGAGTTACGTGCGATAGATTATGCAAAATAAAAAGACAGCTTTGGCTGTTTTTTTATTGGCCAGAGGTATCTAGCATAGAGATAAGTATTGAAAAAATAGATGATTTTTGATAAACTAGGTAGAAAGACAATTAAGGAGACAAGATGACGGAACGTGGTTTATTGATTGTTTTCTCAGGCCCATCAGGTGTGGGAAAAGGGACAGTCAGACAAGAAATTTTTAGTCACCCAGGCAATAAATTTGAATATTCAGTATCAATGACGACACGTCCACAACGTCCAGGTGAGGTTGATGGTGTAGACTATCATTTCCGTACGCGCGAAGAGTTTGAAGAACTCATCAAGCAAGGGCAGATGTTAGAGTATGCTGAGTATGTTGGAAATTATTATGGCACGCCCTTAACCTATGTCAATGAGACCTTAGATAAAGGGATTGATGTTTTCCTTGAAATTGAAGTACAAGGAGCGCTTCAAGTTAAATCAAAAGTGCCAGATGGTGTCTTTATTTTTTTAACGCCACCTGATTTAGAAGAATTAAAAGGTCGTCTTGTTGGACGTGGTACAGATAGCGCAGATGTCATTCACCAACGTATTGAACGTGCTAAAGAAGAGATTGCCTTGATGCGTGAGTATGATTATGCCGTTGTTAACGATGAGGTTCCTTTAGCAGCGGAGCGTGTGAAACGTATTATTGAAGCAGAACATTTTCGTGTTGATCGTGTCATCGGACGTTATACGGATATGGTTGCTATTGAGACAAAAAGATAAAAATAGAAAAGTGGTAAAAAGTTATGATGTTAAAACCGTCTATTGATAAGTTGTTGGACAAGGTACCATCAAAGTACTCTCTTGTCATTTTACAAGCAAAACGTGCACATGAATTAGAAGCAGGTGCAGAGCCTACTCAAGAGTTTAAATCTGTGAAATCAACCCTTCGTGCTCTTGAAGAAATTGAGTCTGGTAATGTTGTGGTTCATCCAGATCCAGAGTCTAAGCGTCAAGCTGTTCGCCGTCGTGCAGAGGAGGCTCGTTTAGCAGCAGAAGAAGAAGAACGTAAAATCAAAGAACAGATTGCAAAAGAAAAAGAAGAAGAAGGAGAAAAAATCTAAGGTTGTTTCAATCTTAGATTTTTCAATTCAATCGCTAAAGGAAGGATAGGAGAAGAGAGATGCCTAAAATTGCTAAAGTTATTGTGGATATTCCACTACAGCAGACGGATAAACCTTTCTCTTACCTTGTTCCAGAAGGGACTTTTATTGCTGAGGGAATGCGTGTTCATGTTCCATTTGGACGTGGCAATCGACTTTTACAAGGATTTGTGGTTGGCTTTGAGGAAAATGAGGGGAAAGAGTTAAAAACGATAGGTGAGGTTCTTGATTTAGAACCAGTTTTGAGCCAAGAACAGCTCTTTTTAGCAGATCAAATGAGAAAAACTGTTTTTTCTTATAAAATCTCTATCTTAAAAGCTATGTTGCCAAATCTACTACAGTCAACCTATGACAAATGGTTAGAAGCTGAGGAGGCCTTATCTGAGGAGGACAGGAGTGTACTTTTTCAAGGAAAATCGGGTATTTTATTTTCAGACTTATCACCTGTTTTAAGAGAGAAAGCTGCACAATTCGTTAGCCAAGGAAAAATCAAGGTGACGTATCTGGCAAAAGATAAGCAAACGATTAAAACTGAAAAGCACTATCAAGTTAAGGTGTCTAGATTACAGGAGCATACTATTAGTAATCGGGCGAAGAAACGTCAGCAGTTAAAGGACTATCTTTTACTAAAATCCTCTTATAAAGGCACCTTAAAGGAATTATATGACTTATTTTCTCGTGATGTCGTGACTTATTTTGTCAAAGAAGGTTTACTAGAGGTGGTAGAGGTTGCTGTTAACCGCAGTGATATCTATTTTGAGGGGATAGAAAAAGAGACTTTCCTTGCCTTAAATGAAGAGCAGAATCAAGCGGTTGAAGCCATCCTTTCTCAAGTAGGGGAAAATTGTCCGACTCTCTTACAAGGGATTACTGGTAGTGGCAAAACAGAAGTCTATCTTCATGTTATTGATCGGGTACTGAGGATGGGGAAAACAGCGATTGTCCTGGTTCCTGAGATTTCTCTAACCCCTCAGATGACCAAGCGTTTTATTTCTCGATTTGGAGAAAAGGTAGCGATTTTACACTCAGGTTTGTCTGATGGTGAGAAATATGATGAATGGCGCAAGATAAAAAATAAGGAGGCTCAAGTAGTGGTTGGAGCTAGATCTGCAATCTTTGCGCCTTTAGATAATATTGGTGCCATTATTATTGACGAGGAGCATGAAGCCTCCTATAAACAAGAGTCTAATCCTAGATATCATGCTCGTGATGTTGCTATTTTACGTGCCAATTATCATGGGGCTAGTTTGGTTTTAGGGAGTGCAACACCAAGCATTGAAAGTCGTGCACGGGCCAGTAAGGGGGTCTATCGTCATCTTTTACTGACCAAGCGTGCCAATCCTTTGGCGCAGATTCCAGATGTGGCTATTGTTGATTTTAGAGACTATATTGGACAACAAGAACTCTCTAATTTTACGCCTCCTTTGTTAGAAAAAATAGGAGAGCGTTTGGCTAAGAAAGAGCAGATTGTCTTAATGCTAAATCGACGTGGTTATTCCAGTTTTGTCATGTGTCGTGATTGTGCTTATGTGGATACTTGTCCTAATTGTGATATTTCCTTGACGCTCCACATGGATACCAAGACGATGAATTGTCATTATTGTGCTTATGAAAAGTCTATCCCAAGGCTATGCCCTAATTGTCATTCTAGAAGTATCCGTTATTATGGAACAGGCACTCAAAAGGCTTATGATGAGTTATTAGAAGCTTTTCCAAGTGCTAGGGTTATTCGGATGGATGTTGATACAACGCGTCAAAAAGGGGCTCATGAGACTTTGTTGGATCAGTTTGGAAAAGGAGAGGCTGATATTTTATTGGGAACTCAGATGATTGCTAAGGGCTTGGATTTTCCTAATGTGACCTTAGTAGGAGTTCTAAATGCAGATACGGCTTTAAATCTGCCAGATTTTAGATCAAGTGAGCGTACTTTTCAACTTTTAACGCAAGTAGCTGGTCGTGCTGGTCGTGCAGACAAGGCTGGCGAAGTTCTTATTCAAACTTATAATCCAAAGCATTATGCCATTGCCCTAGCAAAAGAGCAGGACTATGAGGCGTTTTATCGTCATGAGATGGCTATTCGCCATCAAATGCAATATCCTCCCTACTACTATACGGTTGGACTGACCTTATCTCACAAAGATGAAGGAGTGGTGACGCAAAAAAGTTATGAGGTACTAGCCTTGTTGAAAGAACATTTGTCTTTGCAAGCCAAGTTTTTAGGACCAGCTCCAAAACCTATTGCAAGAACCCACAACCTTTACCATTATCAAGTCATGATCAAGTATCGTTTTGAGGATCATTTGGAGGAGGCTCTAAATCAGATTTTAGCTTGGACTCAGCTTCCAGATCAAAAAGATTTACGCTTGATTATTGACCATGAGCCACAGAATTTTGTCTAATACATGGCTGTGGTATAATAGAAAAAAGAATTTAGAGGTATGACATGACAAAATTGATTTTTATGGGAACACCAGATTTTTCTGCGACTGTCCTAGATGGCTTGTTATCACGTTCAGACTATCAGATTTTAGCTGTGGTGACACAACCTGATCGCGCAGTGGGACGTAAAAGAGAAATAAAGATGACGCCTGTCAAAGAGTTGGCACTTGAAAAAGGCTTGCCAATCTATCAACCAGAAAAACTATCAGGCAGTCCAGAGATGGATGAGTTGATGGCACTAGGTGCAGATGGTATTGTGACAGCAGCTTTTGGGCAGTTTTTACCAGAAAAACTCTTGCAATCTGTTTCCTTTTCAGTTAACGTACATGCTTCGCTTCTACCCAAATATCGTGGAGGAGCCCCAATTCACTATGCAATTATTAATGGGGAAAAAGAAGCAGGAGTGACCATTATGGAGATGGTTAAGAAGATGGATGCCGGAGATATGATTTCAAAACGTGCTATTCCCATCACAGATGAGGATAATGTTGGGACCATGTTTGCCAAATTAGCAGTGGTTGGACGTGATTTGCTTCTTGATACCCTTCCAGATTATATAGCAGGCCATTTGAAGCCTGAGCCTCAAGATGAGAGTCAGGCTACATTTTCTCCTAATATCACAGCAGAAGAGGAAAGTTTGGAATGGTCTAAGAGTTCGCGTGAGCTCTTTAATCAGATTAGAGGGATGTACCCGTGGCCAGTAGCTCATACGCTTTACCAAGGAAAACGCTTTAAAATTTATGAAGCCACTCCAGTTGAAGGGGAAGGGATTCCTGGTCAGGTGATTGAAAAAACTAAGAAGAGTCTAATTGTAGCAGCAGGAAATGGCGCTTTATCGCTGAAAACAGTACAGCCTGCTGGTAAGCCTAAGATGGCAGTTGTGGACTTTTTAAATGGTGTTGGGCGTGAGATACAAGTAGGTGATCAATTTGGCCAGTGATTGGAAAAAGACAAGTCGTGGACAGGCGCTTCAGATTTTAGAAGAAGTTTTTAGAGATGGAGCGTATTCTAATATCGCTCTGAATAAGCAGTTAACACAATCACACCTATCTGATAAAGACAAAGGTTTGGTTACTGAGATCGTTTATGGGACAGTTGCTAGAAAACTGACGTTAGAATGGCATCTAGCTTATTTTATTGAGGATCGTGACCGCTTGGAGCCATGGGTTTATACCCTTTTGTTACTGAGTCTCTACCAAATGCTTTACTTAGATAAGGTCCCTAATCATGCCATTGTAAATGATGCGGTTACAATTGCTAAAAATCGTGGGAATAAAAAAGGTGTAGAGAAACTGGTTAACGCTGTCTTACGTCGCATTGAGCGTGAAGGTGTTAGAGACTTTTCAACGATTAAACGTATCAATAAGCGCTACTCCATCCAATATTCTCTGCCAGTTTGGTTAGTAAAAAAATTGATTGAGCAGTTTGGAGTAGAGCGGGCAGAAGCTATTTTTAAGAGTTTATTTGTTAGAAATAAAGCCAGTGTTCGTGTCGCAAAAGTATCGGATTTGGAGTACTTGGCACAGGCTACCCAATCAGAAAAGTCTGTCTTGTCACCGGTAGGCTTAGTCAAATCATCAGGACATTTTGCAGCTAGTCAAGCCTTTAAAAATGGACAAATAACTATCCAAGATGAAACGAGCCAGTTGGTAGCACCTACTTTAGAAATAGAAGGGTGGGAGACCATGCTTGATGCCTGTAGCGCACCAGGTGGAAAAACGGTTCATATGGCTTCTTATCTAACCAGCGGTCATATTACAGCACTTGATCTCTATGATCATAAATTAGCTCTCGTAAATGAAAACGCTCAACGAATGGGAGTAGCCGATAAGATTAGCACACAAAAGTTAGATGCGACGCAAGTGCATGCACATTTTCCAAAAGAGCATTTTGATAAAATTTTAGTTGATGCTCCCTGCTCTGGGATTGGTCTTATTCGTCGTAAACCAGATATTAAATATAATAAAGATAATCAAGATTTTCTTTCTTTACAGAAAATTCAATTGGAAATCCTATCTAGTGTTTGTCAAACACTAAAAAAAGGTGGTATAATAACCTATAGCACTTGTACTATTTTTAACGAGGAAAATCAAGATGTGATCACCAAATTTTTAGAACAGCACCCTGATTTTGAACAAGTAGCACTTAAACATCCCAAATCAGAGATTGTTGTGGAAGGTTGTTTAATGATCACACCTGAACAATTTATGACAGATGGTTTTTTCATAGCTCAGCTAAGAAAAAAACTATAAACTGTTGAAGGAGGAACCTGACCTAGTCAGAATAATCATAGTATGAAAATTTCAGTTTTAACAGATATTGGACAAAAACGTTCAAGTAATCAAGATTATGTTAATAAATATGTTAATAAATCAGGGGTTACACTGATCGTTTTAGCCGATGGCATGGGGGGACATAGAGCTGGGAATATCGCTAGCGAATTGACTGTAACAGAATTTGGTTGTGCGTGGGTAGATACTGATTATCAAGACCCAAACAGCATCATGGACTGGCTTAAAATGATGGTTGACGTGGTGAATCGTCGCGTTCATGAGTTAGGACAAGATGAAGAGTTTAAAGGTATGGGGACAACTGTAGAAGCAGCAGCTATTATTGGTAGTCACTTGGTTTATGCTCATGTTGGAGATTCACGTATCAGCCTTATCAGAGATCAATCTTATACACAGTTAACGAGTGATCATTCTTTGGTGAACGCTTTGGTTAAAGCTGGTCAGATTACTCCAGAAGAAGCAGAGGTACATCCTCAAAAAAATATTATCACACAGTCCATCGGACAAGCCAATCCTGTTGAGGTTGATTTAGAGGAAGTAGGGCTCTTATCAGGGGATCTTATTTT
Source organism: uncultured Streptococcus sp. (assembly GCA_945876895.1). Classification (GTDB taxonomy): domain Bacteria; phylum Bacillota; class Bacilli; order Lactobacillales; family Streptococcaceae; genus Streptococcus; species Streptococcus porcorum. The sequence continues at coordinate 48,072 of CAMCQB010000001.1, forward strand.
GATGAATAGTGACGGTCTAACCAATATGGTGTCTTCGCAAGAAATCACAGAGATTCTTCAAAATTCAGAAATGACCTTAGATACCAAAGCTCAGACACTTATTGATAAAGCTAATCAAGCAGGAGGTTTTGATAATATTACAGTTGCTCTCGTAGAAGTTGAAAGTGAGGATGAGTAATGATCCAGATTGGCAAATTATTTGCTGGGCGTTACCGTATTCTTAAATCAATCGGTCGTGGAGGCATGGCTGATGTATATTTGGCAAATGATTTGATTCTGGATAATGAAGAAGTAGCTATTAAAGTTCTTCGGACAAATTATCAAACAGATCAGGTTGCTGTGACACGATTTCAGCGTGAGGCGCGTGCCATGGCTGAATTGGATCATCCTAATATTGTGTCGATTCGTGATATTGGTGAAGAAGACGGTCAGCAATTTTTAGTAATGGAATATGTTGATGGCGAGGACTTAAAGAAATATCTGCAAGATCATGCTCCGCTTTCTAATCAAGTCGCTGTTAGGATAATGCAAGAAGTTTTGTCTGCTATGACTTTAGCCCATCAAAAAGGGATTATCCACAGGGATTTAAAACCACAAAATGTCTTGTTAACACGAGACGGGCATGCTAAGGTAACTGACTTTGGTATTGCTGTTGCTTTTGCAGAGACGAGTTTAACCCAAACTAATTCGATGTTAGGAAGTGTGCATTATTTATCACCTGAGCAAGCTAGGGGCTCCAAGGCAACAGTTCAAAGTGATATTTATGCTATGGGGATTATGTTGTTTGAAATGCTGACGGGGCACATTCCTTATGATGGTGATAGTGCTGTCACTATAGCATTGCAACATTTTCAAAAACCTCTACCATCAATCTTATCCGAAAATCCTACTGTTCCTCAACCGTTGGAGAATGTCGTTATTCAAGCAACTGCTAAAAAATTAACGAATCGTTATCAGTCAACGATGGATATGCTGATGGATTTACGGACGTGTTTACATCCTAGTCGAGCTAAAGAAGCTAAAGTAAAATTTGAAGATCAGACTGATACACGAATTTTACCAAAAGCTGAGCCTAGCACAGCTGCAACCAGTAGAGATCAACTGTTAAAAACACAGTCCAATAAAAAGCTAGGTTCCGATAAAGCACAGGATGCTTTACCAGAGGCTGAAAGCGCTACTACAAAAACTTCCAAGAAGCCTGTTAAAAAGAAAAAGCGTGGTTTCCTAAGAGCGATGCTAACCATGTTACTTTTCTTGGTTTTAGCTAGTTCGGCAGCATTTGCTTATTTTGCTTTTACTGGCCCCTCTACTGTCCAAGTTCCAGATGTCACTGGTAAAACTTTAGAAGTCGCAAAATCAGAACTGGAAGCACAAGGTCTTGTAGTAGGAACAGTTTCAGAATCAGCTAGTGATAGTGTGGAGTCGGGGATGGTCATCTCTACTGATCCTAAAGCAGGAACTTCCCGAAAATCTGGTGCTACTGTTGCTATTACCGTTTCTACGGGGGTGAGTGGCATCGCTTTAGAGGATTATGTGGGACAAGATTACGAGACGGTAAAAGATGAGTTGATGCTAGAATATGGCATAGATGAAAGCCGTATTGTCAAAAAAGAAGTTTCTACGAGTGACTATACTGAAGGAACAATTATTGATCAGACTCCATCTCCAAATAGTACGTTTAACGTAGATGGTAGTGATCAAATTGTATTTAAAGTAGCAGTTGAGGACATGGTATCTATTCCTAATCTGGTTGGGATGACTTATGCTGAGGCTAAGAGTACATTGCAGGATTTAGGGATTAAATCATCTCGTATCAAAACAGATATCAGCAATCCCTCTACTCAAGCCATAGTCTATGCACATTATCCTTATTATGGGGAGCAGCTTAGTTTAAGTTCAAATGATAGTATCACTTTATATTTGTCAGAAGAAACAACAGACTCCTCTAGTACAGAAGAAACGAATAGCTATAGTACAAGTAGCAGTTCAAGTTCATCATCAAGTTCTCACTCTAAGATAAGTGAGGACACTAGCACAGACACGACTACAACTGAGACGGAATCTAGTACAGGTACTGAAACATTTTCAATAGAATAATAAGAAAAGCTTTTAGAGATATCTAAAAGCTTCAGAATGAAGACAAAACCGTTAGAATTAAAACGGCTCATTGTCAACCTTATAACTAAACACGAGAGAGAATCAAATTGGTTCTCTCTTTTTTATCTCTTTCCTATTTTCAGGAGATAAGCTGAAAAGGGCTATCCCCAGCCCTTTTCCCTATTCAAAGCGATGAGAATTTTTGTTTTAAAGTTTTAGTGTCTTTGATAATCTTGTTGGTAGCTTCTAAGTAACGTTAGAATAAGGTAGGATAAAACCTTTTGTAATGTAAGATTTATATTTCATAAAGGTTTTGAAGACAGTTGAAAATGCCTGATGGACACCGTCTAATACTTCTTCGATGAGACTAAAGAATTCAATAGATCTCTTTTCTTGAAAATGAAAAAGCAGAATCTGATAAAGCTTATAATAATAGCGTAGTTCCTCAGAACAATCCAAAATCTTATCGACAATCTCACCAGACATCAAATCAAGGTTTGTCTGAAAGTTCGTGGATAGAAGAGTTTATCAGAAAGTTTTCGGTTGTCCTTGTGAAGTATTCGCTATGATTTTTCATAACCCGCTAAAGTGGCAACCTCTTGTCAAAGCTCATCATGCTGGCGATTCTAGTGGTCATCAAAGCTCGACTTAAATGTCGAATAATGTGAAAGCGATCAAGAACAATTTTGGGGCAAGAAAAATGCTATTTGATGATGGGAATATAGTGATCAGACATGTCCATGGTAATCACTTTAACCTACTCTCGAACTCCTCTTTAAAGGTTGACGTGTTCCAGCTTTCTTTGAACACCAGAGGTGGAGATATGAAGTTTCTTTGCGATAGTTGAGTTAGTCAACCTCTCTGTGTGGAGTTGTGTGATTTTAACTCAGACAGGTTTGGAAATCTGTTCGTTTTTTTGAACAAGAGGTGGCTCAGATACCGATCAATCCGATTAAATATGTGGCATAGAAAGATGTTCTATATGAGTCGTTCTAATGAATTGGTTTGTGCTTTTTATTAGAAGTCATATGGAACTTTTTTCATATACTCAAAAAGCCCTACAATATCCGAATGAGATTTATTCACTACAGATATTATAGAGCCATTTTTTATGAATAAGATAAGCAGAACGTTCCCTCTAAAAGATTGATGAGTCTCTTTTTTTTTCAGTCTCTTGGCGGATGCAAATATGAAATCCTTTTGTTACAATATTAAATTGAAGGGAGTCCTATGAGAAAGTTTCAATTATTTTTATTGGCAGAAGCCCTCTTGTTAACGATGGCAGCTGTCACAATTTTAGCAAATAGTGTGTCACGCTTTGTTTTAATTTTAGTATTGACTTTTATTGCTTTAAAATTTTATAACTTAGGAGATAAAATCAATTTTTGGTTGACGACTAGTTTGTTGATTTTGTTTATGATTGTCATGTTAAATCCTTATGTGATTGCTGGTTTGTTATTAGCTGTTGCTTACACTGTTATCAATCATTTTGCTCAAGTTAAGAAAAAAAATCGTGAAGCGATTTTACACTTTGTTGAAAATGGGGTTGCGTTACGTCATAATCCGCATCAATGGATTGGCTATCAGATGCATCTGGATAATGATTCTTATGTTTTTGATGATATTAATGTCATTCGTTTAAGTGGAACAGATGTCATTAATTTGAATGATGTTATTTTGACAGGTTGTGATAATGTTATTGTTATTCGTAAAGTCTATGGGCCAACAAAGATTATCGTTCCTGTTGATGTGGGAGTAAAATTGGATTTGAGTTGTATTTATGGTAATATTAGTTTCCTCGATCAAACTGATTATGACTTGCGTAATGAGGCTATCAAATTACAGAGCAATGGCTACCCAGATGCTGTGAAAAAGGTAAAAGTCGTGATTAATGTTATTGCAGGTCAAACTGAGGTGGTGAGAGCATGAAAAAAAGTCAGATTTTATTGCTCTTTTTCTATGCTAGTGTGACAGTCTTTTGCATTGTTTCTGTCATCCTTGATAGTTTTGGGCTTACCATCAAGACCATCTCAGAAGATTTTTTTGCCCTAGAGCAATTTATTTTTTCTATTATTTTGTTGACGGTTTCATTGACAGCGATGCTGCTTTTTGTTTCCATTGTGGCAGATTATAATTCCAAAAGGCTTCTGAATAAGGACCTTCGTCATATTTTAAATAACAAGCCGATTTCTAAACAAGATGATACGGATTTGGGAAAAACAGTGACCTTATTATCCGATAAGATGAATCAGTTAACCATGAATTTGCAAAACACGGTCAATTTAGAGATTATTGATAAGCAAGAGATTATTCAAAAAGAACGAAAACGGATTGCAAGAGATCTCCATGATACTGTTAGTCAAGAGTTGTTTGCCTCTGCTATGATGGTATCGGGTCTAGCAACTAGCTTAGATTTTTTGGACAAGGAGCAGTTAAATGAGCAGTTAATTGGTATTGAGGGTATCATCAATAAGGCCCAAAGTGATCTTAGGGTTCTCTTGTTGCATTTGAGACCTACTGAATTAGAGGGTAAGACCCTTTCTCAAGGTTTTGAAATGATTCTAAAGGAATTGACAGACAAAAGTGAGATCGAAGTGGTTTATCATGAAAATGTTACCAAGCTTCCAAAGACCATTGAAGCGAATCTTTTTAGGATTGCTCAAGAATTTATTAGTAATACACTCCGCCATGCAGATGCTACTTGTCTAGAAGTTTACCTGAATCAGACAGAGAATCATATCCAGCTAAAGATGCTTGATAATGGTAAAGGCTTTGATTTCGCCCAAGTAAGAGAGATCAGTTACGGTTTAAAAAATATTGAAGATCGAGTTAAAGATATGGCGGGAACAATTAAGTTGATGTCTGCAAAAGATAGGGGAGTTTCGATGGATATACGCATTCCCTTAGTAGAAGGAGAAAAGAATGGAGATAACTAAGATTATTTTGATAGATGATCATGAGATGGTTAGAATGGGGTTAAAGAGTTTTCTGAATTTACAACCTGATATTGAGGTTATTGGTGAGGCGAGCGATGGTAAAGCAGGCATTGAGCTTGCTCTTGCTTTAAAACCAGATGTTGTGGTGATGGATCTTGTCATGCCTGAGATGAATGGTGTTGAAGCTACCTTAGCTATTTTAAAAAAATGGAAAGAAGCTAATATTTTAGTTCTAACTTCTTATCTTGATAATGAAAAAATTTATCCCGTGATTAAAGCAGGAGCTAAGGGCTATATGTTAAAAACTTCTAGCGCTGCTGAAATTTTAAATGCGATTCGTAAGGTTAGCTGTGGTGAATTAGCGATTGAAACAGAGGTAGATAAAAAAATTAAGGATTATCAAAACCATCCAGAACTTCATCAGTCTCTTACGGCTAGAGAACGCGATATATTAGCTTTATTAGCGAAAGGATATGATAACCAAACTATTGCAGATGAGCTTTTTATCTCCTTAAAAACAGTAAAAACACATGTTTCAAATATTCTAGCCAAACTAGAGGTAGATGACCGCACACAAGCAGTTGTCTATGCTTTTCAACATCATTTGGTCCCACAAGATTAAAATCCATGTTATAATAAGTAGGAGCGAATAAAAGGAGAAGCGATATGGATGCAAAGACAAAGTATAAAGCTAAAAAAATAAGAGCTGTCTTTTTTGATATTGATGATACCTTACGAGTCAAAGATACAGGCTATATGCCAGAATCTGTTACAGCTGTTTTTAACAGCTTAAAAGCAAAAGGGATTCTGACAGGGATTGCTTCAGGACGTGCCATGTATGGTATTGTTCCTGAGATTCGTGACTTAGATCCTGATTATTTTGTAACGATTAATGGTAGTTATGTTCGGGACAAAAAAGGTCAGGAAATTGTCAACCAACCCTTGGCACCAGAAATTACTAAATTATATGTCAAATGGTGTCGTGAGATAGGAATTGAATATGGATTTGCAGGAAAAGACAAGCCAGTTGTTTCTAGCCGTTGTCGCTTGATTGATGATGCCATGATGCCTGTTTATGGCATGTGTGATGTCGATCCAGACTTTCATCTGACCAATGATGTCTATCATATGTGGACATTCTCAGAAGACAATGATAACTTGGTATTGCCAAAAGAGTTAGCTGAGCAAGTTCGCTTAGTTCCATGGCACAAGCACTCATCAGATGTCGTTCAATTGGGGATATCGAAAGCTTCTGGCGTTAATTCAGTTCTAGAAAAGGAACAATTAACTCCTGCTAATCTTTTAGTATTTGGAGACGGTCCAAATGATATGGAAATTTTTGACTATGCTGGTTTAAAAATTGCTATGGGAAATGCTGTCAATGAGCTAAAAGAAAAAGCAAATTATGTAACCGATAAAGTAGAAGAAGATGGCATTTTTAATGCCTTGGAGAAATTAGGTATGGTAGAAAAAGAATTAAACTTTCCACAATTAAACTTAGAAGCGCACAATGGTCCAAAAGCCACTATTAAAACGAATCACGGTGATTTAGTCGTTAAATTATTCCCTGAACAAGCTCCTAAAACAGTAGCAAACTTTATTGCTTTGTCAAAAGATGGCTACTATGATGGTGTCATTTTCCACCGCATTATTAAAGATTTTATGATTCAAGGTGGTGACCCAACAGGAACAGGGATGGGAGGAGAGGCCATCTACGGCGAGAGCTTTGAAGATGAATTTTCAGAAGAATTGTATAATTTACGTGGGGCTCTTTCCATGGCAAACGCAGGACCAAATACTAACGGCAGTCAATTCTTTATTGTTCAAAATAAAAACTTCCCTTATAATGCTAAGGAGTTAGAGCGTGGTGGATGGCCAAAAGAAATTGCTGAGGTTTATGTTAATGGTGGTACTCCTCACCTAGATCGTCGCCACACTGTTTTTGGTCAGTTAGCAGATGAGGCTTCATTTGAAGTGCTAGATGCCATTTCCGCAGTGGAAACAGACAGTGCCGATAAGCCAAAAGAAGATGTTGTTATTCTTGGTGTAGAGGTTGTGGACTAATGAAAATTGGTCAAAAAGTCAGAGGAACCATTACAGGGATTAAGCCTTATGGCGCCTTTGTCAGTCTTGAAAATGGTACGATGGGTTTGATTCATATATCAGAAATTAAGACAGGTTATATTGACAATATTTACCATGTCTTAAGCGTTGGACAAGATGTGCTGGTTCAAGTGGTTGATTTTGATGAATTTACTCAAAAAGCTAGTCTCTCCCTTCGAACACTTGAGGAGGAGAAGCATCACTTTCAACATCGTCACCGTTTTTCAAATAGTCGCTATAAGATTGGATTTAAACCTTTAGAGGAACACTTACCAATTTGGACTAAGGAAGCTATCGAGTATTTGAATAAAGATTAATAAACTCAGGCTAGATTTCTAGCCTGAGTTTTGTTTTCTTTGCATAAAAAAAGTAAGGATAAATACCTTACTTTAATATACTACACTTCAAAATCATAGAGAGCTGTAGAGAGATAGCGTTCACCATTATCAGCTAAAATTGCAAGTACTTTTTTACCAGTTCCTAATTCTTTTGCGACTTCGAGTGCTGCATGGATGGCTGCTCCAGAAGAAATTCCCACAAGGAAACCTTCTTTACCTCCAATTGCACGTCCTGTTGCAAGAGCATCATCTGACTTTACACGAATAATCTGGTCATAAGCATCTGTATCAAGTGTTTCTGGGATGAAGCCAGCTGAGATTCCTTGGATTTTGTGTGGTCCAGGAGCTTCACCTGAGAGAACTGCTGACTCATCAGCTTCAACGGCATAAATTTTGACATCAGGGTTAGCTTTTTTTAAAATGTGGGAAACACCAGAAATTGTTCCGCCAGTTCCAATTCCTGAAACAAAAGCATCTAGTCCTGTTTCTCCAAATGCTTCAATGATTTCAACACCTGTTGTTTCTTCATGAATTTTAGGGTTAGAAGGATTGACAAATTGGAAAGGAACCCATCCATTTTTTTCTTCTGCAATTTCTTGAGCTTTAGCAATTGCTCCCTTCATCCCTTCGCTACCTGGAGTTAGAACCAACTCTGCCCCGTAAGCTTGAATGATTTTTCGACGCTCGACACTCATGGTTTCAGGCATGACGATGATAACTTTATATCCTTTAGCAGCTCCGACCCAAGCTAGCCCAATTCCTGTATTTCCACTTGTTGGCTCAACAATGGTGTCTCCTGGTTTGATAGTTTCCGCTTTTTCAGCATCTTCGATCATGGCTAAGGCAATACGATCTTTAACGGAAGATCCTGGGTTAAAAGCTTCTAGTTTGACATAAACATCGGCTGCGCCTTCAGGTACGAGATGATTTAATTTGATAATGGGAGTTTTTCCAACCAATTCTGTGATATTTTGATAAATTTTTGTCATGTGCTTTACCTCGATAATAGTTTATAGATATCAGTATAGTCCTTATAAGATATAAAGTAAAATACTTATTTTTTATCACCGTGATAAAGAGAAGTTATCAGTTAGTTGGGATAGGAAGTTCGACTAATTTTTTATCACCTTTTTCAATCACGACCTTCCCATGATAGAATTCGATGAGTTTATTGGACACTTCGGTAACTTTTTCATCGTCTAGATAAATCTGAGTTGTGACGTTGACAGAGAAATCAGGATCAAATTCTTGTAAGCCTTCGCTTTGTAAAAAGTTGGAGAAATTTTGATATTGGGGATAGGTGAGTTCAATTTTTAAGCCTTGTAATTCTTTTACTTCAACAATACCAATTTCACGCAAGCCATTGGCAACGCTACCTGCATAAGCGCGAATAAGCCCTCCGGCCCCCAGTTTAACCCCACCAAAATAACGTGTGACAACAGCAACAACATTAGTGATCCCTTGTTTTTCCAAAACGGTTAACATAGGAACACCAGCAGTGCCGCTAGGTTCTCCGTCGTCATTAGAGCGTTTGAGTTGGCCGTCTTCGCCAATGATCATAGCAGAGCAGCAATGAGTGGCTTTATAGTGTTCTTTTTTGATTTGAGCGATGAAGTCTCGTCCTTCTTCTTCGCTACTAATCCGTTTAAGCTGACAAATAAACCGTGATTTTTTAATTTCTTCCTCGGCAGAGCCGTTTTGTTTGATAGTTTTATAGTTCATAAGAAAATTTTACAATTTTTTAGCTCATTTGACAAAGAGATAACGAATAAAATAGTGATGGAAATGTTAGAAAATAAATACGGTCGCTGGTTTGTTAAATCTCAACTAAACTTAGAGGAGCAAGAATTAGCAAGTCAGCTTCCCGCCCTAAAGAAGAAAAGAGGTCAATGGTGGTGTGGCCGTTGCGCTAATCAGGTCAAGTATGTTTTGCCTAGTGGAAAAAAGTATTGTCGGGTTTGTTTGGTCTTCGGAAGGGTGACTGAAGGAGAGCCTATCTATTATTTTAAGCAAGATGTTTTTCCAAAAAACGATTATCTGATTTGGAAAGGCCAACTGACACCTTATCAAAAAGAAGTATCAGACGTTCTTTTAAAAGCAGTGGATCAAAAAGAAGCGATTTTAGTTCATGCTGTCACAGGTGCAGGTAAAACAGAAATGATTTATCAGACCTTAAATCAAGAGTTAAAAAAGGGGCATGCCATTGCCTTAGTTAGCCCCAGGCGTGATGTTTGTGTTGAGTTATATAAACGGTTGAGTAAGGATTTTTCCTGTCCTATTTCTCTTTTACATGGTGAGAGCGAGCGCTATGTTAGAAGTCCTTTGGTGATTGCGACGACTCACCAACTTTTGAAATTTTATCGAGCCTTTGACCTAATCATTATAGATGAAGTGGATGCCTTTCCTTTTGTCGATAATAAAATGCTCTATCATGCCGTGGACAGTAGTTTGAAAAAAGAAGGAGTGAAAGTCTTTTTGACTGCTACTTCAACAGATGAACTAGATAAACAAGTGAGAAAAAAAGTTATCAAAAAGGTGGATTTAGCAAGACGATTTCATAGTCATCCCTTAGTGGTTCCTAAAACCGTTTGGCTAGGAGATTGGAAGAAGTTGAGACAAAAGCAAAGACTTTCTAAAAAATGGCGTTATTATTTTGAACGACAAAGAAAAACAGGTTACCCTCTCTTAATTTTTTATCCTAATATTGAAGAGGGGAGTCATTTTGTTAAGCTCTTATCACAGCTGTATCCCAAAGAAGCTATAGGTTTTGTTTCTAGTCAAACACTAACACGCTCAGAGCAAGTTGAAGCATTTAGAACAGGGAAGTTGAATGTCCTAGTTGCTACAACGATTTTAGAACGGGGAGTGACCTTTCCATGTGTCGATGTTTTTGTACTAGAGGCAAATCATCGTTTATTTCAATCGTCTTCTTTGGTTCAGATTTCGGGAAGAGTAGGACGGGCAAGTGAGCGCCCTTATGGAGAATTGCTCTTTTTTCATGATGGTATTAGCCGAGCAATGAAAAAAGCGATTCGTGAGATTAAAGTTATGAATAAAAAAGGTGGGTTTTGATGCTTTGCTTACTATGTCATCAAGAAATTTCTTATCAAATAGGTTTTCTAGATATTTTTCTGTTACGCTCAGAAAGAAACAATAGTTGTCAAGAGTGTAAAAATCAATTTCAAAGAATCACTGGCAAGCATTGTCTAAGATGTTTTCGAGCTCATCAAGACCCAGTTTGTCAAGATTGCTTAATGTGGGAAAAGAAGGGAGAGCTAGTCGCACATGAAGCACTCTATGTCTATGACAAACAAATGAAAGAGTATTTTAGCCGCTTTAAATTTCAAGGTGATTACCATCTTGCTGCTGTTTTTTCAAGGGAGTTAAAGCAAGTTTTAAAGAAATACAAAGGCTACACTATTGTACCAGTTCCTGTGAGTGAAGAGCGCTATCAAGAGAGGGGATTTAATCAAGTAACAGCTCTTTTAGAGTTTGCAGGATTACCCTATCAAAACTTGGTGTTAAAAAAGGACTCTAAAAAGCAATCGAGTAAAACAAAACAAGAGCGTTTAGCTAGTCATCAGATATTTAGATTAAGAAAACATCAAGCTTTACCCAGTAAAATACTTATTGTAGATGATATTTATACAACAGGAAGTACAATCGCTCTAATGAAAACGCTCTTTACTGAAAAAAATGTGAAAAAAATCAAAAGTTTTTCTCTTTCAAGATAAAAAACGCTTGCAATTTTTCGTGAAAGCGTTATAATAAGAGTGTAAAGAAAGTGCTAAAGCACAAGAAAGAGGTATCTTATGATTAAATATAGTATTCGTGGTGAAAACATTGAAGTAACAGATGCTATCCGCAGCTATGTTGAATCTAAGCTTAGCAAAGTCGAGAAATATTTCCATGCTGATCAAGAGTTGGATGCGCGCGTGAACTTGAAAGTTTATCGTGAAAAAACTGCAAAAGTGGAAGTAACTATTTTGCTTGATTCACTCACACTTCGTGCAGAGGATGTTTCTCAAGATATGTATGGCTCAGTTGACCTCGTTGTTGACAAGATTGAACGTCAGATTCGTAAGAATAAAACAAAAATTGCTAAAAAGCATCGTGAGAAAGTATCCGCTGGACAAGTCTTCACAACAGAGTTTGAAGCTGAGGTTGTTGAAGAGGAAACAGGACTTCAAGTCGTTCGGACAAAACATGTCAATTTAAAACCAATGGATGTTGAAGAAGCCCTTCTTCAAATGGATTTATTGGGACATGATTTCTTCATCTACACTGATGCTGAAGACAATGCGACCAAGGTTCTCTATCGTCGCGAGGATGGCGAGTTAGGTTTGATTGAAGCAAAATAAGAAATATTTGAGATTTCATAAGCTGATTTGATTGTTAGATTGATTTTCTAATAATCAGATCAGTTTTTTCTTTTTAAATTTTTAGGATAGCTGATGATATTGAAAAAGGCGAATAAAAATTATATAATAAAGGAAATTTTATTGTCAAACTAAAGGAGAAAAAGATGAAAAAGACAGATTGGTTGGAATATTTTGAGGCTATCAATGGAAGAGCAGCAACCGATGTGGAAATTGCACAAGCTCTAGCTAATGGAGATTTTCAAGAGGAAGCCCCTTTAGTAGAATCAGTGACGTCGCCTATTTATGATGTTGCTGAGGAGCCAATTCCATCTTCTAACACTGTGCAGCTAAATCAACAAGTATATGCTAGTTCTCAGCAGGTTCCGACTCAACAGACTATGAATGCCCAAGTAGGAAAACCCTCTCCTGTGTTAAACCCTGAATTTCAGCAGCAAACTAAAAAAACAGCAGGTGATTTTTGGAAATGGTTACTTTCGGCATGGAAATCTCCAACATCAGAAGTTGAGACCAATGCTTATAATGGATGGATAGCACTTGGATTTCTAACCTTATTTTATACTTTAACCATTTTTATTGTGGCTAGAAAAATAGGGAGTACAGGTGCAAGCTTTCAAAATAACCTCAGCTCATTATTTAATCAAGCACAGACAGCATCAAATCCAGTAGGTTTTTCTGCTTTTATCGCGATTTTTGTAGCTTCAGGTTTGTATATTTTCTCTGTTGTCTTTTCAGGCTTTGTAGCGAAGCGTTTAGTGTATCGTGATGCAGAATTTACGTTTGCTAAAAGTATTGAATGGTATGGTCGTCTTTTTTCAATTAACGTTTTATTGATGGGATTAGCAAGCTTGTTTACTCTTATTGGTGTTTATAGTTTGTCTAGTTTGTTGGTGATTGCTAGCATTGTTTTATTTGGCATAGCAAGCGTCTTTGCTCTAGCGCATTCACGAGATGTTTCTGAAATGGACATGTTTTATAAATATATTCTAGCTATTTTGGTCAATGCTGTAGTGATGTTCATTTTTGGTTTAATTGCTTCAACTATCGCTGCTGAATACGTAGCAAATCTTTTTTCTAATCTTATTAGTTTTTATTAAACGGTAAGTCAATATGAGCAATAAAGATAAATGGTTATCAGCCTTTCGTGAGGCTTATGGAAGAGATCCTTATTTTCCAGAATTTGAACAGGCGAAGAAAAAAGGCTTCTCGCTTGAGGAATTATCTCATCAAACTGTATCTGTACAGAAAGCACAAATGGAATGGTTGGATGCTTTTGAAAAGTACGTTGGGCGTAAGCCGTCTATAGAAGAATTTCAAATAGCGAAAGCGAATCAATTTCAATTAACAACCATCACACCATTTTTATCTCAACCATCAAAGAAAAGAAAACTGACCACTTTTCAGTGGGGCATTCTGACTACGCTGATGATATTTAGTGTCCTTTTCTTATCAGTTTTTTTATTAGGAAGTCAGTATTATTCTAGAAAAGCTGTGGCAGAGCGCTATTTGAAAGTGGCTGGTCATGATTTTGAGGCCTCTCTTCAGTATGAGGTATGGAGTGACACTAAAAAACCTATAAAAACTTCTGATTTACGTTATCATCGTCCCTCCTCGACAGTCCCTCATCAACAAAAAGACCTTTTATCTGGGGATACTATGGTGAAGGCTGGTCGAAAATATTTGATTTTTCCAGATTGGAAAGTCGCTGTCACACCAGTTGATATTGAAGTGACATCAAATACCAAAAATCTAGAAGTTTTGATCAATGATAAGGCGTTTTCTAAAATAACTTCCTCTGAATTTCGTAAGATTTTGAAACATCAATATCCTGGAGAGTACAGTGTTTCAGCTAAGGGAGAAATTGATCATCAAAAGATTAACCTAAAAAATAGTAAGATTGTGGATCAAAATACCAGCTTCTCGTTGGACCTTTTGAAAAAAAGCTTTACAGTAACTAGTAATCTAAAAGATGGTGATCTTTATTTAGAAGATAAAAAAATTGGTCAATTAACAAATGGTGAATATAAATCTAACCAATTATTGATGACCAATGATCAGCAACTGTATGTGACCAAACAACTTGGTCAGGATGTACAAAAAACACAAGCAATAACAGCATCAGATATTAGTGATGGTGGCATTGTTTCACTAAAAGCAGAAGGGGTATTAGATGAACTTTCTGCTAAAAAGGTAATCGAATTAGCCTACTCTAAAATGGAGAGTTATGCAGATACGTTTATTGTTCCAAATGGACTAGAGGTCGTTTTTGAGAATACGACTGAAAACTCATTTTATAGAGATGTTAAAGAAGTGATTGATGTTAATATGAAAAAGGCACAAAATAGAGCGGCAGATAGCATCAATTTTACCAATATCAAGATTACAGATGTCAAAGCACTTGGAAAGTATAGTTACCAAGTTGACTTCACAGTAACCTATGATTTTTATTATACTTATACTAGTCAACACAGGAATTCGGGCAGTCTAATCCAAGAGTTTTCTTGGTCTAGTATTGTTAACTATGTTGGAGATGGTAGTGTTGATATGGATAGTTCAGATTATTATACGCAATTTTTAATTAGCGGCTCAAATGGTGCTAGCCAACAATTATCCTCAACTAGTACGTTACGATAAATAATCAATTGAGAGATGGGGAAACCTAGCTCTCTTTTTACTAAATAATGCGTGATCAAAAAGGAGATCAGAATATGAAAAGAGCAGTAGGAATTGATTTAGGAACAACAAATTCTTCTATGGCTATCATCGATAATGGCCAACCAAGAATTATCCCGATGGGAGCTCAAGACGATAAGGTCTTGAAATCGGCTTTATATTTTACTCAGATAGCTGGAAAAGACAGAGTTTTTACAGGTAGTGATGCTATTCATCGTGGTACTGAGGTGGGACGTGTAGAGTATTTTAAGCAGGATTTTAAGCGTGATATTGCTAAAAATATAGAAAGTGAGACACCAGATAAAACACGGTTAAATTCTACTGTTTTATCTGCTCTTTTACTCCATGAGTTTAAAAAGAGACTGGATGTGTTTTCACAAGAACTCAATTTAGAAGAGCCGATCACAGATGCCGTTATTACCGTACCAGCTTATTTTACATCAGATCAACGTGCGGCGACGAAATTAGCAGGGCGCTTGGCTAACTTTAATGTTTTGAGAATCATCAATGAGCCAACTGCTGCAGCTATTGCTTATGTGGCTCAACATAACATTTCAGGAAAGGTCCTTGTTTATGATTTAGGTGGGGGTACCTTTGATGTGACGATTATGGATGTTTCTGATCAACGCTATGATATTTTGGCAACAGATGGTAACCACCGTTTAGGTGGATTGAATTTTGATCAAGAGCTGGTCAAGTTTATCAGTGCCGAATTAGAAAAGCAAGGTTTGAACATGACAAGGTTGTCGGATCAAGAAAGAATGCAATTACGTTATCAAGCTGAAAAAATGAAAATACAACTGTCTGTTAATTCATCAGTTTTTTATGAAAAAGTGACTGCAGAAGGTTCGTATGGTGTAGAGGTTACACGTGATGACTTTAAGCAGATAACATCAAAATTGATGAAAGATACTCAGATTAAGACTGAGGATGCCTTGATGCACGCGGGTCTTATTTGGTCTGAAATTGATCATATTTTATTGGTCGGTGGCTCAACACGGATGCCTGTGGTTCGTGAAATGATTGAAAAAATTAGCGGTCAGAAACCACGATATGACTTAAATCCTGATACTATAGTGTCTGAAGGAGCAAGTATTATCGCTGACTTAATGGTGAACCATCATGTTAGCTTTAACGATGACGATGAGGAGGAAGAGTATCATATCAGAGATGTTACCTCACATGGATTGGGAATCCTCTTTAAAAAGATGGATCATCAAGCATTCGACTTTGTTGGTGATTATTATAATAGTGTCATTGTTGATAAGAATACACAAATCCCACATACAAAGGAAAAAGAATTTTTTGCAGTTGCTGATGGTCAACAGCAGTTTAAAATTCGTGTAACAGAAGGAAACTATACCAATCCTATGAGTGTTCGATTTTTAGGAGATTTGGAAGCAAGGTTAGATCAGCCACGTTT
Organism: uncultured Streptococcus sp.; assembly: GCA_945876895.1. Lineage (GTDB taxonomy): Bacteria > Bacillota > Bacilli > Lactobacillales > Streptococcaceae > Streptococcus > Streptococcus porcorum. The sequence goes on from CAMCQB010000001.1 coordinate 64,021, forward strand.
AAAGGGTCAAGCATTAGGAAAGGTTGTTTTTCATTTCGATGATGAGCAGATTATTCATATTACTATTTATGACAGTTTGACACAAAAAGAGTTGCTATCTGTGACAGCAGATGCTGATTTAAAAAGAGAAAAAGTGGAAAAAATTGAGGAAGATACACAACTTCGCTTGATTTTTGAGAAATTTATATCATGATTGATTTTTATACTTGTTATGACTTAGATAGGAAACAAAATTTACCATTTGTGGATGAATTGGGCTATAAATTTAGTTATGAGGATTCGGCTGCTACAATTTATAATTTTTATAGTCGGAAACAAGAGGAATTAGCTCAGCGACAACATTCTATTAATAATCAAAATAGTTTAGATCATATAAAAGCACAAGAGATGATCGATTTTATAGAAAAAGCTAAAACTTTTTTTATCAATGATGAAACCAAGATGCAATATGATCAAGCCATCAAAGAAGCTTATTTGTCCAGCGTTTCTCAAAATTCCTCTCTGACTCCAACAAAAGCACCTCAGACATCATATCTTATTAAAAATGTTTTGATTTCCATGACAGGTCTGATTGTCTTGCTAGTGGGTTTACTCTACTTGGGGTTAAGTCCTAGTTTGATTGTGATCCTAGCTTTGGTATTTTTCTTGTTATTTGTGTTAATTTAGGAGAGTTATGAGAGAACGTATTTTAGAATTTAAGCATATTTGTTTTAAGTATAAAGGCAGTAAAGAATTATTATTTAATCAATTAGATTTCTCAGTTAAAACGGGAGAATTAGTTGGAATACTGGGAGCCTCAGGCAGTGGAAAAACGACTCTCACAGAAATTCTTCTGCAACGACATCAGCCAACTTGTTCAGATTTTCAGATACTAGAAAATGGTCAACTTTTAAGTGGGAACGCTAAATACTGGAGTTATGTGCCGCAAGCTAACTTACTTAGGACTTATTTGAAAGTTTCAGAAACTTTTGATTATTATGGTCGTATCCATCTTTCACATGTAGATCCAAAAGAACGGAAAGACAGAATAAATAAAACGATGTCGGATTTAGGTTTGAGTGAATTTTCTGATAAAAAAATTTCAGAGTTGAGTGGTGGTCAAAAAAGGCGAGTTAGTATTGGTGTAGAGTTGCTCAGCGAACGTCCTTATTTTATTTTAGATGAACCTTCCAGTGGTTTAGATGCTTTAAGTGATCGCAATTTATTAAGAACTTTAAAAATTTTGGCAAAAACTAGAGAAAAATCTATTATTGTCATCACACATAATACAGAAAATTTAAGTATTTTTGATCGGATCATCTTTCTTTCTAAGGGACTGCCTAAGTTTGTTGGAAGCTATCAAGATCTCTTGATGGAATTTAAGACAACGGATGCTTATGCGATTGAAAAATATTTAGATTTGAATATTGCAGACTTATATCAAGAACTAGATAGTTCAGGGCGTATTTATAAAATATAGGAGGGGCAATGTCTGGATTGGTATTACAGTGGTACAAATTTAAAAACAGTTACCAAGATTTTCTTAAAGTGATTATTGGGATAGTGGCTTTTGAATCTTTAATTTTATTTATTCAAGAAAAAGATTTTTTAACCTATTTTGAGGGAAGTCGCATGACGACCTTTCTATTACTTTTTTCATCTAGTTTATTGATTTTAGTTCAGACTAGCATAACGGTCAGTAAAGAGAGGGCGATTTTAGATAGAGATTTTTTCTCAGGCTTGGATCGAATAAAATTTTCTTTGGCGACTATATTTTTTCATAGCTTATTAGCGATTGTTGAAAGTTTAGTCTTTGTGTTATTTTATCTCGTTCTTTTAAAATGGTTTGATTTTGATTATCCAAATAAAGGACAGCTGTTATCTCATTTTGGTATTGAAATACTGTTGACCACTATCTTGGTGTTTCTATCTGCTCACTATTTAGGATTGATTATTTCTGCTATCAGTGGAAAAAGTGAAATTACTTCTGTTATTCTGGCAGTTATTGTAGGAATTTCTCAATTTTCTTTAGCTGGTACAATTTTGCAGTTGCCAAAGTCAATAAAGGGAATAGAGCAGATGATGTTTTTGGGCTATGGTCATCGTTTATTTGCAATGAGCCATGATCTTTATCATTTGCCATCTAGTATGCAAAAATTTGGCATTCCTATCCCCAAAGAACAATTACAGTGGTTTAAGGTGCAATCAAGTACAATAGAGGATTATTGGATAATTTTGTTAATTCATGCTATCATATATGCAGGAGTATTTGTTTTACTAATGAGGTTTAAAAAGAAATAGGAGACGATAATGACTGGACAAGAATGGACAAAGGAATTTCAGATTGTTTATGGTAGAGATCCCCAACCACAAGAGTTTATAAATGCCAAAAACCTTGGTTTTCCAAGCCCTATTAGTGCTAAAGGAGATGTCCATCCTGGAACAAGCTCTGAAGTTTTGCCACAATCAACAACCATACAGTTAAACCAAACATGGATGTTAGTGCTCAAAATAGCTATTGTCTTTTTGGTAGCTGTTTTTGGTTTTATTGTAGGTTACTTATTTGCTTAGGAGGATAAGTATGAAAAATAAAAAGTATTTAGGGTTATTAGTTGCTGTATTTTTAGTCTCGGGAGCATTTGGTAAGTATACGCAAAGCACTTCATTAACAAGCGCAGATGTGGTATATAGCACCACTGTCAAAGATAAGAAGACAGGTAAGAAAGTCACTTATCAAGTTCAACGAATGAAAAATAATCAAGGCTATAAAATTACTAATACGACAACAGGTGAAAGCTATACTAGTAAAGTTGACACAGGATCAAATAAGGCCGTTCAATTTAAGATTCCTGATCAAGATCTTTCTTTACGCCTACAGAGGTCTGTGTACCCTTGGCAGTATGCAGAATTGACTTTAGTGGAATCTACAACTTATGAGCAAGTAGAAAATACCTCTATTGTCCAAAATGTAACGGTTAATCAGACAGCATCTTCTAGCAGCTCGTCACAAGATGCTTCTACAGAACAAAAAGATACCAGTCAAACGTCTAGTTCTTCCTCTAGTGCGTCTCAGTCAGAAAGTACAACGTCCTCATCTAACAAATCTAGCACATCTGCCAAAGCTAGTACCAAGGATAGTTCAGATTCAAAAACCGAAACAGAGTCTAAAGTTCCGTCTTTAAGTGATGAAGAAGTTGATAAAATTACAAAACACTTTGGGAAGTGGTTATACACTAGCAAGTATGGACAAGATGCCATTACAGTTCGTTCTAACCTAGCTCCTGATCATGGTGCAGGTTCTCCGACAGTTTTAAGTGTTAAGACAGTCGATGGTCCATTGCTAACAACGATTGGGTGGTATCCTGGTGGTAATTTAGCTGATGCACAGAAGCTTGGGGGAGAAAATCTTATTGAGAAAAAAGATCAATTCGACCTCACTGTGCTTGGTAATGATCTTGCTAGTAATCAGGCAGAAGATTATACTAAAAATGCAGTGGCGTTTAACATCTATACTTTGATTGAAAAAAAACATGCCTATTATGCGGATAAAAATGAAGAATTTACGCACATTATTGCGAACACAGTTCCTAAAGAACAGCAAATTGGCGCGATGGATTATGGACGCTACTATGTTGCGGATAAATTAACCAATAAAGATGTTCCAACTTACAGCATTATTTTAGGGTCAAATGGTGTCGTTTATTTCCATACCAATAAAGACAGTGATGATGTTTATCAAAAAGCTCCAGATGACATGCAGAAAGAATATGCACGTTTACTTAAAGAATACCAAAAACTCACCTCTCTAGATAATGTTATCGAAGAACAAAAAGAGAGCACCAGTTCTTCGAGTTCCTCAACTGAGGTAAGTTCTTCTTCAAGTTCCTCAACTGATGCAAGCTCTTCTTCAAGTTCCTCAACTGAGGTAAGTTCTTCTTCAAGTACATCATCTAGTCAGTCATCGATGACAGATAAATTATCATCATCAGAGATTTCTGAAATCAAGGAGCTTGCCTTAAATGCATCTGTTTTTGGAAAATATTATCTGATGAATTTTGGGCTTGACGATCCTATCTATGCTTATTCAGATAGTGAGATGTTAGGGATTTATAAACAAGATTTGCCAAAAATTGTTGATTATTATAATACTTATGATAGCGGCACCTATAATGAAGAAGATGTATTAGGAGAGCTATCAAATCTAGAAAATATTGAGAAAAATTATACTGATTTATCACTTGATGAATTAAAAGCACTAGCTAAAGAGAAATCATCAGCACACTATCTCTTATTTAAGGGGGACAATACCTTAGTTTATATCATGAGAGCTCCTATGGGGATGGAAGCTCCTTCTCTAGTTGTGTCAGAACCAACAGATTGGCGTCAGGAAGGTGATGAGATCAAGGTTCCTGTGTTAATAAGTACAACAAAAGAAACTTATAAAACTGTTTCAATAAAAACTAATGACAAATCTTACACAGGTGGGCAAAATAAAACAAACTATTATGTTAGTCAAGTCAATTGATAGCGCTAAGAAAATGGAATTAAATGTAAAAAGGTCTGGTAAATTTTGATCCAGACCTTTTTACAATGGTATAATCTTATATAGAGAGGTAGGAAAAATGAGTAAGAAAGTTTATACGGTGCTATTGTTTAGTTGTTTTATCTCGTTTGTATGTGTTGGTAAGTTATTTCAATTGAAGGCTTTGAAGCAACCAGGAGTAGCTTATGTAACTCAAGCGAGGAACCTAAAAACAAATGAAGTTGAAAGCTTCCAAGTGAGATATATGGTTGAAGATAGCACTTATCAAATTAGTAATCTGAGCACCGGTGAGGTTCATGAGACCTCTAAGATGCCAAAGGTTAAAACAAGTCTGCGACTTCCTTTACCAAATAATCAAGGAACATTATTATTGAGAAAATCACTCCCCTGGTCTAGTGTTAATTTGACAATGGTAAATAGCAGTTTATATCAGGCTATATCCCAATCTAGTAAAATGGTCAAAGGGTCAGAGATTAAGGAAGTTGGTCAGGATATTGAAGAGGATGCAACCTTGGAAAGCGTTAGTCTGAGTAATAATGATATCAATAATATCACTCGACGTTTTGGGCAATGGCTCAAGGAGAGTAGTTATGGAAAAGATGCCATGGTTGTTAACGGTGGTTTTAACGATATTAGCTATGACAAGAATTTCCAAAGTGGTCACGTCTATATGATAACAGTAGAAACTTCTGATGCTTCCATTTTTACGAGAATCAGTGGATTGTATGACGATGGAGATATTAGTCAAAAGCAAGACAGTGTTGTTTTTTATGATCAAACAGGTCAAACCATCAGCCAATCAGAATTTATTCGTTTGAAAGATAACTATACTGTATCATTGTTAGGTGTTGATTTATCAAGTAATAAAATAAGTGATTTAAATTCAAGAAGTGTATTTCGTTTGTATCACCTTCCTTCTGGTCAAAATAATTTTATTGATCTAAAAACTGAGAAGGAAACAGTTATTAGCGAACTTGTTCCTGTTGAGGAGCGTCATAATAAAACAAATTATAGTGGCTATGGTTATTTATACGATAGTATTATTGATATGAATAAACCAAGCTACCAAATTTTATTAGCAACTAATGGGAAGGTTTACATAAATAGTCATTATTCTCCGCAGACCTTAGAAGAGTCTTACGACGAAGCACCTACTGACATGCAAGAAAAATATCAGGAGTTGTTAGAGGAATATTCCAAATATTGATAACAAACAGAGGTGAAATTTTACCTATCAAAAGAGAATGCTGTGTAGCGAAGTGAATCGTGTGATTTTGAGTCAATGTGTCATTGAAAAAATTAGGTTAAGTAAAGGACAGAACTTTGTCCTGAAAAAGAGTCGGTTGCATGCAACTGACTTTTTAGTCATTTATAAAATTGACTCTATCCACAAAGTTTTTGTTCATAATTGAAGACAGGAAGTAGCTTTTATAACTTAAAATACAGTGCTAGGGTTCTTAATTATCAATTAGGAAGTAGCTCTTCGCCTAGCTATGACTTGAACTAAAAAAAGTTAAAGTCCTTTT
>CAMCQB010000002.1 GCA_945876895.1 uncultured Streptococcus sp.
TTTCGTCTTCTACCTGAACTAAAATTTTCATGCCTGTCACAGCCCCTTTAGCTTGGTCCCATTTTCCAAACACCGCAATTTCTTGTCCAACAACCACCTTATCTTGCCAATAAGGTTGATTAAAAAAAGAAACAGCAATGACCGCCTCTCCCTGTCGTACTTTAAATGACAAACGGTTACGCTTAAACCCATAATATTGAACATTAGCCGGTGTCACTACAGTTCCTGTAATGACAGCTTTCTCACCATCTAATAACTCAAACACCGATCGCGCTTTAAAATCTTCATACCGAAAAGGATAATAAAGTAATAAATCTTTGATCGTAAAAATAGATAATTTTTGAAATTTTTCTGCTGACTTAGGGCCTATCCCTGACAAGACAGCTAAAGAATCTGTTAATAACATACTTCTCCTACTGAAAAAGCAGAGTTAGTTTCCTAACCCCACTCCTGTTTTATAGATAATCTCTTGGAATGCGATCACTAAGAAGACAAAGTACTTCGTAATTGATAGTCCCTCTTTTTTCTGCAATAGCTGTCGCAGAAATCACTTTTTCCTTATTTGTTCCAATTAAGGTCACTTTGGTACCTAAAGGATACACTTTTGGTAAAGAAATCGTGATTTGATCCATCGATACACGACCAACGATTGGGCAAGGCTCCCCATCTACCAGCACACAAAAACCTTGCATATCTCTGGTCCAACCATCTGCATAACCAATAGGAATCGTTCCAATCACTTCTTCTTCAGTTGTTCGATAACTTGCTCCGTAACCTACTGCTTCTCCTTCAGACAAGACCTTCACATGCACCAATTCGGACTCTAAGCTCAAGGCAGGTTTTAAATCATAAGGCAACTCAAGGATGGTACCACTTGGATTAAGACCATAAATCACAAGCCCTAAACGAACAGCATTAAAAACCGTATCTTTATGCCAAAGACTTGTAGCAGAATTACTGGCATGAATCATTTCTGGAACCCAGTCTAAACCTGTTAAAATTGTTTTAAAACGAGAGAGTTGAGTATCAAAATACTCCTTTGAGGCTTCATCAGCTGTCGCAAAATGGGTAAAAATGCCTTCTACAAAAGCTGCCTTATCCCCTAATATCGCTAAAGCTTGATTAACATCATTTGCTGTCCTAAAACCAATCCGTCCCATTCCTGAATCTACTTTTAAATGTACAGATAAGCCTGTTAAATCAATACCTTTACGTTCAGCCAAATCAAGCCACTCTAAACTAGCAATGGTTAGACAGATATCATGCTCCAAGGCCAAATTAATCTCTTCTGGCATCAAGACACCTAAAACTAAGATAGATTTTTTAATCCCTGCTTCTCGCAATTCCAAAGCTTCATCCAAATTCGAAACACAAAAGCCATCAACTTGTGACTCAATTGCCCTTGAAACCGCTACTGCACCATGACCGTAAGCATTAGCCTTAACCACAGCAAAAGTTTTTGTCTTTTTATCTAATGAAGACTGAACTTGATGGATATTGTAGGTAATTGCCTCCAAATCAACATAAATAACAGTTGGTCTATGTGGACTTGAAATCATACTTCCTCCTCTAAAATAACACTAGCTTGGACAAAATTTCCTGAATGACTGATACTCACGTGAACAGAACCTGAAAAGGGATGCTTTGAAAAATAAGGTGCCCCTTTAGCATCTGATAAAATTTCTAAATCTTGAAATCGCAGTCCCTTAACCTCTATTCCCGTTCCATAGGCTTTTGAAAAGGCTTCTTTGGCTGACCAACGCCCTGCTAAATAGGTGAGTTGCCTTTTTCCCATTAAATCAGCAAAAACCAATTGTTCCTTAGCTGTCAATATCTTTGTGACAAAGTTTTTATTTTTTTTATAAGCCTGCTGAATCTTACTAATCTCTTGTAAATCTATCCCGTGTCCTACAATCATACGTCTTATCACCAAAAAGAAGAAGGGGGAATGCTTATAAGCCTCTTCCCCACTCCTTTTTACTACCTGTTATTATTTGATTAAATCTTCAAACGAATCATGTCCTAGTGTTGTATAGATTTCACGAATCATTTTTTCTGTTTTTTCCCAACCCAAACATGGATCTGTAATGGATTTACCAAATACCTCTGGCTCATCTTGACGACCATCTTCAAGATAAGACTCAATCATGAAACCACGAACATATTTATTGATTTTTTCGTTCCAATCACGGTTAATCAAAGTCTGACGGACAATACGCATCTGTTCAAGGTACTGTTTGCCTGAATTATCATGGTTAGTATCTAAAACGATAAATGGATTTTTCAGTCCCATTTTTTCATACTGAGCAATAGCTTTGAGCAAGACATCATAGTAGTAGTTTGGTTCATTTTCCCCATACTCATTCGTTGCTCCACGTAAAATCGCATGAGCAAGCGGATTACCGTCTGTTTCCACCTCAGCATTATGGTAGATAAAGTTTTGAGCTGATTGCGCTGCGTAAATCCCGTTGAACATCACATTCAAATTACCTGATGTTGGATTTTTCATACCTGTTGGTACATCGATACCTGATGCCACGAAACGATGTTCCTGATCTTCAACAGAGCGCGCTCCAATCGCATGGTAACTGACCAAGTCATCTACCAAAGGGAGATTAGATGGGTAAAGCATCTCATCTGCCGTTGTTAAACCTGTCTCTGTAATCACACGGTAATGAAGGTTACGAACAGCCGCAATCCCATTGATCAAATCAGGTAACTTAGAAGTGTCTGGTTGGTGCATCAGCCCTTTATAACCATCACCATTCGTACGTGGTTTTGCAGTATAAACACGCATCACCATAAAAATACGATCTTTGACTTCTTCTTGTAATTTAGATAAACGATGAGCATACTCTAAAACAGCTTCTTCATTATCCGATGAACAAGGGCCAATCACCAAGAGAACACGATCATCCTCTCCTTTGATAATTGCCGCCAATTCTTTATCACGTGCTTCTTTTTTAACTAAAGCATCTCCAGATAGTTTTGAAAGTTCTTTCACATCTGAGACTTTAATGGTCTCACTTTTTTGTCTAATTGCCATAAATTATTTTCCTAACGAATCATAAAGTTCATGAACAAGCTGTTCAGTATTGTCCCAACCAAGACATGGGTCTGTGATAGACTTACCAAAGACTTCTGGTTCATCTTGACGACCGTCTTCAAGGTAAGACTCAATCATAAAACCACGAACATATTTTCTAATTTTTTCATTCCAGTTACGATTAATGAGTGTTTGACGAACGATACGCACTTGCTCAAGGTAATGTTTGCCTGAGTTATCATGGTTAGTATCAATCATGATAAACGGATTTTCAAGTTGCATCTTTTCATACGTTTCAATCGTTTCAAGAAGATTGTCGTAGTAATAGTTTGGAATATTTTTACCATACTCATTAACAGCACCACGTAAGATAGCATGTGCTAGTGGGTTACCACTTGTTTGCACTTCTTCCCCATTAAACAAGAAGTTTTGTTGGGCTTGTGCCGCATACATGGCATTAAACATAATGTTTAAGTTACCTGACGTTGGATTTTTCATTCCTGTTGGCACATCAATTCCAGAAGCCACAAAACGGTGTTGTTGGTTTTCAACCGAACGTGCTCCAATAGCAATATAAGACACCAAATCATCAACAAGGGATAAATTCTCTGGGTAAAGCATCTCATCTGCTGTTGTGATACCGGTTTCTGTAATCACACGGTAGTGAAGGTTACGAACTGCTTTAATACCATTGATTAAGTTTGGTGCACCTTTTGCATCTGGTTGGTGAACTAGCCCTTTATAACCATCACCATTTGTACGTGGTTTAGCTGTATAAACACGCATCACCATAAAGACACGATCTTTCACTTCTTCTTGAAGTTTCGCCAAGCGATGAGCATACTCTAAAACAGCTTCTTCATTATCTGATGAACAAGGTCCAATCACTAAAAGAACACGATCGTCTTCTCCACGCATAATGGCCTCTAATTCCTTATCGCGTGATTCTTTTTTGGCTAGAACATCGCCTGTGAGACGTGTAGCACTTTTAACATCTTCTAAATTAATTTTTTCACTTGTTGCTTTAAATGACATATTTTTTCCTACTCTTTATAATTGTTGTCGTCCGTGGCAGTTTTTAAATTTCTTACCAGAACCACATGGACATTTATCATTGCGACCAACACCACTAAAATCTAGTTTCTCTGTTGATACTTCTTCACCAATTGATTTTGCCGCAATATTTTGCGTTGCCGTTGTAGTAGCTTGATGACTCGCACGTTCGCGTTCCACATTTTCATGAATTTGTGCTTTCATCATGGTCCGTGTCACATCAAACTCAATTGCTCCAATCATGTCGTTAAACATTTTGAAACCTTCTGTCTGATATTCGACAATTGGGTTATTTTGAGCATAACCACGAAGACCGACTGCGTTACGCAATTGATCCAAAGCATCAATATGGTCAGTCCACTTGCTGTCAACGACCATTAAAATCAATACTTTTTGGAACTCTATTAGCTTGTCAATATCACCTTTAAATTTAGCCACTTGACGATCATAGACTTCCATAGCACGATCATATAATTCTTCTTTTAGCTCAGCTGCTTTCAAACCTGTTAAATCAGCCAGCGAAATAGAGTCTTCTGGAACAAGATTTAAACGTGCAAAGTTTAAGATAGCCTCTAAGCCTTCTTCTTTGGCACCATAATGGGCATCAATTTGACGATCAATGGTACGTCCAATCATAGAGCGAATTTCTGGTCCTAGATCACGAAAAGCTGTAATGACATCATAACGCTCTGCATAGATAATCTCACGCTGTTCACGCATGACATCATCATATTGAAGGACTTGCTTACGCATGTCATAGTTGTTTCCCTCAACACGTTTTTGTGCGGATTCTACTTGACGAGTAAACATGCGTGATTTAATCACAGCATCCTCTTCTTCCAGACTCATACGATCTAAGAAGGCTTTGATACGGTCTGAACCAAAACGACGCATCAATTCATCTTCAAGAGAAAGGTAAAATTGCGACTCTCCTTTGTCCCCTTGACGACCTGCACGTCCACGAAGCTGGTTATCAATACGACGACTCTCATGGCGTTCCGTTCCAATCACACACAAGCCACCTAGATCAAGTACACCTGCTCCAAGCTTAATATCAGTACCACGACCAGCCATATTGGTCGCAATGGTAACTGCACCACGTTGACCTGCATTCATAATAATCTGTGCTTCTTTTTCGTGGTTTTTAGCATTTAAAACTTCATGTGGAACACCAGCTGCAACTAATTTTTTAGAAATAAGATCACTTGTTTCAACAGCAACTGTACCAACCAAAACAGGCTGTCCTTTTTCATAGCGACGTTTCACATCTTCTACAACTGCATTAAATTTAGATTCCAGAGTCGGATACAACAAATCAGGATGGTCAATACGTTGAATCGGACGGTTTGTCGGAATGGGAATAATACGCATATTATAGATTTCACGAAACTCTTCCTCTTCCGTCTTACCTGTCCCTGTCATACCCGAGAGCTTTTTATACATACGGAACATATTTTGGTAAGTGATAGAAGCACTTGTCTTAGATTCATCTTGAATCGGAACACCTTCTTTAGCTTCAATAGCTTGGTGTAAACCGTCAGAGAAGCGACGACCTTCCATTGTACGACCGGTAAATTGATCAACAATTAAAATCTCTTGTTCTGGACTAACAACATAATCAACATCTAAGGCCATAATATAATTTGCACGAAGGGCGTTATCGATAAAATGTGTCAAGGCTACATTTTCAATATCATACAAATTATCAAGATGGAAATAAGCCTCTGCTTTATCAATTCCTGAATCCATAAGCCCGATGGTCTTTGTTTGAACATCGATAGCGTAGTCTTCACGAACCAGTGTTTTTACAAACATATCTGCTCGATGATACAACTGATTAGTATCAGAACTGGCTGGTCCAGAAACAATCAGTGGTGTTCTGGCTTCATCGATCAAGACTGAGTCAACCTCATCGACAACTGCAAAATTTAATGGTCGTTGCACCATATCCTCTTGACGAACCACCATGTTGTCACGAAGATAGTCAAATCCAACTTCAGAGTTGGTAGAATAAGTAATATCACATTGATAAGCTTGACGTTTTTCGTAAGGCGATTTGGCTGCTAAGTTAATTCCAACCGAAAGCCCTAACCAGCTATACAATTCTCCCATTTCAGTTGCATCACGTTCAGATAAGTACTCATTAACTGTGATAACGTGTACACCTTCTCCTGACAAAGCATTGAGATAAACAGGCATGGTAGCTGTTAAGGTTTTTCCTTCTCCCGTACGCATCTCTGGGACATCACCATGGTGGAGTACAATACCTCCCATGATTTGAACACGATAAGGATATAAGCCTAGTACCCTTTTAGCTGCTTCACGTACAACTGCAAATGCTTCTGGCAAAAGATCATCTAAACTCTCACCATACTGGTATCTCTCTTTAAATTCTTCTGTCTTAGCTTGCAAAGCCGCATCTGACAGGCTGTCCATTTCATCCGCATAGCTTTCAACTTTTTTTGCTATACGTTCTAATTTTCTTAATTCGCCTTTTTCATTTTCAATGATTCTGCGTATAATATGTGCCATCTGAATTCCTTTCGATAGTCTTATCACTCCATTTTAACATATTTGAGACTTTTCTTCAATCATTGAGACTAGCTTCTTCACGCCGTACGCATGAAGAAAATGCATATAACTTTTTTCCAACCGTGTACATTTTCAAAATATTTTTATGATAATTGCATATGGATGTTGATTTTTCCTCGTCTTCACCTACATTATTAATAAAAATATAACTGTTATGAAAAAGCAGGATTTGAAAAACAAAGTTTTCTTCATGCACTTGTTGTGTCATCTTGCATTATATATAAAAACAAAACACACCTCAAAAGTTAGACAAATTCTCTAACCTTTGAGATGCTATTATCCTTTTATATCACTTTACTCATGACTGTAACTTGCAATTACTTCTAAATTATCTCCCTCAAACGACCAGTGTTTGACGGTATGCGGTAAAATAAAGTGGCTGCCTTTTTGAATCGGATAAACCGTTTGATCAATAATTAGACGCCCCTGTCCTTCGATGACACTAACTAATAAATACGGCGCCACTTGCTTAAACTCAACCAAACCACTCAAGGTCCAATGATAAACTGTAAAGAAATCATTGGATACCAAAAGGGTACTATCTAATCGATCCACATGTAAAGAAACAGGCTTACTATTGGCAGGTTCGCCAATCGTTAGAACATCTACTGCTTTGTCTAAATGCAATTCACGCAAGTTCCCTTGATCATCAGGTCTGTCAAAATCATAGACACGGTAAGTTGTGTCGCTAGATTGCTGCGTTTCAAGAACCATGATGCCTTTTCCAATAGCATGCATGGTACCACTTGGAACATAGAAGAAATCACCAGCTTTAACAGGAATACGCGTCAAAAGATGCTCCCAGTCTTTATTATCTATTAAAGCTTGCAACTCTTCCTTGCTCTTAGCTGTATGTCCATAGATGATCTCAGCTCCTTCTTCTGCTGATAAAATATACCAGCACTCTGTTTTTCCAAGCTCCCCTTCATGAGCTAGACCGTAAGCATCATCTGGATGAACTTGCACACTTAACCAATCCTCAGCATCTAGGATTTTTGTTAATAAAGGAAAAACCTCGCTCTTAGGATTTCCAAATAATTGAGGTTGCTCACGATACAAACGATCTAAGGGCACGCCGGCATAAGTCCCATTTTCCACTATGGATACGCCATTAGGATGAGCAGAAATCGCCCAATACTCACTTGTCTTTTCACTTGGAATATCGTAGCCAAAAACGTCTCGTAAACGACTACCTCCCCAAATTTTTTCCTGCATCACTGATTTTAAAAATAGTGGTTCCACAATTACCAAACCTCCTAAATATTTTTAACATCCAACAATGAGTAACCTCTGACATCGTAACGATTACGACTACGAGAATACTCGACGGGACGACCATCTTCTAAATAAACGGCCTGCTCTACCTGAAGAACTGGGGTTGTCTCGTCACATTTCAAATAGGTCATATCATACTCATCTGCTCTATCAGCCGTAATATTCCTATAGCTACCGACAAATTTTAAGTTTAAGGTCTCATGTAAATAGTCATAGATGGAGTGTAGGAGTACCTCCTCATCAAGCCCTGGAACTAAAGCACAAGGCATGTAGGTATGTTCGATGACATACGGCTCTTGATCCAACATACGAAGACGAATGATGTTATAAACTGGTGATGTCAGGCCAATCTGTAAGCGTTCTGATATTTCTTTGGAGGGAAATGCCACTTCAAATTTAATAATGCGGCTTGTCAATATTCTACCATCTTTTTCAAGGTCCTTACTCAAACCATTAAAATTATTCAGCCTAACTTTTGTATCTCGAAGATTCCAAAAGGATGAATCTAATACTTTTGTGCCATTTCCTTGTTTAGAATAGATTAACCCTTCTATCGTCAAGATCTCGACAGCTTTTTTGACAGTCATCCGACTAGCATGAAATTCTGTCGCTAATTCCGTTTGAGTAGGCAATAAGGAGTCTACGGGATAGACTCCTTGTGCAATTCTTTCACGGAGAATATTAGCTATTTCCTCATACTTACTTATTTTAGCCATGATTTCTCCTCACTCCATCACTTCTTATGCCTATTATAATACAGAATCCTCTTGCTTGTCTAGTACACGAAGGAAAGGATACCAAATCAGCCCAACAATCACAACATCAACCAATTGGAGAAGACCACCCATGATAGAATTAGTTGCCATCATCCCGCTAAAAAAAAGAGGCACTGTCCATGGTACAGAGACACCTGTTGGAGCTGGGACAATTCCAAGTACCATAACGGTATAGTTGATAGCTGTTACCACAATTGGGGCTACAATCCAAGGAATAAGAATCGTCGCATTCATCACAATCGGCAAACCAAAGATAACAGGTTCGTTAACGTTAAAGATGCCCGCTCCAAGTGCTAGTCGCCCAACATCCTTATACACTTTTTTCTTAAGAACAAATGCCATAATCAAAACAACAGCAAGGGTCATCCCTGAACCGCCTAAACCAACGGTAAAGGTTTCAATAAAGGACTTACTAATAATGTGTGGTGTGGCTTCACCAGCTTGAAAGGCTTCCAAATTTTCAAGGTTTAATGTGTTCCAAATTGGATCCATTACTGAATTAACGAGAACTTGTCCATGTAAACCAAAGAACCACATGATTTGAATAGCAAAGATAGCAATCAAAGTTGCCCCAATACTACCTCCCAAACCAATTACTGGAGCTTGAATGACTTTATAGATCACATCATGGAGATTAACATGGAAGAAGTAAGTCACACAGGCATGTAGGGCAAGGAAGATTGAGAGTGTCAATGTACCTGGAATAAGGGCAGCAAATGATTTGGCAACAGCAGGTGGCACAGTATCTGGCATCTTAATTTGCCAACCTTTTTTACTCATGCGACTATACAACTCTGCTGCAACAAAGGCTGTAATCATTCCTAAGAACATCCCTTTAGCACCAAGACGATCTAAACTAAGCACACCACTGATCGTTTCACCTTTTTGAGGTTCGATAAAAAATGGTGTCAATATCAAGAAACTTGAAAGAGAAACTGCACCGCCAAAGACCCCTTCAACATCATAAGACTTTGAAAGATAATAACCAATACCAAATACAACAAAGACTGTCATAATAGACATGGTTGCCATCTGACCATTTCCGAGCAGATTGTAAAGGAAGGTTTTCGTATCATCATTGAAAAACGGCAAGTTATTGAAAACCACAATCAAGGAACCAAACATGGTTATTGGAAAAGATAGCATGAAGGCATCCCTTAGTACAGCTAGGTACTTATTTGATCCTAGGGCATTGGCAATTGGTAAAAGTTTATCACTCAGTTGATCTAGAATTTTATTCATCTTCTTTCATCTCCTCTATTTTTTACAACTTAATTTTTCGATGTAACTCCAGCATTTCTTTTGCAATTTCTAACAACGTCATCGTTGTCATCAAATGGTCCTGTGCATGGACCATGATAATCTCAATTTTTATCTCAACACCGCTAGCATAATGTTGTAACAATTCCGTTTGAGAATGGTGAGCTTCAACTAATTCCTTGTTAGCACTTTCTAGTTTCTCAACAGCCTCTTCATAGTCGCCACTTCTCATTAAGGCAAACGCTTCATGGATATCTGAACGAGCAGTACCGCTATGGAGGATAATCCCAAAGGCTGAAACCTGTAATTCTTCTGCGTTCATCTAACTTCTCCTATTATGACAATTGCTCTAAAACCACTTTTCCAAGCCCTTGAATACCTGTTGGAATTGGGACGTAAGCTTGAGGTGGAATTTGGACAACAGGTCGCCCTACTTTCTGACCAATTTTCTCAAATTGCTTAAAATACATCCGTGTTTGTGGACTAATGAGATAAACATCATAAGCTGCACTCTCGATCACTTTATTTCCTTCGGTCGCACCGATCGCTTCGATAGTGATATCATGTCCTTGTTCTTGTAGATAGTCTGTTGTTTTCTTAGCCATAAGAGATGAAGACATCCCCGCTGCACAAATAATTAACGCTTTTGCCATTTTAATTCTCCTTTACTTAGTTTAGTAGACTTCTTTGATTTTTAAATACTATTTTGTTCCGCAACCGTTTTAAACCACTCCCCTGATTTTTTAATGGTTTTCACCTGCGTATGAATATTATTTGAGATAAATCCATAGCGATTGCGATAGGCATTGGTCCATGACCAGCAATCAATCGGCGTCCAGAGGTGATAACCAAAGCAATTTGATCCTTCTTCGATTCCTCTATGAAGACACTCTAGATGCTCACGGATGAAATCAATCCGATAATCATCTTGTATCTGACCACTCTCATCCAAGAACCGTTCTTCTCTTGAAACCCCCATACCATTTTCAGAAACAAACCATGGAATATTCTTGTAATTGTCACGAATATTGATGGCAATATCATACATGGCTTCTGGGTAGATTTCCCAACCCTTGTCAATATTCATCCGACGTCCTGGCATATCATAATGATCATAGTAGCGAGTAGGCATCCAATCACCAACAGAATTTGGAGCGATGTCTGGCGCCTTCACGCGGTTTGGATGGTAAAAGTTGACTCCTAAGAAATCCACTGTATTGTTCTTGAAAATCTCTGCGTCTTCTGGTGCTGTTTCCCAAATAACCTTGTCGCGCGTCAAGACCTCTTCAAGTTCTGCTGGAAAATGGCCGTAAATAGCTGGCTCCAAGAACATCTTGTTGTTCCATAGTTCAGCAAATTTAGCTGCTTCTTGGTCAGCTGGCGCTTCTGAGGCTGCATAGGTAGGCGTCAAATTTAAGACTGTACCAATGCGTCCCCCATTCTTGGCCAAGCCCAATTCACGATACTTGGCAATGGCTTTGGCAGAGGCAAGATTAAGATGGTAAGCTACCTGAACAGCCTTTTTTCCATCAATCAATTTTGGATAATGGAACTGATAGAGGTACTCTCCATCCACAACGACCATAGGCTCATTGTGGGTCGTCCATTCTTTGACACGGTCACCAAAGTGTTTGAAAGCTTGTTCAGCAAATCCAACATAGAGGTCCACCACATGACGAGACTCCCAACCACCATATTTGTGATAAAGCTCCACTGGCAAGTCAAAATGGTGCAAGTTCATAATCGGACGAATACCATTTTCAATAAAGCAATCAATCACCTGATTGTAGAAAGCAACCGCATCCTGATTGACTGTATTAGTTTCCAAATCATCAATCAGACGTGTCCATTGAATAGAAGTCCGCACACTGTTAAGACCAACCTCTTTCATGAGAGCAATATCTTCACGAAAACTATTGTAAAAGTTGGAAGCCGTATCTGGACCAACCTGATGATAGAAGGCTTCTGGTTCTATCTCATACCAGTAGTCAAACATATTGGCATGTTTTTTAGCAAAACGCCCTTCGCTTTGGGGACCTGATGTGGCTGCTCCCCACCAAAAATCTTTCGGAAATGTTTTCATCTGACTAGATCCTTTCTCCTTTTAAAATTCTAAAAATAATATCATTATATTTGGGAAGGTGCTCGTGACTATACTCAAGATAAAAAATCAATTACCAGCACACATACCCCACTCCTAAAGCCTGCTGATCTTAACTCGTCTACTATTTATTAAACCTCAGAGACAATTAGTCTCTTCAGCACTTCGTCCCCAATCACAGTAGCACCTGCCAAGGTCGGATGAACACCGTCATCGCCTGTGTAGTATTGGGCGGAATACAGAATAGCCTGTTCATTCAAGAAACCATCCAAGGCAACAAACTCCAAACCGAACTCCTTGACCAACCGTCGAATGATCTGAAGTTTTGGATCCAAATCCACTCGCCATTCTTGGCGATCCATAGGATAGGGCAAAACAAAGGGTTCTAAAACCAAGATTCGTTGCAGACCTGCCCTTACCAGGCTTGTCAGCAACTTGCGGTATTCTCCTTCAAACCGGTCCTGTTCTGTTTGACTACCGAAGGATTCTTGACCAACATTATGCCAAACATCATTAATGCCCACCATGAGTACCAGAACAGTTGGATGAAGATCAAGACAGTCATGGATACGAGCATTCAAATCCGCAACCTTGTCTCCACCGATACCGCAGTTGAAAAATTCAAAACGGTAGTCAGGATAATGGAAGAGTAAATGAGAAGCAACAAAGTGAACATAGCCATATCCCAGACTTTGTGCATCTTCTTTATCTCTTCCCCACTCTGTAATCGAATCTCCAAAAAAGACAATTCGGTCCTGTTTTTCTAATTTCATTTTTCTATCCCAATGTTATTTTGAAAATGAGTAACTGCTCCAAGAAGGTTGGCATCATTATAAAATTGGCAAGTGTCAAGAGAGATGGTTAAATCTTGTGCTCCAGTTTTTTCTCGTAGATGATCAATTTGTTTAGAAACTTCCTCCACAAGACCCGGACGTTTAGAAAGTCCTCCTCCCAAAACCACCAAGTCAGGATTTAAAACCAAGGCTGCATTAAAAATTCCCTTTCCTAATGCTTGAAATAGGCTATCAACTGCTTGTCTGGCACTTTCATCCCCGTCAACTGACAATTGGAATAATTCCTGACCTGAAATAGATGTCGGTAGATCCTTTTCGCTTGAATAACGATTAGCCACATGGACTGGACTAGCTGATTGGCTTAAGGTATAGCCCTTATCCAGCATCATATAGCCGAATTCTCCCCCAAAAAGATTAATCCCCTTATGCAATTTGCCATCAATAGCCACTGCACCACCTATTCCTGAACCAATGACAAAAAAGAGTACCGTATTAGCAGACTTTGCCACTCCATAGGTTAATTCAGCTAAGGCAGCGCAATTAGCATCATTTTCAATGGTGACGGGCAACTGAAACAAGTCTTCCAGTTCCTCTACTATCTTAAAATCATGGATATAAGAAATAGCACTAATACCACGAATCACGCCTGCTTCAACATCCACTGCTCCAGGACTACTAATAGCAACGCCTTCCAAAGTCTCTCCTTTGAATGACTGCTTCACCTCCGATAGAAGCGCTTTCATTTCTTTCCAAGACAAAGGGGTTGTAAAAGACCTCGTACTTTGCAGTTCTTTATCTTTATACAGAGCGTATTTGACAGCCGTGCCCCCAATATCAAATACTAGTAATGCCATTTTTGATCTCCTTCCCTTTAACTGACTCTAGTATACTACAATATTTTTTAAATGTCTATACATTTATTTTATTTTTATATACTTTTCTTTTTAAAACTATTCTTCGTGTAAGTCAATATGGTTTAAAAATACATTGCTAACTAGATAAAAGAAAATAAAAAACTTGAATCTAGTCAACACTAAATCCAAGTTTCTTACTATTAATTTGAAATTTTCTTCGCTAGGGCGAAGTTTCCTAGGGTCGCTGAACCATTTTCAGCAACAGCTGGTGTAACGATATAATCTTTCACATCTGGAACTGGTAAATAACCATTCATAAGAGCAGTGAATTTTTCACGAACACGATTCAACATATGCTCTTGAGCCATGACACCACCACCAAAAACAATGACCTGCGGACGATAAAGGAGTGTAGCTTGAACTGCAGCTTGTGCAATGTAGTAAGCTTGAACATCCCAAACCTCAGAGTTTAATTCAATCAATTCACCACGAATGCCTGTACGCCCTTCAAGTGATGGTCCTGCAGCTAATCCTTCTAGGCAGCCATTATGAAATGGACACATCCCATCAAACTCATTTTTAGCATCATAAGGATGGAGCGCCACATAAGTATGACCTGCCTCAGTATGACCCATGCCACCAATAAACTCACCATTTTGAATCGCACCTGCACCAATACCTGTTCCAATTGTGTAATAAACAAGGCTTTTCACACCCTTACGCACAAGTGTCTCACCATAAGCTGACGAATTGACATCCGTTGTAAAGTAAAATGGAATCTTGAATTCCTTAGCAATTAAACCAAGAAGATCAACATTTGACCAGTGTGGCTTTGGAGTAGAGGTGATATAACCATAAGTTTGTGAGTTAGGATCAATATCAATTGGACCAAATGAGCCAATCGCAATACCCGCTAGACGATCTTCATAGCGTTTAAAAAATTCTACTGTACGTTCAATTGTTTCGTATGGAGTAGTCGTTGGAAACTGTGTTTTTTCGATCACTTGAAAATTTTCATCACCGACCGCACAAACAAACTTTGTTCCTCCAGCTTCTAAACTACCATATAATTTTGTCATAAAAAATGTCCTCTATATTTGTCTTTTTATACGATTTTAACAAAAAAATTACTAACTGAAAAGCCTTTTCTAACAAGGATAATTGGAAATCCTCAAAACGTGATAAAAGGATTTAGACTAGAAAATTGCCTAAACCCTTTATCAAATTTTTATTTCAAATCAAGAAGGTCAGCACCTTTAGCAACTGTACCAGTTGCAAGTGGTGTTACCTCAGCATATTCTGCTGTGTTGGTTACAATGATCATAGTTGTATCATCAAGACCTGCTTCTTTGATTTTAGCTGGTTCAAATGTCGCCAAAACATCCCCTGCTTTAACTTTTTGATCAGCTTTTACTTTTGGAGTGAAACCATTACCATCCATAGATACTGTATCGATACCGATGTGAATAAGGATTTCAGCACCTTTATCAGTTTTAATACCATAAGCATGACCAGTTTCAAAGGCGATGGAGATTGTACCGTCTGCTGGTGCATAAACCGTGTTATCGCTTGGTTTAATGGCAATACCTTTCCCCATAGCTTCGCTTGAAAATACAGGGTCATTAACATCTTTAAGATCAACAACTTGACCTGCAAGTGGGTTCACAATAACTTCAGCTGTAGTTCCTTCAACAAGGTTACCTGTTGTTGCTTCTTCTGCAAGCTTAGTGGTTTCTTGATTATCTGCTACAGTTGTATCTTCGTCCTCATAACCAAAGAAGTAAGTGAAGGCAAAACCAAGAGCAAATGATACCGCAACCATTAGAAGATATTGTGGCAATTGACCGTTAAGGTAAAGAAGCGTACCAGGAATGATAGTGATACCAAAACCTGTACCGGCAAGACCAAGAAGTGATGCTAACATACCACCGATGGCACCAGCTCCAAGTGATAGGAAGAATGGTTTACGGAAACGTAAGTTAACCCCAAAGATAGCAGGCTCAGTAATACCCAAGAAAGCTGATAGGGCTGCTGGGAAAGCAAGAGCTTTCAATTTAGCATTTTTAGTTTTCACACCAACGGCAACAGTCGCTGCACCTTGAGCTGTCATAGCCGCTGTCATGATAGCGTTAAATGGGTCAGCTTTTGTACTAGCAATCAATTGTGATTCAAGCAAGTTGAAGATATGGTGAACACCTGATACCACAATAACTTGGTGAAGACCACCAATAATCAAACCAGCAAGACCAAATGGCAATGAAAGAATAGCATTTGTTCCGACAAGGATGTAGTTTTCAACGACGTGGAATACTGGTCCAATAACAAATAGACCAAGAATTGACATGATAAAGAGTGTCAAGAAAGGTGTTACCAAAAGATCAAAGACATCTGGAACAACTTTACGAATCGCTTTTTCAAGCTTAGCTCCCAAAATACCAATGATGAAGGCTGGAAGAACTGATCCTTGAAGACCAACTACAGGAATAAATCCAAAGAAAATAGTTGGTTTGACATCACCACCTGAGGCAACCGCCCAAGCATTAGGAAGTGAACCAGAAATTAACATCATCCCAAGAACAATACCGATAACTGGGTTACCACCAAATACGCGGAAAGTTGACCAAACAACTAAAGCTGGTAAAGCGATGAAAGCTGTATCTGTCAAGATTTGTGAATAAACGTTCAAATCTTCAGGCAAGGTAATATTAAATGCTCCAAGTAAGCCACGAAGACCCATAAAGAGACCTGTCGCTACGATAGCTGGAATGATTGGAACAAAGACATCACCGAAAGTACGAATAGCACGTTGGAACCAGTTTCCTTGTTTCGCTGCTTCTGCTTTTTGCTCAGAAGTTGTTGACGTTGGCAAACCAAGTGCGACAACCTCATCATAAATTTTATTAACTGTACCAGTACCAAAAATCAATTGGTATTGACCAGAGTTAAAGAAAGCACCTTGAACTTTCTCAATGTTTTCTGCTTTGTCTTTGTCGATTTTTGCTTCATCAACAACCATGACACGCAGACGAGTTGCACAGTGAGCGACACTGCGTACGTTATCGCGACCGCCTAGAGCCTCAATAACCTCTTTTGCAATTTGTGTGTTATCCATTTGCAAAACCCCTTTTTCTTTTTTTCTTCGTGAAAGCGTTTCACTTTATTACAAAAACTATTTTATCATGTTTTTAAGATATGTCAAGCGTTTTGCAGATTTTTTTTAAAATCGCTTTCAAAATTTGCTTTTTATAAGGAAAACGTTTACTATATAGATGTACTAAGTTTTTATGAAGAAAGGGAAAAACTATGGATTTACCTAAAGAGACTCGTTACCGTCGATATGAAGACTGGACAGACGAAGAGATTAAAACTCTAAACGAAAATAAAGCAAAATCACCTTGGTTAAGCAATTACCATATCGAGCCTAAAACTGGACTATTAAATGACCCTAACGGCTTTTCTTACTTCAATGGACAATTCCATCTTTTTTACCAAAACTGGCCTTATGGTCCAGCACACGGTCTAAAACAATGGGTCCATACTGTCTCAGATGACTTGATTCACTTTTCTGAAACAGGAACCAAACTCCTTCCTGATCACCCACATGATAGTCACGGCGCTTACTCAGGATCTGCTTATGAAATAGATGGAAAACTCTTTATCTTCTATACAGGAAATGTTCGTGATGAAAACTGGGTACGTGACCCTCTTCAAGTTGGGGCATTTATGGATAAAAATGGTCAGATTGAAAAGTTTGAAGAAGTTCTTATTCAACAACCTAGCGATGTTACTGAACACTTCCGAGATCCGCAAATCTTTGATCACAAAGGCCAGTTCTATGCTATTGTTGGCGCACAGAGCCTCGACAAAAAAGGCTTTATCAAACTCTATAAAGCGGTGAATAATGACATTAAAAACTGGGAACTTGTCGGTGACCTTGATTTTGGTGGAACAGGGTCTGAGTATATGATTGAATGCCCTAACCTTGTCTTTGTCGATGATAAACCAGTCCTCCTTTACAGCCCTCAAGGGTTGGATAAAGCTGAGTTGGATTACGACAACATCTATCCAAACACCTATAAAATCTGTCAATCGTTTGACACAGAAAAACCTGCTCTAGTTGGAGCATCTAACATTTTAAACCTTGACTCTGGTTTTGAATGCTACGCTACACAAGGATTTAACACCCCAGATGGACGTGCTTTAGCCGTTAGCTGGATTGGACTCCCTGACGTTGATTATCCTACTGATCAGTTTGATTACCAAGGTGCTATGAGCTTAGTCAAAGAACTCACTCTTAAAGATGGGAAACTTTATCAATACCCAGTCGAAGCCATCACCTCATTACGTCAAACCGAAGAGGACTTTTCAGAGCGTCAAACTAGCCAAAATACTTACGAACTTGAATTAAACTTTAAAAAAGACAGTAAAACAGAGCTAGTTTTATTTGCCGATGAAAATCATAAAGGACTCCATTTAACAGTTGATACGGCTTCTGGTAAAGTGATGATCGATCGTTCTGAAGCTGGTCAACCATTTGCACTTGAATTTGGCACAACACGTGAATGTAGCATTGAAAACAGTGATACGACTGTTAATATTTTTATTGATAAATCAATCTTTGAAATTTTCATCAACAAGGGAGAAAAAGTATTTACTGGCCGTGTCTTCCCTAACGAAGACCAATCCGGCATCGCTGTAGTTAGCGGTGAAGCTACTGGAAAATACTTTGAATTAAGTTACTAAAATGGTTGCAAAACTTACTGATGTTGCTGAATTAGCAGGTGTTAGCCCTACCACTGTTTCACGTGTTATCAATAATAAAGGATACCTTTCCCAACAAACTATCCAAAAAGTAAAGGAAGCTATGAAAACACTAGGTTATAAACCAAATAGCCTAGCTCGTGGACTTCAAGGGAAATCCGCTAAATTAATCGGTTTAATCTTTCCCAATATTAGCAATGTCTTTTACGCTGAACTTATTGAACATATGGAAATCGAGTTGTTTAATCACGGTTATAAAACCATCATCTGCAATAGTGAAAAAGACCCTAGTAAAGAAAAAGAATATTTAGAGATGCTTGAAGCCAATCAAGTTGACGGCATTATTTCTGGAAGTCATAATCTTGGTATCGATGATTATGAACGTGTCGAGGCACCCATCATCTCTTTTGACCGTAATCTAGCTCCAAATATTCCAATTGTCTCCTCAGATAACTTTGAAGGTGGAAAGATGGCAGCTCAAACTTTAGAAAAATTAGGTTGCAAAAAAATCGTCATGATTACAGGAAATGATAACTCCAATTCTCCAACTGGACTTCGAAAAGAGGGATTTGAAGCCCTATTACCAACTGCTAAAATTATTCATGTTCCTAGTAATTTTTCTCCTATTCGAAAAGAAATGGAGATTAAACAGGTCCTTCAAAAAGAGCAACCTGACGGCATTTTCCTCTCTGATGACCTAACCGCGCTTTTAACCATTAGAATTGCCAAAGAGATGGGATTATCAATTCCAGATGATTTAAAAGTTATCGGTTATGATGGGACAACATTTATTGAAAATTTCTTTTCAGACTTGACAACTATTAAACAACCTCTCAAGGAGATTGCTTATCTTTGTGTAGAGCTACTTCTTAAAAAAATCAACTCCCCTGAAGAAGAGTTGGAAAAATCTTATATCCTACCTGTCAATCTTATTTCAGGAACGAGTGCATAAAAAAAGTGATTGGATTTCCAATCACTTTTTTATGACTCATCTTCAATAAACTGACTTAACAAGCCATTGATGAAACGGCTTGATGTTTCATCTGAGTATTTTTTTGCAATTTCAATAGCCTCATTAACAGCCACACGGTCTGGAGTTTCCTCAAAATACTTCATCTCATATAAGCCTAAACGGAGGATCGTTTTATCCGTTAAAGTTAGACGCGATAAGGACCAACCTTGTTTCAAATACTTTGAAATCAACTCATCCAACTCCGCCTGATGATCAAGTACCCCATTAACCAGATTCAAGAGAAAGACCGGCACTTCATGTTCATCGCCTTCTTTATCATAAATATAGGTATGATTAGCGGCATTAACAAACTCGCCTCCAAACTCTAGGCTAAAAAGAGCTTGGAAGGCACGCTCACGTAAATCACGTCTGGAATCTATAAAATGTCTAGTCATCTAAGAAATCCTCTTCGAATAACGATTTCATTTCTGGTTTTGGTGTTTTTTCAGGAACAATCCCAACAATATGAACATTAACCATTGATAGACTAACCTCAGCCATATCATAGATAGCGGATTTAACTGCTTTTTGAATCTCAATAGATACCGCAGGTACATTTACACCATACTGGAGATAAACATAAATATCGGCTGATACTTGTCCATCTTCAGCTGTTGTTAAATAAACACCACGTCCAAAAGATTCTTTACTGAAGCTATCTGCTACTTTCTTATTATGAAGTGAGTGAACTCCTTCAACTTTTGTCGCCGCAATTCCTGTAATAACCTCAAGAACACGAGGCGAAATGACAATTTCTCCAATTGTTTCAGTTGTCATAGCTTTTCCTTTCTAGCTGTTGATTAAAAAAGTCAGTTCTCCAATGTGGAAAAGCGCTCTTTTTCTTAAGCACGTGACACGTAAGTTCCTTCAGCAGTGTTGATAATCAATTTTTGTCCTACTTCAATAAAATCTGGAACGTTAACCACAAGACCTGTTTCAAGCGTTGCTGGCTTACCTGATCCTGTAACAGTAGCTCCTTTGATAGATGGTTGTGTTTCTGTTACTGTCAACTCAACAGTCGTTGGAACAGTCACACCAATCACCTCTGATCCGTAAAATTGAATCTTAACTTCTGAGTTTTCAAGGATAAATTTCAACTCATCTGCAATTGCTGCTACTGGAATTTCATACTGATCATAAGTTTCATTGTTCATGAAGTACGCTGTATCGTCCATTTGATATAGGTACTGAGCTGGAACAGTTTCAATAATAGCTTGCTCAAATTTTTCTTCTGGACGGTAGCTTGTATCAAAAGTTGAACCTGTACGAACATCACGCAATTTCATACGCATGATGGTATTTCCTTTACCTGGTTTATGGTGACTAGCTTCAAGAACACGAATCAATTTTCCATCTGCTGTTTCAAATGTCATACCAGCTTTTAGCTTGCTTGCTTCAATCATTATCTATATACCTCTTTATAAAATTATTATCACTTCATTTTATCATATTGCACCTGTATTCTCAAATCTTTTTAAAAAGACTAATCCTCTCCCAAAAGAATCTTTGGGACATCATGTTGAAAATAGGGAACATTTTTCTTTTCTAACAAGGCAATAGCAAAGTCATGTTGACGATAAGCGGTTTTATAGGTGATTTTACACACTCCTGCTTGTAAAAGTGCCTTGGTACAGTTGATACAAGGAAAATGAGTGACATAAATCTCCGTATGATTCGTTGAAATCCCTTCCTTAGCACATTGGATCAAGGCATTCATTTCAGCATGAACCGTGCGAATGCAATGCCCATCTTCCATTTTGTGACCAACTTCATTACAATTTTCAGTAGCTGAAACACCACCATTATAGCCTGTTGCAATGATACGATTATTTTTTACCAAAACGGCACCGACAAAAGCGCGGTCACAAGTGGAACGCTTAGAAATCAGCTCTGCATTTGCCATAAAATAATCTTGCCAAGACAAACGTTGCTCTTTTTCCATCGGTTACTCCTTAAAGAACAATTAACTCTTTTGGTGCAAGGGTAAGGACCTCACATCCTTTTTCAGTAATCAAAAGATCATCTTCAAT
Organism: uncultured Streptococcus sp.; assembly: GCA_945876895.1. Classification (GTDB taxonomy): domain Bacteria; phylum Bacillota; class Bacilli; order Lactobacillales; family Streptococcaceae; genus Streptococcus; species Streptococcus porcorum. The sequence continues at coordinate 21,555 of CAMCQB010000002.1, forward strand.
ACGCACACCATACTTACCATCAAGGTAAATACCTGGCTCATCTGTTAAAACCATCCCTGCTTTTATCGTTTCATCAGAATGACCAAAATAAGGGTACTCATGAATGTCTAATCCAATGCCATGCCCAATACCATGTGTAAAATGTGCACCATAGCCAGCATCATTGATGACATCACGCGCGATTCGATCATAATCTCGGTAGCTAACCCCCTCTTTTGCTTGATGGATCAAAGCTTGGTTGGCACGTAAACAAATCTCATAAATCTCACGTTCCTCATCCGTCACATGTCCAATATGAATGGTCCTTGTCATATCACTCACATAATGCTGATAGTAGCAACCAAAATCAAGAGTCAAGGTTTCACCAGATTGAATCACCTTATCCGATGCGACACCATGAGGCATGGCAGAACGTTGCCCCGAGGCAATAATAAACTCAAATGAAGCTCCCTCAGCCCCCAACTGACGCATACGGTGATCTAAAAAGTGATTCACTTCCATCTCTGTCGTTTGATTAGGTTTGATAAAATCCAAAACATCCATAAAAGCCTGATCAGAAATCTGACAAGCGCGACGGATGGTCGCAATCTCACTAGCATCCTTAATCATACGAAGGTCTTCAATAAAATTAGCCATACCTTCCAGTTGATAATCTGCAAAAATGGCCTTCAACTCTTGATAATAGGCATAGCTAACTTGCTGATCAAATCCAATACTCTTAAGCCCATCTGCTTTAATCACCTTGGCAATTTCTTCTAACGGAGAACGAGTTTCTATAATATCAAATCCCGTCACAACACCCTTTGCAATTAAACTATAACGTGAATCTGTTAAAAAAAGACGACGGCTTTTACTAATAAAAACAGTCCCTTCTGTTCCCCAAAAACCTGTTAAATAATAAACATTATTTTGACCAGAAACTACTACACCATCTACCTGAGACTCAGAAAGTTTCGCTTCAAATTTTTTAAGTCTATTTTGCATCCCATTCCTCCAAAGATTTTGTAACTATTATAGCAGAAATAAAGGGAAATACCAATTTATTCCAAGGCTCATCTTTCAGTCAAAAAATCATTTTGAACAATCCTTTAGCCTTAAGTCTAAACTATGATCGATAAAGCAAGACAGCTACTAAAAAAGAAATCCAATCGGATTTCTTTTTATCTTATATCAACTTGTTTTTTAAATACTGACCTGTATAACTTCCTTTAATCTCTGCCACTTCTTCTGGGGTACCTGTGGCAAGAATTGTTCCACCACCATCTCCCCCTTCTGGGCCAAGATCAATCACATGGTCTGCAGTTTTAATCACATCCAGATTATGCTCAATCACCAAGACAGTATTTCCATCATCTGCAAATCGCGCCAAGACTTCTAACAAACGAGCAATATCATGCGTATGTAAGCCTGTTGTCGGTTCATCCAAAATGTAAAAACTCTTGCCTGTTGAACGCTTATGAAGCTCTGAAGCCAACTTCATCCGTTGCGCCTCACCACCTGATAAGGTGGTTGCTGGTTGACCTAACGTTACATAGCCCAAACCAACATCTTGGATGGTTTGTAGTTTTCTTGCAATTTTGGGAATAGCTGCAAAAAATTCGACCGCATCATTAACTGTCATATCTAAGATTTCTGCAATATTTTTTTCCTTATAGTGAACTTCTAAGGTCTCACTATTATAGCGCGTTCCATGACAAACCTCACAAGGAACATAGACATCTGGTAGAAAATGCATCTCAATTTTAATAATACCATCACCAGAACAAGCTTCACAACGTCCACCTTTAACGTTAAATGAAAAACGACCTTTTTTGTAACCCCTAATCTTAGCCTCATTGGTCTGAGCAAAAAGATCACGAATGTCGTCAAAAACTCCTGTATAGGTAGCAGGATTAGAACGTGGTGTTCGTCCAATCGGACTTTGATCAATATCAATTAAACGCTCAATCTGCTCAATTCCAGAGATAGATTGATGTTTTCCTGGTTTGTCAGCATTGCGATTTAGCTTTTGCGCAATCGCTTTTTTCAAAATACCATTAACAAGAGTCGATTTTCCTGACCCCGAAACACCTGTCACTGCGATAAATTTCCCAAGTGGAATGGCAACAGAAATGTTTTTTAGATTATTGGCAGATGCACCTTTTATAGTGATTGTTTGACCATTTCCAGAACGACGTTCTACAGGAATTGGAATAGCTTTTTTACCAGACAAGTATTGACCTGTGATCGAATGAGGATTGTTCTCAACCTGTTCAGGAGTGCCTGATGCAACAATCTCCCCACCAAAAACACCTGCTTCTGGACCAACATCAATCAACCAATCCGCTTCTCTCATGGTATCTTCATCATGCTCAACCACAATTAAAGTATTTCCTAAATCACGCATTTTTTTAAGACTAGCAATTAAGCGATCATTATCACGCTGATGAAGGCCGATAGAAGGCTCATCTAAAACATAAAGGACACCACTGAGGTTTGATCCAATTTGGGTTGCTAACCTAATCCGTTGACTCTCTCCACCAGACAAGGTCCCCGCAGAGCGTGATAAGGTCAAATAGTTTAGCCCCACATTATTCAAAAAAGTTAAGCGATCCTTGATTTCTTTTAATATAGGCTTAGCAATAATTTCTTCGTTTCTACCTAAAACTAATTCCTCTAGTAACTGCAGATGCTTTTCGATAGACAAGTCAGACACTTGACCAATATGAAGACCTTTTTCTCCTCCAACTTTAACAGACAAAGCCTGCTCACTCAAACGATAACCCTTACAAGTTGCACAGGTCAATTCATTCATATAAGTTCGCATTTGTGTGCGAGTATAGTCACTAGACGTCTCGTGGAAACGACGATTGATATTGGTCAGTACCCCCTCAAAAGGAATATCAATGTCCCTTACGCCACCAAACTCATTTTCATAATGAAAATGAAATTCCTGACCAGCTGAGCCATTCAAAATCAAATCCTTATCCTCATCTGATAAGTCCTCAAAAGGCGTGTCCATGTCCACACCAAAATGTTGCATAGCCTGTTCTAACATCTGAGGATAATAATTAGAAGAAATAGGATTCCAAGGTGCTAAAGCACCTTCACGTAGTGTTTTTTTAGCATCTGGAACAACTAGGTCGATATCCACTTCTAATTTAATACCCAAACCATCACAGGTCGCACAAGAACCAAAGGGAGCATTAAAGGAGAATAACCTAGGTTCTAACTCTGGGACAGTAAAGCCACACACTGGACAAGAGTAATGCTCTGAAAAGAGTAGCTCCTGATCATCCATGGTGTCAATAACCACATAGCCATCCGCTAAACGAAGGGCAGCTTCAACAGAATCAAACAATCTACTTCTGATGCCGCCCTTGTTGACTAAACGATCAACCACAACTTCGATGGTGTGCATTTTACTCTTGGATAATTCTGGCACCTCAGAGATATCATAAATATCACCATCTACTCGAACACGCACATACCCATCTTTTTGAATTTTTTCAAAAATCGTCTTGTGCTGCCCCTTCTTACGACGGACAATTGGTGCTAAAATCTGCATTCTTGTCCGTTCAGGCAATGCTAATACTTCATCTGTAATTTGCTCTACAGATGAGGCTGAGATTGCACCATGACCATTTTTACAATAAGGAGTCCCCACACGAGCATACAAGAGACGAAGATAATCATTAATTTCTGTCGCTGTTCCAACTGTGGAACGTGGATTTTTACTCGTTGTTTTTTGGTCAATAGAAATCGCAGGACTAAGCCCTTCAATCGAATCCACATCTGGCTTTTCCATATTCCCTAAGAACTGTCTGGCATAAGCTGACAAAGACTCCACATAACGACGTTGCCCTTCTGCATAAATCGTATCAAAAGCTAGACTAGACTTACCAGAACCTGATAAGCCTGTCACGACCACCAATTTATCTCGTGGAATCTCAACATCAATATTTTTTAAATTATGAGCTCTTGCACCATGAATCACTAATTTATCTTGCATCGTATTATATTTCTTTCCTCAAATTTTCCTTTCCATTATATCAAATTTATGCTATCTGATGCCCAAAAATATCTCAAAATATAGTATAATAAAACAGTATGCCTTTGACGAGACTACAAATACCAAACAGGGAGGCTTTAAAATGAAACAAATGTTTCTTTCAACAGCAACAGAATTTAAAGAAATCAATACATTTGAGCCAGGTGCTTGGATTAATCTTGTCAACCCTTCCCAGGAAGAGTCCGTCAAACTAGCCAAAGAGTTCAACATCGATATTACAGATCTTAGAGCACCGCTCGATGCGGAAGAAACTTCCCGTATCTCTGTTGAAGATGATTACACTCTTATCCTCGTGGACGTGCCGACCTATGAAGAACGCAATAACAAAAGTTATTATGTTACCATCCCCTTAGGGATTATTGTCACAGAAAATGCGGTGATCACAACCTGTCTTGAAGATCTCACCCTATTTGATAATTTCATCAAGAGGCGAATCCGTAATTTCTATACATTTATGAAGACACGGTTTGTTTTTCAACTGCTTTATCGTAACGCCGAGCTCTTTCTAATAGCCCTTCGTTCTATTGACAGACAAAGTGATAAAATTGAAGCACAACTTGAAAGTGCCACACGAAATGAGCAACTCATCGACATGATGGAGCTTGAAAAATCTATTGTCTATCTAAAAGCCTCTCTCAAACTGAACGAACGCATCGTCAAAAAGCTGTCAAGTAATGCGTCCAGTCTTAAAAAATACATCGAAGACGAAGACTTACTTGAAGACACCTTGATTGAAACACAACAGGCCATTGAGATGGCAGGTATTTACGAAAACGTCCTCAATGCCATGACTGAGACATCAGCCTCTATCATCTCCAACAACCAAAATACCATCATGAAAACCTTAGCTTTGGTTACAATGACATTAGATATTCCAACCGTTATCTTCTCCGCCTACGGTATGAACTTTAAAAACAATACCATGCCCTTAAACGGTCTAGATAACGCCTTTTGGTATGTTGTTGCTATCGCCGCTACTCTTAGTTCCTGTATGGTCCTCTACTTTATCAGAAAAAAATGGTTCTAACCTCATCAAAAATAAGGAAAATAATACAATATGGAAAACTTAACAAAGAAAAATCAAGAATTTATTCACATTGCCAAAAACCAACTTCATAAAGACGGAAAGTCAACAGAAGAAATCCAAGCTATTATAGATGATATTATGCCTGATATCTTAGAACAGCAAAATAAAGGTATCCCTGCCCGAACATTTTTAGGTGCCCCAACTGCTTGGGCAGCAACTTTCACACAACAAGAGACAACAACACAAAGTACAACAGAACCTAAAAACACTAAACCACTCTTTATGTGGACCGACAGTGCGCTATTTTTCTTAGGTCTTGTCTCTCTTATCCAAGGTTTTCTAGCTTTAACCAATAGCAACCAAATCCCATATGGCATCTTCACTCTCCTTGCAACTGGATTAGCAGGAGGTGGGGTAATGTATCTAACTTACCATTTCTTTTATCGACACCTTGGTAAAGAGCGTTCACAACGTCCAAACTTTTGGAAAAACCTTGGACTTCTAACTCTCTCTTTTGCTGGATGGGTGCTCCTAGTCTCATTAGTCAGCTTACTCCCTACCCAGTTTAACCCTCAATTACCTGCCTTATTGATGGTTGTATTAGGAGCTGCTGCTTTTGCAGGACGTTACTTCTTTAAAAAGCATTTTAATGTCCAAAGCTCTTTCACTGTAGAAAGATAAGCTATAAGATCGATATTTTCAAAAAAAGCAGTCAGTCTATTTGCTAGGTTAAAATCCTATTAATAGACTGACTGTTTTTACTATGCAAAAATGTATTTGTAACTCATACATACTTTAGAAAAATAAGGTCAAACAAAAAGACCCAGATGGGTCTTTTGATTAATCTTCGTTTACGAAAGGCATCAAAGCCATAACGCGAGCACGTTTGATAGCTGTTGTTACTTTACGTTGGTTTTTAGCTGAAGTTCCAGTTACACGACGTGGAAGAATTTTACCACGTTCTGAAACGAAACGGCTAAGAAGCTCAGTATCTTTGTAATCAACATATTCAATTTTGTTAGCTGCGATGTAATCAACTTTTTTACGGCGTTTGAATCCGCCACGACGTTGTTGAGCCATGTTTAGTTCTCCTTTATATATTTAGTTCGTTTAATCCATTAAAATGGTAGATCGTCATCTGAAATATCCATTGGGCTTGAATTTCCAAATGGACTTTCATCTCGACTAAAGTTAGGCGTTTGTGACTGTGAAGGCTGTTGGAAGCCTGATGGTTGGCTATTAAAGCCTTGATCAAAGCTATTAGACTGGTAAGACCCAGAGCTTCCTTCACGTGTAGCACGACTCTCTAAAATTTGAAAAGAGTCTGCAATCACTTCGGTTACATAGACACGCTGACCTTGTTGATTATCGTAGTTACGCGTCTGAATACGACCTGTAACACCAATAAGAGCGCCTTTTTTAGCCCAGTTAGCTAGATTTTCAGCTTGCTGGCGCCAAATCACACAGTTGATAAAATCCGCCTCTCGTTCACCATTTTGATTTTTAAAGTTGCGGTTAACTGCTAAAGTAAAAGTTGCTACTGCTTGGTTACTTGGTGTGTAACGAAGTTCTGCATCGCGGGTCATACGACCAACAAGTACTACATTATTAATCATAAACTACCCTCTTTGTGATTAAGCGTCTACTTTAACGATCATGTGACGAAGAATGTCACCGTTGATTTTTGAAAGACGGTCAAACTCGTTAAGAGCGATATCGTCGTTTGCTTCAACGTTAACGATGTGGTAAAGTCCTTCACGGAAATCTTGGATTTCGTATGCAAGACGACGTTTTTCCCAATCTTTTGATTCAACAACAGTTGCACCGTTGTCAGTCAAGATAGAGTCAAAGCGTGCTACCAAAGCGTTTTTAGCTTCTTCTTCAATGTTTGGACGAATAATATAAAGAATTTCGTATTTTGCCATTGATATGTTCCTCCTTTTGGTCTAATGACTCATGATCCTTTGTCATGAGTAAGTGAGGTTATTCTCACAAGAAACTATTATACGCTAAAAAATAAAACTATGCAAGAAAAATCTATCGAAGAATAAAAAAACCTTAGAGGACGGACTAATCCTCTAAGGTTTTCCTCTGATCATCAAGAACGCTTTCCAAACTCTTGATTACAGAGTCATTTCATAAGGAGTCATCAAACTCCTTTATCTCCATTTTTATAGCGATTTAAATTCATCATTAGCATGTCGACATACCTCCGATTTTTACTTACTTCTATAAATTTTCAGTTAGAAATCACCATTTTTATACCGTGATACGTTACATAGAATCATAAAGTAACCTCCTTAATATTAAGGAACTACAACTCGTCTCCGTTTTTATAGCGACTGATATTAAATCTTAACATGACAGTCCCTCACTTTCTTTGGGCGACGTTTTAAAGAAATACTACTTAAACCACTTGATTTTACATTGGATTCACCCCTTAAGCTATTTTTTGCAACAGCCTAAAGTGTCTCCATTTTTATAACGTCCTAAGTTCATACTAAGCATAACTGTTTTCCTCCGACATGTCGTTTCACAGCTCACTTTCACTAATCACCATTTTTATACCGCGATAGATTTAAATGTAACATAAGACCACCTCATAAGGTGAGATATAAAGTTATAAATGTTGCCTACCGTTTTAGGCTCTGTCTCCGTTTTTGTACCGTGCGATATTCAATTTCATCATAGGCTTTTTCTCCTTTGGAAATCTCTTATCCTTCTTTCTGTCTTTATTATAATGTATGCGCTTCCAAAAGTCAAGCTTTTTCTGTAAAAAAATCAGCTCATTTGTCTTATTTTTGTGATTTGATAAAATAGACACATGATAAATTTAAAAGATTATGGAATTGACATGTGGGATGAAAAAACCATCCTCTCCTTCAGAAAGACCCTACTAGACTGGTATGATCGGGAAAAGCGGGACTTGCCTTGGAGACGCAGTAAAGACCCTTATCATATCTGGGTGTCTGAAATCATGCTTCAACAAACACAGGTCAAAACAGTTATCCCCTACTATAAGCGATTTTTAGACTGGTTTCCTTCAATCAAAGATCTAGCTCAAGCGCCTGAAGAGAAACTCTTAAAAGCTTGGGAAGGTTTAGGGTACTATTCTCGTGTACGCAATATGCAACAAGCTGCCCAGCAAATCATGTCAGACTTTGATGGAAAATTTCCTAAAACTTTTAAGGAAATTTCTTCTCTAAAGGGAATTGGCCCCTATACTGCAGGAGCTATTGCTAGCATCGCCTTTAACTTACCTGAACCTGCAGTTGATGGGAATGTCATGCGGGTTATGGCTAGATTATTTGAAGTAAATTATGATATTGGGGTCCCTGCAAACCGCAAAATTTTCCAAGCCATCATGGAACAGCTAATTGATCCTGAGCGCCCTGGTGATTTCAATCAAGCTTTGATGGATCTAGGGACCGATATTGAATCGGCTAAAAACCCTAGACCAGAAGATAGCCCAATTAAATTCTTCAGCGCAGCCTATCTTAACGGAACAATGGATAAATACCCTATCAAAGAACCAAAGAAAAAGCCACGTCCTCGATTTTTACAAGCCTTTGTCATTAAAAATTCAGAAGGTGCTTATCTCTTCCAAAAAAACACTAAAGAAGGACTCCTATCTGGTTTTTGGTCTTTTCCTTTATTGGAAACTAGACTTGTCGAACAACAACTTAATCTCTTTGCAGATATAGAGAAAAGCAGTATGACCTTATCTCAAAAAATAAGTTTTGAAGAAAAATATCAAATTCAACCCATTTGGTCAGAAAAAAGTTTTCCACTGGTCAAACATGTCTTTAGTCATCAAAAATGGGAAATTGAACTCTTGGAAGGAGAGATTCAAGATAGTGATCTCCATCAACAAAAAGAGCTCCTATGGCTCAAACCTAAGGATTTTGACACCTACCCTTTTGCAACCCCTCAGAAAAAAATGTGGGAAGCCTATCAAACTGCTAATAATGAGTAAGTATCTCCTTAACAAATAAAAAATAAGAAGCTAGATTTCTTTATCTAGCTTCTTATTTTATGCTAACTCTGCGACAATAGCCTTGATTTGTTCTTTGGTATGAACACCTGCTACTTGCTTAACCACTTCTCCATCTTTTTTAAATAAAAGCGTTGGGATACTCATGATGCCAAATTGTTGAGCTGTTGCTGGATTTTCATCAACATCAACTTTAACAATTTTTAATTCATCTTCATCTAATTCCTCTGCTAATTGCTCAAGAATAGGAGCTTGCATCAAACATGGACCACACCAAGTTGCCCAAAAATCAACTAAAACAAGCCCTTCACTCGTTTCTGACTCGAAGTTTGCATCTGTTAATACTTGTACCATAATAATCTCCTTTGATTGATAATCATACTTATATTTTACAGATTTCTCAGATTTTTTCCACTATTTGCTACGCTATCCTAGATTAGCAATGGTTGCTCCAGATCCACCTGCATTTTGTGGGGCATAACCAAAACTTTTAACATGCTTATTGCATCTTAAATATTGGCTAACACCCTCACGAATAACACCTGTTCCAATACCGTGGATAATGTCAACCTGTGCCATGTTATTCAATAATGCCTGATCAATAAAGCTATCTAGTGCCATCATGGCTTCTTCATAGCGCATTCCTCTTAAATCCAAACGAGCACGCGGACCTTGTCCATTTGTTTTTTTCACAACATGGACTTGTTTCTTCTTAGGCTCTTTAGATTTTTCAACGCTTTCAATCTGAAACTCTTCCTCTTTAAGCGTCATCTTGATTAAACCAACTTGCGCCTCCCAACGTCCATCTTTTAATAACTTGATAAGACTCCCTCTTTGTCCATAGCTAGTAACCACAATTGTATCACCGACTTTTGGAGCACGTTTTTTCTTGGCTTTTTTCAAAACCTTATTTTTAGACAAATCAACCTCAGGGGCTAATTTTTTCAACTGTCCTTTAGCTTCAATAATCTCATGTGGCTTGAGCTGGGCTTTAGTGTGCAGATTTTTTAAAATGGCTTCACTCTCACTAAGTGCTAAATCCACAATATCACGCGCTTCTTTCTGGGCTTTTTCGAATTCATTATCTCGCTCACGTGAAAAATCCTGATAGAGCTTTTTAACAGCCCGGTTAAATTTCAGATTATCTTGCTCCACTTCTTTGATATGGTCCAAACGTCTTCGGCTTTCAGCTGTCTGTTTTTCAAGCTGCTCAATAATAAGGTTCACATCTGTGTCGCGATCCGTTAAACGCTCCGCCTCTTCCACAATTTCTAAACCAAGTCCCAGACGCTTAGCAATTTCAAAAGCATTTGAGCGTCCTGGGACACCCTGCATAAAGTGATAAGTCGGTCTTAAACTGTCAGTATCAAACTCCATACTAGCATTTTCAACTTGCGGTGTTTCAATACCATAGGCCTTTAATTCTGGATAATGTGTGGTTGCCATGGTCTTGATGTGACGTTTTCTTAAATCTTCTAAAATGGCAATAGCCAAACTAGCCCCCTCTTGCGGATCTGTCCCTGCTCCAAGTTCATCAAATAAAACCAAGCTATCTGCATCAGCTTCTTCCAAAATCGCAACAATATGGGTCATATGACTTGAAAAAGTAGAAAGACTTTGCTCAATAGATTGCTCATCTCCTATATCTGCAAAAATCTGATTAAAAATAGCGACTTTAGATCCCTCATCCGCAAAAATAGGCAAGCCTGATTGAGCCATGAGCTGACTGACACCTAAAGTCTTAATCATAATGGTTTTCCCACCTGTATTGGGACCTGTAATGACAATACTATTTAAGGTCTCACCAAAATGAAGATCATTGGCAACAGGATTTTTCAAAAGAGGATGGCGGACATTAACTAGCTGAATGGTTTTGTGTTGAGAAATATGAGGAATAGTCGCCTGATAATCTCTCATAAACAATACTTTGGCTCTAACTAAATCAATATGGCCTATCAACCAAGCATTATTTCGAATCGCTTGATGATGAGGCCGAAGCATGTCAGACAAGTCGTGTAAGATCCGACTGATCTCATGCCGTTCATCCGCCTGAGCCTGTGTCATAATCTCGTTTAACTCAACAACTGCCCTTGGCTCGATATAAACCGTACTTCCTGATGCAGAAATATCATGGACAACTCCTGAAATCCGGTTCCTGTGGGTATTTTTTACTGGTAAAACACTTCTGCCATTACGACTAGCAATCAAATTTTCAGCCAGGTAGTCTGACTTGCTTTTTAAAAGATCTTGTAAGATCTGTCTGACTTCAGTCTCACTTTTTTGAATGGTACGTCTAATTTGAGACAGCTCTAAACTAGCAAAACTCTCGACAAATCCCCCATCGTTAATCGCCTCAAGAGCACCTGTTAAATTCGGAAAGACCTCAATATGCTCAAATAGCCTTCCTAAAGCACGTAACGAAACATTCTCTAAGCCTGTATAAAAATTACTCAATTCTGACGACACTCGTAAAACACGCTTAATATCCAGTAACTCTGAAATATTTAAATCCGCATCCCACTCTAAACGCCTCAAAGATTCAGAAATATCCTTAATAGCAGCCACTTTAAAGCCATGAGAGGCGACAAAAATCTCCTCCATGTCCTTAATCTCTGAAAAAGCTTGTTTGATACGGTCACGTTCTGTCATCGGTAGCAAATCTTGCAATTCTTTTTCGGCCTGTTGACTTGCCACATAAGGTAAGAGCAACTGCTTTACCTTATTAAACTCTAAATTTTCTAAAATTCTATTATTCATGATTCTCTCTTTATTAAAAAAGGAGTGGAACAAACTCTTTGCCAACCTAAAGAATTTATCTCACTTCCTATCACTAGATGAGGAACTCTCCTAAACATCTCTTACTCTAAATTAGCCTAGACTATTAGTTACCCAGTAATAATGAATCAATTGGCTCGTTATTGGGTTATAGTCGATAAGCATTTTTGCCAAACCTGAATTTAAATGATTTTGAAGGCTAGCATAAGGAATTGTTGCCAACAAGGACAAGAGCATTGTCAAAACACTGGCGCTAACAAGAAGAGACAAAGTCCCTGCCAAAATTTTACCCAGTTGACAGTCTAAGGGTTGCCATTTCACAACATGAAAAATAACCCCTAAAAAGCGTACAAACAAATATACCGCTGTGTAACATAGAATAAAAGCGACCCCTGAGTAAAAGACTTGCCCTAAATCAAACAAAGAAACGTCTGTAAAAAAATAAACACTAGCTCCTTCCTCAGCATTGGCATAAGGAACCCATAAGGTCAAAGTATCAGCCAAACTCTGATAGTTCAGCCCTGCGATAAAAATCGCTAGCATGTGACCAATTGTATAAAGCAACTGCAGGAAAAATCCTCTGGCATAACCAAGATAAAATTGCCACAATAAAATCAGTAAAATAAGCACTGTGATCATTTACTATCCTCCAGTTGAGCCTGATCTGATCGGTCTTTAATTTGAGCAACTGTCATGTGTCTAAGTTTTTCCAACTCTTTTTCTTGCTTTTCGATGGCAATCTCTCTTGTCAACTGTGTTGACAGAACATTAATCGCTAATAAAATCGCCAACGTTTCATTATCTGCATCAGGTAGTTTTTCTTTAATGGTGTCGTACTTTTCCTTCGCCACTCGTTCGACTTCTTCCATAAAAAGATTATCTTTGTCTGTTGTTAGCGTTAATTTTTTTTCTCCAAATGTAAATTTATATCTATTTTTACTTGTCATGATTCATACCTCGCACCCTTTATTATATCGTAAATTTTATAATTGACCAACCTTGAAATAGGAAATCAGCTAAAATAAAACAGTCTGAGACATCACTATCCCAAACTGCTCTGCTATTTAGCCTATAATTCCTTGATAAAATCTCATTGTCGGGTCGGAGTATAAACGAGTTTCTCTCCATTTTCTTTTAAAAAGGCAGTTAACTCCGAATCTGGAATTTGGCGAAGATAAAGATTTGCCCTAATCGTCACATCATCTTCTCGACAAGTTGATAAGACCACATACTTATCAGAAGAATTAATTTCAACTCCTTTATTCTGAGTATGTGCTTTTTCACGAACCTCTTTTAACTGCTCTTCAAATTGCGCGGTATTATCAAATGAAGTTCTATAAAAAGCCGTTGTTTCAGGGACAATAATTAAAAAAGCTACCTCATAATAGTATTTGCGCTCTGGTGTTTCAATGACCACATAGGGATGTTCATCCATATAAGATTGCTGGTCATAATAATTAACATCATTAAACATACGATGGTCAGCAACCTGACTTCCTCTAGCATGACCAAATAACCAAGTCAAACTATCAGAAAAGTTTTTGTTATTATCCATATCCATGAAAACAGTTCCCATCAAAGGTTCATTAGCACCTTCAAAAGTCTTGTCAAGATAGGTTTCATTATCTGTGGTTTGAACAATCGGCTCATCCAGTTGTGTCCCTGGTGCATAAATATAACCAATCGTATCAGCATTAGTTGCTTTTAAACCAGTAAACTTATTATTTAAATATTCTTTTTCCTCTGAGCTAACTGTATAGCCTGTTTGTTGTGTCTGCTGCCTTGTTTGTTGTGAAGAAGTGTTAGAAGAAGACTGGTTTGTCTTTGTTCCACAGCCAACCAAGGTCAGCACCATCATGATGGCAAGAAAAATACCTAGCCATTGTTTTTTTAATGAGCTTGTTGTTCTCATTTCTACTCCTTTTTATAAAATCACTCAATACACTAAAAGGGCTACCTACCAATAGGCAACCCTCTTTTCTTCTAAAGACAAGCTTAGATTATTTTACCGCACTTGTTTTTGGAAGAGCTTTTTGTCCTTGAGCTGTATCAGCTTTTGCAACAGATTTAGCCGCTGGTTTTGCAGCAAATTTAGCACCAGCTTCTGTTGTTGAAGCCGCTGTAGTTGTTGAAGCCGCTGTAGTTGTTGAAGTCGCTGTCGCATCTTTTTCTTCTGTTGTTGAAGCAGTTGCAGGTGAGTATCCTTGTTCACCTGGGATATTTTGTTGTTTCCCTTGAAGGTAAACATCATATTTGCCTTGTGAAGCAGGCTCTTTCAAGTTTCCTTCTGCCCAAACACCAGCTGCACCAGCTGCATTCGCTTTATCAAGAGCTTCTTGTTCTGCTTTTTCTGCTGCTGCTTTTTCTGCTGCTGCTTTAGCTGCTGCTTCCTCTGCTTCAAATTGAGCTTTAGCTGCTGCATTTGCTTGCTCTGGTGTAACTACAGAAGAGTTGTCACCACCAAAATAATCAACATATGTTGAACCATCATTAGCAAAGGCTGGTACCGCTACTGCAGCAAGAAGAGCTGCTGCTGAAAGTGAAACGAAAAATTTTTTCATAATATTTTCTCCTTTTTTCATTATCCTAACAATCTTTTTTAACTAGGACAATTACATTTTAACAAACAACTTTTGATATTGCAATGTTTTTTTAGAATGTTTTTTTATTTTTTTTGATTTCTTTTGTGATAAAATAGAGAGCATGAGTACCGTATCGTTAACATTAAAAGCAAAGGAAATTGCTTTACTCACACAAAAACTTTCCTCTTATGCTATACCAAATCGTCACACTTCTGCTGTCTTCACCGCAAAAGCACAGGGGCAAATGGTAACTTTGTATCAGTCAGGAAAATTAGTGATTCAAGGAAATCAAGCTGAAGAACTAGCTGAAACGTTAGGATTAGTAACTCCTAGTCTCAAACTTTCATTAGAGCCAAACGTCCCCCTCATTGGAACTGATGAGGTTGGAAACGGTAGTTACTTTGGTGGAATTGCTGTTGTGGCAAGCTTTGTTGAGCCTAGCCAACACGCTTTTTTAAAAAAATTAGGGGTTGGAGATTCTAAAGGACTAACAGATCAAAAAATTCGACAACTTGCGCCTGTTTTAAAGGAAAAAATCGCTCACCGTGCTTTGCTATTATCTCCACAAAAATATAATCAAGTTGTTGGAGAAGGAAAAATGCATAATGCTGTGTCTGTTAAGGTAGCTTTACATAATCAAGCTATCTATCTCCTTATGAAAGACGGTGTAGAGCCTAAACGCATTGTAGTTGATGCTTTTACAACCGCTAAAAATTATGCTAAATATGTAAAGCACGAGCAACACCAAGTCTCTATGCCCATTGATTTGATCCAAAAAGCAGAAAATCAATTCCTTGCTGTCGCAGTAAGCTCGATCATTGCTAGAAACTTATTTTTAGAAAACCTTGATCAATTGGGACAAGATCTTCATCTCACTCTTCCTAGTGGTGCTGGACAAGCATCTGATATGGTAGCAAGCCAAATCATCAAACAATACGGCATAGAAACTCTCTCTCATCTTGCAAAGCTGCACTTTGCAAATACAAAAAAAGCACTAAAACGATTGGAATAACCTTATGACATTCTCTTTTAAATCTTTTCTTAAAGAATGGGGAAGTTTCATCCTCATCTTATCACTGTTCACACTTTCTCGTCTTTTTATTTGGTTCCCTGTAAAAGTCGATGGGCATTCTATGGATCCTACTCTTGCTGATAGCCAACGACTCTTAGTCATCAAAACTGCTAAAATCGAGCGCTTTGACATTGTTGTCGCCAAGGAAGGTGATAAAAACATTGTCAAACGTGTTATCGGAATGCCAGGAGATACGATCAGTTATAACAATGATGTTCTAAGTGTTAATGGTAAGGTTGTTGAAGAAACCTATCTCAAGGACTACCAAGCTGCTTATAAAAAAGACAAACTCCAATCAACCTATAGTTACAATAGCTACTTCCAAGAATTAGCACAGAATTCTAGCGCCTTTACCACCGATAGCTCTGGTCAAGCAAGTTTCACTGTCACTGTCCCTGAAGGACAATATTATCTCCTAGGGGATGATCGCATCGTTTCTAAGGACAGTAGAGCAGTGGGGACCTTTGCAAAAGATACCATTATTGGGGAAGCAAAATTTAGAATTTGGCCCATCTGGCCAATCAGCAATTTAGGAAGCATCGACTAATAATCATTGCTACAAAGTGAGACAAGCACCCTCTTAATATTTGGGAATTGTCCCACTTTTTTAATATAAGGAAAACATTATGGTATATTATTTCTCAGGTACTATTGAACGCGTTATTTTTGAAAACGCCAGTAACTACTTTAAAATTTTACTACTTGACATCGAAGAAACCGATGCTGATTTTTCTGACTTTGAAATCATTGTGACAGGAACCATTGCAGATGTCATCGAAGGGGAAAACTATACCTTTTGGGGAGATCTCATCCAACATCCAAAGTATGGCGAACAACTCAAGGCCAGTCGCTATGAAAAAGCAAGACCCACTGCTTCTGGCTTGGTAAAGTATTTTTCAAGCGAGCAATTTAAAGGAATCGGTAAAAAAACCGCTGAGCGCATCGTGGAGCTTTATGGTGAGCAGCCTATTGACGCTATCCTAGAAGATCCTAGCCATCTTTCCACCATCTCAGGACTATCTAAAGCTAACCGCGACAACTTCCTTGCCAAATTAAGACTAAATTATGGCGCCGAGCAGATCTTATCAAAATTAGCAGAATTAGGACTATCAAACAAACTCGCCCTACAAGTTTTTGAAGCCTACAAGGAACAAACGCTTGACATTATCAATAACGAACCTTATCGACTTGTAGAAGATATTAAAGGGATTGGCTTTGCTATTGCAGACCAATTGGCCGAACAATTAGGAATTGCTAGCGATGCTCCCCAACGTTTTCGTGCTGGACTGGTTCATAGCCTGACCGAGCTATCTATTGAACGAGGAGATACTTACGTCGAGGCACGAGACTTATTAGAGGCCAGTCTAACTCTACTTGAAAAGGCAAGACCTATTGAACTTGACCCTAGCCTTGTCGCCAATGAATTAAGCCAGCTTTTAGTGGAAGAAAAAGTTGCCAATGAAGGGACTAAAATTTTCGAAAATACCCTCTACCACTCTGAAAAAGGGATTCATAAACACATCAAACGTCTGCTTGAGCAAAATAATCAGCATCCCTTCAAAAAAGAAGCTATCAGTCAGGTCATCCAAAAAGTTGAAAAAAATCTAGGTATCCAGTATGACAGTACCCAAAAAGAAGCTATCCACCAAGCTGTCACCAGCCCATTTTTTATCCTAACAGGCGGTCCTGGTACTGGAAAAACCACAGTTATTAATGGCATTATTTCAGTTTATGCTGACTTACATGGAATTGATTTACATAAAAATGATCTTCCCATCATCCTCGCAGCCCCTACTGGGCGAGCTAGCCGTCGGATGAACGAGTTGACAGGACTTCCTAGTGCCACCATCCATAGACATCTTGGGTTAACAGGAGATCAAGAAGACTACCAAGGCTTAGAGGACTACTTGGATTGTGATCTTATCATCATTGATGAGTTTTCGATGGTGGATACTTGGTTGGCCTATAAACTATTCACCTCCATCTCCAGCCACACACAAGTCATTATTGTTGGAGACGCAGATCAGCTGCCTTCTGTTGGTCCTGGACAAGTTTTAGCTGATTTTTTAAAAATTACAGAGCTACCACAAGTCTCCCTCACTAAAATCTTTAGACAATCTGATGATTCTACTATTGTATCCTTAGCTAGCCAAATTCGACAAGGAATCATTCCTCCTGATTTTACTGAAAAAAAAGCAGACCGTAGCTATTTTGAAGCACAGGCCAATCATATTCCTCAAATGGTAACTAAAATTGTTGCTGCAGCCATTAAAAGTGGCATTGACCCACAGGAAATCCAGATTTTAGCCCCTATGTATCGTGGCGATGCTGGTATTGATAAACTTAACCAACTCCTACAAGATTTGTTAAACCCACTTGATGACCAGCTAAGCTTTTCTTTCAATGATATCAGCTTTAGGAAAGCAGATAAGGTCTTACACCTTATTAACGATGCTGAAAATAATGTTTTTAATGGCGATATTGGCTACATCACCGATCTGATTCCCGCAAAATATACCGAATCCAAACAAGATGAGCTCATCATTAATTTCGATGGTGCTGAGGTCACTTACCCTCGTAATGAGTGGGCAAAAATAACTCTAGCTTATGCTATGAGTATCCATAAGTCACAAGGGAGTGAATTTCAAGTGGTTATCTTACCCATTACTCGACCTAGTGGTCGCATGCTCCAAAGAAACCTGATTTATACCGCCATCACTCGTTCCAAAAGTAAACTGATTCTATTAGGAGAATACACAGCTTTTGATTATGCTATCAAAAATGAAGGGGCCAAACGTCACACCTACCTTGTTGAACGTTTCCTAGGAACAGAACCACTTTCAAAAGAAATCACTAAACAAGACCAAAATGATCCTCTAAACAAGGCTAGCGAACAGTATCGCCTGACAGAAGCTAATTTTCTATCTATTGACCCCATGATTGGCTTGACGGATGAAGATATTCTGCAATTTTTTAAAAAAACTTCGTAGCATATAGACACTTGGATTAAAAAGTTTTATAATGATGGTGTCATCTATCTTAATTATCTTAATTTTTAGGAGGTTATGCTATGTTATCAAAAGAAAAGTTAAAACAAAGTCTTGCTAGTAGCAATACTGCCGTCCTCATTCTGAATATCATCTTTCTCATTTTTGGATTATTTGGTATTTTAGGACTTGTTACACTTGCTATGAACCTGGAAGAGTTTATCAAACAAGTACCTGATCAAGAAGCAGTCTATCGCGCCAGCTTGACTCCGCTAGCTATTTTAGGAGTTGTTGTCAGTGTCACTATCACAGGAACCATTGTTATTTTATCCTGGTTAAACCGCAAACGCATCCAAAATAATCAGCCTTCTAAACTCCCTTACTATCTTGGGGCAGCTCTTCAACTCTATACTAGTTTGACCAATATCTTCAGTCTCTTTTTAACAAAAGCTAGTACAGGAATTTTACTAGGACTTGGAGTCAACTTAGCTCTTCTTGCCCTCTATGTTTTTGTGCTTTACAAAATCAATCAACTCGAAAAAGCAATTGCTGAATCATAAAGCAATCATTTAAAACAAGCTCCATGAGCCAAAGCTCATGGAGCTTGTTCTTTTTTAAGATTATCATCCCTAAATTTTTAGCTTTATAAGGGCTTAAAAACACCCATCTTGGCTCAATTTTCCCTTAAACATAATACAAGTAAACTCCTCACAACAGCCTATCTGCAAATAAAAAAGATAATTCCATAATAGAACTATCTTTTCACTCAATTTTATGCAAATACAGAAATGCGTTCTTTGCTGTAGCCACCTTTTTCAGCAATGTCAACCAAAGACACCGCATAATCGGCATAGCTGATATAACTTTGACCTTGGGCATTGACTTGGAAGACTTCACCAGCAAGGCTATAGGCACCTGTCTTTGGACCTTCCGCATCAAAATCGGATGCAGGGCTGATATAGGTCCAGTTGACAGCTGTCGCCTGACGGTAAACCTCAAGACCTGCTCCCATCGTCTCTGCAATTGGTAGATATTCTGCAGGAAAATCTGGCGCATCCTTAAGCATAGCTGTCTGGCTCTCATCTAGATAAAGGCTACCTGCACCACCAACTACTAAGAGACGAGTTGGACTATCTGCAAGGATGGTTGCTAGATGCTCAGCTAGGCGACTGTGATCTGGTAGCGTTTCTGGTATCCAAGCACCAAAGGCATTGACCACCACATCAAATCCTGCCAAGTCTTCCTTGGTCAAATCAAAAGCATCTTTTTGAAGAACATCTGGAGCTGCACTCTTGTTTTCAGAACGGACAATAGCCGTCACCTGATGACCACGTTCTACTGCTTCCTTTGCAATGGCTTGACCTGCTTGACCGTTGGCTGCGATAATGGCTAATTTCATGTTGATACCTCACTTATTTCGTTGTAATGTTTTTGTTTACAATTATAGTATATCCTCGTTTCGTTGTAATGTCAAGTGTTACAACGAAGAAAATTTAAAAAAATCATCACAAAGATGATTTTTCTTGAAAATATGGCTACAATTCTGCCAATAAATCAGCAATGGTCGTCCTTCCCAACTCTCTTTCCAGAGCCGACTGGGCATTCTCTAGACGATGATCCAGTAAAGGATGAATATTGCGACCTACCTGACAGTTTGGATTGGGCTGCTCATGAAAGCCGAAGAGTTGTCCCTTTTCGCCAAACAACTCTACAGCCTGATAGACCTGTAAGAGAGTCATCTGGTCTGGAGCCTTTGCCAAGCGGGCACCTCCGACCCCACGCGCCACCTGAACCAGACCTGCCTCTTTGAGCTGAGCCAGAATATTGCGGATAATGACAGGATTGACACCCACACTGCCAGCAATGCTGGTACTGGTCTGTTTTTCCTTTTCTCCCTCCAAGGCCAGTAAGACCAAAATATGACTGGCTATGGTAAATCTACTCGAAATTTGCATCTTTTCTCCTTTTTTTTCAGTCTAACACAGACCCTATTAGAACTCAAGTCTGAAAATTAGTGACCGTCACCCCTAACAAGCGAATGCCTTTTTCAGCCTGCCCTACCTCTTCAAATAATTGACGAACTTCTCTTTCAATTACTTCTGATTGATCAGTGTATTCATCCAAACTATGACGTTTTGTCAAGGTTGAAAAGTCACCATAACGAAGCTTCAACACAATGGTTCGTCCTTTTTTCTCATTTCTTTCTAAACTAGCTGCTACTCGTTGACAAAGGCTAATCAGCTCTTTTAGCACATCCTCATCACGATAGAGCAGTTTACGATAAGTTCGCTCCTTACCGATGGACTTACGAACGCGGTTGGCTTTTACTGGACTATTTGAAATACCTCTTGCTTTACGATACAAATCATAGCCAAATCGACCAAATTTATCAATCAAAACCATTTCAGGCACATCTAACAAATCCTTCCCTGTAAAAACTTCCATCTCATGCAGGCGTTCCACCGTTTTCTTCCCAACACCGTGAAATTTTTCAACAGGTAGCGATGATAAAACACTGACAGCATCTTCTGGTAAAATCACCGTCAAGCCATGCGGCTTTTCCATATCCGAAGCAATTTTTGCCAAAAATTTATTGTAGGAAACACCTGCAGATGCTGTGAGATGCAATTCATTCCAAATATCATGTTGGATTAACATAGCAACCTTTACCGCTGAGCTTAAGCCTAGCTTATTTTCTGTCACATCTAGATAGGCCTCATCAATGGACATAGGCTCTACTAAATCTGTGTAGCGATGAAAAATCTCCCTGACCTGTCGCCCCACTGTCTGATATTTTTCATAATTTCCAGAAATAAAAATAGCTTGTGGACAACGTTCATAAGCTTCTTTTGAAGACATGGCCGAATGAATCCCAAATTTTCTAGCTTCATAGTTAGCTGTTGAGACAACCCCTCTTCCACCAGTTAAACGGGGATCTGCACCAATGACCAGAGGTTTCCCCTGCAACATAGGATTATCTCGCTCTTCAACAGAGGCAAAAAAAGCATCCATATCAATGTGAATGATTTTTCGTGAGGTATCATTGATTAGAGGAAAAATTAACATCGCAAAATTACCACTCTCTATTATCTGAATTATCCCTACAAATTAGAGTAAATATAATACAGTTAGCCATTTTTAAGAATCTGTATTATAAAAGATTTTCTTTAAAATCACTTTTTTTAGTTGTGAAAGCGTTTACTGTATGATATTATATATAAGTAAGTATAACACAGATTGTGTTTTTAAGTATTGAAGGAGAGTCTTACTATGGCAACTGTAAAAACAAACACTGATGTTTTTGAAAAAGCTTGGGAAGGTTTTAAAGGAACCGATTGGCGTGACAAAGCTAGTGTAACACGTTTTGTACAAGCAAACTACACACCGTATGATGGTGATGAAAGTTTCCTTGCTGGACCAACTGAACGTTCTCTTCACATTAAAAAAATTATTGAAGAAACAAAAGCAGGCTACGAAGCAACTCGTTTCCCTATGGATGTCGATCGTGCAACATCTATTGCTGATATTCCAGCAGGGTTCATTGATAAAGATAATGAATTGATTTTTGGGATCCAAAATGATGAGTTGTTCAAATTAAACTTCATGCCAAAAGGCGGTATTCGTATGGCTGAGACAACACTCATCGAAAACGGATACGAGCCTGATCCTGTTCTTCATGAAATTTATACAAAACACGCTACAACAGTTAATGACGGTATCTTCCGTGCCTACACTGCTGATATCCGCCGTGCGCGTCACTCTCACCACGTTTCTGGTCTTCCAGATGCTTACTCACGCGGCCGTATCATTGGGATGTATGCCCGTCTTGCCCTTTATGGTGCAGACTACTTGATGCAAGAAAAAGTAAATGATTGGAATGCTATCACTGAAATTGATGAAGAAACGATCCGTCTTCGTGAAGAAATCAATATGCAGTATCAAGCTCTTCAACAAGTGGTTCAACTTGGTGACAACTATGGTGTTGATGTACGTAAACCTGCAATGAACACCAAAGAAGCTATCCAATGGACAAACATTGCCTTCATGGCTGTAGCTCGTGTCATTAATGGTGCTGCAACTTCTCTAGGTCGTGTCCCAATTGTTCTTGACATCTATGCTGAACGTGACTTGGCTCGCGGTACATTTACTGAATCAGAAATCCAAGAATTTGTTGATGACTTCGTATTGAAACTTCGTACAGTGAAATTCGCTCGTACAAAAGCTTTTGATGAAATCTACTCTGGTGACCCTACTTTCTTGACAACATCTATGGCAGGTATGGGGAATGATGGTCGTCACCGTGTTACTAAGATGGACTACCGTTTCTTGAACACTCTTGACAACATCGGCAACTCTCCAGAGCCAAACTTGACAGTTCTTTGGTCTGACCAATTACCATATTCATTCCGTCGCTACTGTATGGCAATGAGCCACAAACACTCTTCTATCCAATATGAAGGGGTAACAACTATGGCTAAAGATGGCTATGGTGAAATGTCATGTATCTCTTGCTGTGTGTCACCACTTGACCCAGAAAGCGAAGACAAACGCCACAACATCCAGTACTTCGGTGCGCGTGTCAACGTTTTGAAAGCTCTTCTTTCAAGCTGGAACAACGGTTATGACGATGTGCACAAAGACTACAAAGTATTTGATGGCGTTGAGCCAAATACTTCTGAAATCTTCGATTATGATCAAGTCATTGCAAACTTTGAAAAAGCTCTTGATTGGTTGACTGATACTTATGTTGATGCCATGAACATCATCCACTACATGACAGATAAGTACAACTATGAAGCTGTTCAAATGGCCTTCTTGCCAACTCACCTACGTGCTAACATGGGATTCGGTATCTGTGGATTTGCAAATACTGTTGACTCTTTATCAGCAATCAAGTACGCACAAGTTAAACCAATTCGTGATGAAGATGGTTTCATCTACGACTATGAAGTAACTGGCGACTTCCCACGCTATGGTGAAGACGATGACCGTGTAGATGACATTGCGAAATGGCTCATGGAAGCTTTCTTCACTCGTTTGAACAAGCACAAATTGTACAAGAATGCTGAAGCAACTGTGTCTATCTTGACAATCACTTCAAACGTTGCTTACTCTAAACAAACTGGTAACTCTCCAGTTCACAAAGGGGTT
>CAMCQB010000003.1 GCA_945876895.1 uncultured Streptococcus sp.
TTATCTCCCTTGGGAAAGCCCATGGCAATAGTAACGGAGACAGGTAATTCGACATTGTCTGCCAATTCTTTGATAACCTCAACAGATTGGTTCTGACTATCTACTACCCGTGCCAAGCGTTTAATCCCGTCGTCAAAGACTAGGACAATCTGGTCATCTGCCTGCAAGCGCATAACAGAAAACATATGCTTGGCAGTGTCCTTATCGCTAATCTGGAACACGCCCTGCGGTGCTTTGCCATTGACAAAATACTGCTGCATCCTAGCCTCCAATCACACCTGAGCGGTCAGCCGTCTTCTTAAAGACGCAGCAATTCCACTCGCCCTGGGTCATGTGAGTCTCAAGGAAGAAGCCAGCCGCCTCCGCAGATGCTCGCACCATGTCCCACTTGTCCGCGATGATACCGCTCATAATCAGGTAACCCTCGTCCTTGACCAGACGGTAGGCATCCTCGGTCAGATGGATGAGAATGTCCGCCAAGATGTTGGCAACGATGACTTCTGCTTTAATATCAACGCCACGAAGCAGGTCGCCTGCCGCGACATGGATGTTGCTGGTGTGGGCATTGAGGTCAATGTTTTCCTGGGCCACACGCACCGCCACCTCATCCAAGTCATAGGCGTAAATCTCTTTGGCACCCAAGAGGGAGCTAGCAATGGAGAGGACGCCTGAGCCTGTACCGACGTCGATGACCGTTTCACCACCACGCAGGACCTGAGAAAGAGCAAAAAGGCTCATCTTAGTGGTCGGGTGGGTTCCTGTACCGAAAGCCATGCCTGGATCCAGACAGATAATCTTCTCACCAGCAGTCGCCTCGTAGTCCGTCCAAGACGGTACAATAGTCAAATCGTGGGTAATGCGGGCTGGTTCATAGTATTTCTTCCAGTTGTCCGCCCAGTCTTCCTCTGCCAGTTCCTGACTTTCTAGGCTGACCTGACCCGTTTCCAAGCCAAAGCCTGTCAAATCCGCCAAGCGAGTCGCCAAGTCTGCCTTAACTTCCTCAATATCCACAGTATCAGGATAGTAAGCCGTAATCGCAATCATATCCGACTGCTCCACCTCGGGATAGAGTTCACCGAAACGGTCCTCCTGCCCCACATAGTCAGCTGAGTCACTAATAGCCACCCCCTGACTGCCCGTTTCAATCATCAGATTTGAAACTGCTTCTTCTGCATCACGATGCACGTGAATCGTTAATTCTTGCCATGAGTTCATCATATAATCTATTGAAGGACCTTTTACTGACCGAAAAAATGCCATAACATCTAGTCCCCTATTTCATTCCTTTCTGAATTTTTTAATCAATAAATAACTATTTTGTTCCACCCTATCTCATCGTTAAATTGCCAGCCCATACTCTCTGACAAATCAATTCATCTCAATACCTCGGATAGGGGTAAAACTCGCCTTCTACCAATTCTCTTCTACCTTTTTCAAAAGCCTCTTGATCCCAAACCAAAGTGAACTCTTGAGCTTCTGGATCTGCTAAAAAATCCAGAATGCCATCTAAACCATTTTCAGCAACCGTGTTGAGCTGGCTAGCAAAATAAGCTAAAAACTCTCGTGAAAAGCCTTTTTTAGGGTCAAAAGGTAAGGCTAGGAGATAATCTTCTGTCTCAAAGCGAGACTTATTAGGATTGTAAAAAATGACAAATTCCTCAAGTGCAATGTCCTCCTCAAAGGCATTTCCCTCATCATCTACCATCTCAACCTCAGCTTGATTAGCTACCTCTAAAATAAAACTCACCTCAACAGCATGATTTTTCTTATCCCAATCTATCGCATAATCATAATGAAAATGCTTATCCATTTCTTCTTCTAAAACCGACAAAAAACCAAACTTCGCCATAATAACTTCCTTAATCTATATATGATATAATGATTATACCATTTAAAGAGCAAAAAAACAGGACCATAAAAAACTCCCTTGCTCAAATACTAAGCTGGTAAAGTCCCTTCTAATACCAGCTTCTTTAATTTTTAAAAATTGTTAAAGGAGGACTATGGACACGAATCTTGCTATGCGGATGCGCCCCAAAACCATTGAGGATGTGATTGGGCAAAAACACTTGGTTGGCGAGGGAAAAATCATCCGTCGTATGGTGGAAGCTAATCGCTTAACCTCTATGATTTTATTTGGACCACCAGGGATTGGAAAGACCTCGATTGCCTCAGCTATTGCTGGCACGACCAAATACGCTTTTCGCACTTTTAATGCAACCATTGACAGTAAAAAACGCCTACAAGAGATTGCTGAAGAGGCAAAATTTTCAGGTGGGCTTGTTCTGTTACTAGATGAAATCCATCGGCTAGACAAAACCAAACAGGACTTTTTATTACCCTTACTTGAAAACGGTACTCTAACCATGATTGGGGCTACAACAGAAAATCCATTTTTCTCTGTCACACCAGCTATCCGTAGCCGAGTACAAATCTTTGAACTAGAGCCCTTAAGCAACCAAGACATTACAGAGGCCTTAAACCGTGCCATCTCAGACAAAGAAAATGGACTTAAAGGCAATATTGATCTTGCTCCAGAAGTGATTGATTTTATCGCTACTGCCACTAATGGTGACCTACGTGCTGCCTACAATTCACTAGAATTAGCTGTTCTTTCTACCAAGGAAAGCGATGGCCGTCGCTACATTGATCTAGATGCTGTTCAAAATAGCTTACAACGCTCTTTCATCAGTATGGATAAGTCAGGAGATAGTCACTACGATACCCTATCTGCCTTACAAAAATCCATACGAGGTAGCGATGTCAATGCTAGTCTGCACTATGCTGCACGATTGATTGAGGCTGGGGATTTACCCAGTTTAGCACGCCGACTAATTGTCATCGCCTATGAAGACATTGGTTTAGCCAACCCCGAAGCTCAGATTCACACCGTCACTGCTATGGAGGCGGCACAAAAAATTGGCTTTCCTGAAGCACGAATCTTGATTGCTAATGTCATAATTGACCTCGCTCTCTCACCCAAATCAAACTCAGCCTATCTTGCCATAGATGCCGCACTAGCTGACCTTAGAAAGTCAGGTCATCTTGCTATCCCACGACATCTTAGGGACGGACACTATTCAGGTAGTGAGGAACTCGGCAATGCCAAAGACTACCTTTACCCACATCACTATCCTGAAAAATGGGTTAAACAAGACTACCTTCCTGACAAACTCAAACAAGCCAATTATTTTACCGCTAACGCAACAGGAAAATACGAACGTGCCCTTGGGCTCAATAAAGAACGAATTGATAAACTCTCAAAATAGAAAACGATTGCAAAAAAATCCTGTTTTTGACTTGAAAAATTTTTTGAATATGGTATCATAAAAGTACAGAAAAGAACTGCTGTGGTATACGAATTCACATCTATGTGTTGACCGACTATTTTTTGTATTTTTCGGGAAACGAAGACATCCAACAGCTCGCAAGCCGTCTCACACGGAAGCAGCTTCAGTTGGAGCGAGTTGCCCACCTGCTATGTACGTCGCGGGTTCAATACAAAACGTGAATCATCGGTACCAATACAGCTTTTTTTTTATTTCAAAATAAGACTCTGAGGTTGGGAAACTCTCCCAACCTCTTTTTACATCGTAACGTTTTTAGGCCAGCAAAGCTTCTCAAAGCCTGTCTATCCATTCTATGCTATAATAGAAACATGACTAACAAGAATAAATTACTTTTAATTGATGGCTCATCTGTAGCCTTTCGTGCCTTTTTTGCCCTTTACAATCAAATTGATCGTTTTAAAAACAAGAGTGGGCTTCACACCAACGCTATTTACGGCTTCCATCTCATGTTGGATCACATGATGAAACGCATTGAGCCGACACATGTCCTTGTCGCATTTGATGCAGGAAAAACTACCTTTAGGACAGAAATGTTTGCAGACTATAAGGCTGGACGCGCCAAAACACCTAATGAATTTCGTGAGCAATTTCCCTACATTCGAGAAATGCTGACAGCTTTAGGTATCAAATATTATGACCTTGAAAATTACGAAGCTGACGATATCATTGGGACGCTAGACAAAATGGCTGAACGCACAACAACACCATTTGAGGTGACTATTGTCAGTGGGGATAAAGATTTAATCCAGCTGACTGATCAAAATACTGTTGTTGAAATTTCTAAAAAAGGAGTGGCAGAGTTTGAGGAGTTTACACCTGCTTATCTAATGGAAAAAATGGGTATTACCCCTAGCCAATTTATTGATTTAAAAGCTCTCATGGGAGATAAGTCAGATAATATCCCTGGTGTCACCAAGATTGGAGAAAAAACAGGGTTAAAACTACTTCTAGAACATGGCAGTCTAGAAGGCATCTATGAAAATATTGAGCATATGAAGGCTTCTAAAATGAGGGAAAATTTGATCAATGATAAAGAACAAGCCTTTCTCTCAAAAACTCTTGCAACTATTGACACCAAAGCTCCTATCACCATCGGACTTGATGACATCATCTACCAAGGACCAAACCTTGAAGTGCTCTCTGCTTTTTATGATGAGATGGACTTCAAGCAATTAAAAGCTGGATTAGGAGGCGCTGGGCAAAAAGAAGTCGAGGTCTCCTATACAGAAGTGACCGAATTACAGCCTGAACACTTTAGCGAAAATCAATTTTTCCATTTTGAGATTTTTAACGATAATTACCACCTAGAAGATATTATTGGATTTGCTTGGGGAAATCAAGAAAATATTTATGTTTCCACCAATCGCCAACTACTGACGCACCCTCTTTTTAAGGCTGCCTTAGAAAAACCTGTTAAAACTTATGACTTTAAACGCAGCAAGGTTCTTCTCA
Organism: uncultured Streptococcus sp.; assembly: GCA_945876895.1. Taxonomy (GTDB): domain Bacteria; phylum Bacillota; class Bacilli; order Lactobacillales; family Streptococcaceae; genus Streptococcus; species Streptococcus porcorum. The sequence continues at coordinate 4,803 of CAMCQB010000003.1, forward strand.
GCCACTATGGTATCACCATGCCAACCAGCCTTTTTGATAGCCGTCTTGCTAAGTATCTTCTCTCAACCGTTGAAGACAATGCCATCTCTACTATTTCTAAGCTTTATGGGCAAACCCCTCTGGCTGATGACATTGAAATTTATGGTAAAGGCGTTAAACGTGCTATTCCTGAAAAAGCTGAGCTTTTGAGCCATCTTGCCAAAAAATTACAAGTCTTGATTGAAACAGAAGAACCTATGCGACAAGCACTGGAACAAAACCATCAGCTAGAGCTCCTCTTTGACATGGAATTGCCACTCGCTAATGTCTTAGCAAAAATGGAAATCGCAGGAATCAAGGTTCAACGTGAAACCTTGCAAGCCATGCAGGTGGAAAACCAAGTTGTCATTGACAACCTCACTCAAGAAATCTATGACTTGGCTGGAGAAGAGTTTAACATCAATTCACCAAAACAACTAGGCACCATTCTTTTTGAAAAAATGGCTCTCCCTTTATCAGCCACTAAAAAAACTAAAACAGGCTACTCAACAGCCGTTGACGTCTTAGAACGTCTAGCCCCTGAAGCGCCTATTGTTGCTAAAATTTTAGACTATCGCCAGATTACCAAACTCCAGTCAACCTATATTATTGGCTTACAAGATTACATCTTAGAAGATGGTAAAATCCATACCCGATATGTGCAGGATTTAACCCAAACAGGAAGATTATCTTCCATTGATCCTAACTTACAAAATATTCCTGTTCGCCTAGAACAAGGACGCATGATTCGTAAAGCCTTTCTACCAAGTATGGAAGACAGTGTTTTATTAAGTTCAGACTATTCACAAATTGAGTTACGGGTGTTAGCTCACATCTCTCAAGATGAACACCTCATCGAAGCCTTCAAGCATGGGGCAGATATTCATACCTCAACTGCCATGCGTGTCTTTGGTATTGATAAGCCAGAAGAGGTCACCTCAAATGACCGTCGGAATGCCAAAGCCGTTAACTTTGGTGTAGTGTATGGTATTTCTGACTTTGGCTTAGCTAATAACCTAGGTATCACCAGAAAAGCAGCTAAGGACTACATCGAAACTTATTTTGAACGTTATCCTGGTATCAAAAATTACATGGAAACTGTCGTACGCGAAGCCAAAGACAAAGGTTATGTTGAGACGATCTTTAACCGACGCAGAGAATTGCCAGATATCAACTCCCGCAACTTTAACGTGCGTAGCTTTGCAGAGAGAACTGCTATCAACTCCCCAATCCAAGGGTCTGCTGCAGATATCTTAAAAATTGCGATGATTCAATTAGATCAAGAATTAGAAAAAGCTGGTTATCAAGCACGCATGCTCCTACAAGTACACGATGAAATCGTTCTTGAAGTCCCAAAACAGGAGTTAGAAGCTGTCCAAAAATTAGTCAAAGACACGATGGAATCTGCCATCTCACTATCTGTTCCTCTTATTGTTGACAGCAATAGTGGGGCCAACTGGTACGAAGCCAAGTAAAATCATCATAAAAAAAAGCTGGCATAGCGTCCAACTTCTTAACCCTGAGTTAGTATCCCTTAAAACAAATGATAAGGGCTACTAACTCTTTTATTTTTTAGTATATTTTTTAACAGCAGGCATGACAATGGAACCCAGTTTATCAATCGTTTTCATCACCTGTTTAAAAGGCATTCCTCCAAAATCAATCTGAGCCATATAACGTTGATGACCAAAAGTCTCTGCTTGATAAAGTAGTTTTTCAATCACTTCTTGTGGACTTCCTAAGACCATGACATTAGTTAAATCAGAGCTTTGTGCGAAAGCCTCTTTCGCCCAACCTGTCCCATTGGCCTTACGCATCCCTTCATCAACATAAGGATAGAACTCCTTCATTGCTTGCTGCGTCGTCTCCGCAACATAACATAATCCTGTCGTCGCTAAAGGGATTTGCTCTGGCTGATAACCTGCTTCTACAAGGGCTTCTCTATAAGCTTCAATAACATATTGATAATGCTTGATATGACCACCTAGCATGGCCAAAGCCATTGGCACTCCCTGTTGACCTGCCTTGATGGCACTTGGTTTTTGTCCTCCAACAGCACGCCAAATAGGAAGCTTACCTTGAGCGGGACGTGGAAGAATTAAGGCATTGTCTAAAGAAGCGCGATACTCTCCTTGCCAAGTGAGACGTTCTGTTGCATTAAGCTGCAAAAGAAGATCAAATTTTTCTTCAAATAAGGCTTCATAATCCTTTGTATCATAACCTAACAAATCAAACAAACCTGTACGAGAAGCTCGTCCAGCTATGATTTCAGCCCGTCCATGAGAAAGAAGGTCTATGGTAGCAAAATTTTCATAAACACGAACAGGATCTGAAGTTGATAAGATGGTTGCAGCAGAGCCAATTTTAATGGTTTTAGTAGCTTGGGCAATAGCCCCTAAAATAACTGCATGGGCTTGCCCCACAAAATACTTCTGATGACTCTCCCCAATACTGAAAAAATCAAACCCTGCCTCTTCAGCCAACTGGGCTGCCGAGATAATCTGATCTAAGCGCTCTTGGGCTGAAATGCCTTTCCCACTAACACTATCTGGCATATGATCCCCTAAAGAATATAAACCAAACTCCAAGCCAGTTTTATCCTGTTGAATACGAAATGATTCCATTTTCTACCTCTTATAAATCACTAATTAGTGATAATATACCCTAAAAAAGACTAGCCGTCAAAAAATTAGCCCATTTGATTACAGAAAATGAAATCCCTTTCAAAATATGCTAAAATATGAGAAAAGGAGGTCTCCTATGACATATCATTTTATCAACCCTAGTCAACCCATCATTGATCATTATCTGAAAAATGCTCAAACCATTGCTATTGTCGGCCTATCTGATCGTACAGACACCGCTGCTTATCGTGTGGCTGCTTATTTAAAAGAAGTTGGTTACACCATTATTCCCATCAATCCTAAGTTAGCTGGATCTGAGATTTTAGAAGAAAAAGCTTACGCTAAACTACAAGATGTTCCTGTCCATATTGACATCGTTGATGTTTTTAGGCGTAGTGAGTTTTTAGCTGATGTGGCACAAGATTTTTTAGAAACCGATGCAGATATCTTTTGGGCACAGCTAGGCTTAGAAAGCCAAGAAGCCGAAAACATCTTAACGAAAGCCAACCGTACTGCTATTGTCATGAATAAGTGCTTGAAAATTGAACATGCCAATCTAGCAAAAAGGGACGGGAATTAACTCAACCATTTAAAGAAGAGTTTATCTCCCAGCCCCTGTACAGTGATCGACTAGATTTGAAGTGTAAAATACGAACAAATCTGCCAATCAACCACCACTCTGAAATAGTTAGGCTAACCTTGATCAAGTCGTGCTGGGGTTTTTACCCAGCCTTTTTCTTAATTCATGATAAAAAACAGCCCGTGCGGTAAGGTAATAAGGTAAAACATAAATAATAGCAAATCCAAAAGTAATCAAAACCAGTAGATACCAGCCTAAAAAACTCAAATGAAGTCGGAAAAATTTAAACTTCTGCTTTCTCATCAAATCTTGACTCTCGGATAAGATTTTTGAGGCATTCTCATAACTGCCATCTGATAAAGCATCTAATAAGACGTATTCTGCTTGAGAGTAGGCAAAACATTTTATCACGAACAGCACTATTCCAAATAGTTGTAAACCCAGACCAACCAGCACCAAAGCGAGAGCTACCCAAGTTTGAAGTTGTGACCAAATGTCCTGAGAATAGATGACAATTTCACTCAGGGCAGGAATCCCAACAGTATTGATCATCATTCCCATTATGGTCAAAAACAACCAAGGTAGTAAGAAAATAAGGCGAACAATAGCCAACCAGATAACCTTAAAAATGATATGGTTATCAAAAATCATCACAGCATCTGCTAAAGTAAGACGCTCTTTTTTTCCTCTTAGACTATAGACCAAACTCATGATAACAGAAAGCGTTATTCCCATATTTAAAAGATTAACCAAGATAGGAAATACTGTGTCTGACCAATCCCAGTCTAGCTGTGTCTGGATCTCTTGACGATAGCTAATACTAGAGCTAACAAAGATGAGTAAAATTGGTAATAGAAAAAATGAGTATCTTCCTTTCAATTGTGCTAGATGAAGCCTAGCAACTTGACGCATTTGTTTTAAGGACATAAAAACCTCCTAATGTCTATTATAACATAGGAGATGATAAGTCAACTTAATGACAAAGAGCTTTTTTTTTGATAAAATTGTAGGGCTAAAACGCTCAGAACTGTATTTTCTGACAGCAAAGGAGAAAAAATGACAACTGATTCGCCGATTAAATATCGTTTAATCAAAAAAGAAAAACACACTGGTGCACGTTTGGGTGAGATTATCACCCCACATGGCACTTTCCCAACCCCTATGTTTATGCCTGTTGGAACGCAAGCTACCGTTAAAACCCAAAGCCCTGAAGAGCTTAAAGAAATGGGCTCAGGGATTATCTTGGCCAACACTTACCACCTATGGTTACGCCCTGGAGATGAGTTGATTGCCCGTGCTGGTGGACTCCATAAATTTATGAACTGGGATCAGCCTATTCTAACGGATTCTGGTGGTTTTCAGGTTTATTCTTTAGCTGATACACGCAACATCAGTGAAGAAGGGGTAACCTTTAAAAACCACCTCAACGGTTCTAAGATGTTTCTATCACCAGAAAAAGCGATCTCTATCCAAAATAATCTAGGGTCTGATATCATGATGAGCTTTGATGAGTGTCCACAGTTTTACCAACCTTATGACTATGTCAAAAACTCTATCGAACGGACGAGTCGTTGGGCAGAGCGTGGGCTAAAAGCTCACCGTCGCCCACATGATCAAGGACTTTTTGGAATTGTTCAAGGGGCTGGTTTTGAAGACCTTCGTCGTCAATCTGCGCAAGATCTGGTTAGCATGGACTTCCCAGGCTACTCTATCGGAGGGTTAGCTGTGGGAGAAACGCATGATGAGATGAATGCTGTTCTTGACTTTACAACCCCACTCTTACCTGAAAACAAACCCCGTTATCTTATGGGGGTTGGAGCGCCAGACAGCTTAATTGATGCGGTTATTCGTGGCGTTGACATGTTTGACTGCGTCTTACCAACTCGTATCGCTCGTAACGGAACGTGTATGACCAGCCAAGGACGACTCGTTGTTAAAAATGCCCAGTTTGCAGAAGACTTTACACCACTAGATCCAGAGTGTGACTGCTACACTTGTCAAAACTACACTAGAGCTTATATCCGCCACTTGCTCAAGGCAGATGAGACCTTCGGTATTCGCCTAACTAGCTATCATAACCTTTATTTCTTAGTTAATCTGATGAAAAAAGTCCGTCAAGCCATCATGGATGACAATCTGTTGGAATTCCGACAAGATTTCCTTGAAAAATACGGCTATAATCGCTCAAATCGCAATTTCTAACCTTGCTCTTAAGATTTTTTTAAGCTCATCCACTTATGATATTATATATTCGATAAATACCCCAAAAAAGAGGGAGTAGAAAAGATTCTTTTAGCCTGGTGAGTCTTTTCTTTCCCTCTATTTTTTTTAAGAAATGATATAATGGAAATAAAAGGAGAAAGAGCATGCCAGAAAAAGACTATGCCACTAGGTGGCTAAAATCAACCTTAATTGATAAGGTTCACAACCGTCAACAACTCGAAATGATTTGGCATAGTCCATCTATTCGTTTAGAAATTGTTCCAACAACCTACCGCAGTCATTTTTTGGCCTTAAAACCTTTCCCAGACAAAATTTATATCTTTGAAATTGTTGACGGTACTATTTTTTATACGGTGGGCTACCAAACAACAGTAGCTGCCTTAACAGGAAAACAAGTACAGCTCAAAACACAAGAAATTCAGCAAATCGAACAAACACAGCAGTTCATTCAAAGTTTCCTCAATCATTCTATTTGGAAATTTTAAACCATCAAGACTTTATCCCCTCTCAAAAGTAGGACGACCAGTCAAACTTTTAAGATAAAAGGTAGAGTCTTGATGGTTTTTATTGTCTATTTGCCTCAAACATACTATAATAAAATTCATATCTATATTTAGAAAGCGTAGGATTTTCCTATGAATACTAACTTTTTTATTGCCTTTGCATTGACGGCTATTGCAGGTTTGAGTACTGGTATTGGTAGTCTTATTGCCTTTTTAGCCAAAGATACCAATAAAAAATTTCTATCTGTTAGCCTTGGTTTCTCCGCAGGAGTCATGATCTATGTCTCTCTTATTGAGATTTTTCCAACAGCTCAGGACATTCTCGTTAAAGAATTGGGCGAAAAAGGCGGAGCTTGGTTAAATGCCATAGCTTTTTTCCTAGGTATCTTTCTCATCGCTCTCATCGATAAACTTATCCCATCAGATGAAAACCCTCATGAAATCAAACATCTCAAGGAAGAAAAAAAAGATAGCCTCACAGAAGCTAAAGAACACATACAACGCCCTAAAAAGCTAATGCGTATGGGCTTAATGACCGCTCTAGCAATTGGAATCCATAACTTTCCTGAAGGATTGGCCACTTTTATTTCTGCCATGCAAGATCCTAGCATTGCCATTCCTATTGTCGTCGCCATCGCCATTCATAATATCCCAGAGGGGATAGCTGTTTCTGTTCCTATCTATCAAGCAACTGGTTCAAAAAAAATTGCCTTTACCTATTCTTTTTTGTCTGGCTTAGCAGAGCCAATCGGAGCTCTTGTCGGATGGTTTCTCCTCATGCCTATTATGAACGATGTCGTTTATGGCATGATTTTCTCAAGCGTAGCTGGGATCATGGTTTTCATCTCTCTAGACGAACTCCTTCCTGCCGCCCATGAGTACGGTGAGCATCATTTATCCATTTATGGACTGATTGCAGGCATGATCATCATGGCTATCAGCCTTCTTCTCTTTATTTAACTTATCCACAGGTGCTTTATGAAAATTCTAATTCCAACTGCAAAAGAAATGAAGACAGGAACTCCTCTTTCCTCCCAGCAACTATCCAAAGCCAGTCAAGCTGTCTTAGAGGCACTACAGGGTTATGACGTTTCTGATTTGCAACAACTATATCATTTAAAAGAAACTGCTGCTCAAAAAGAGATGGAACGTTGGCAAGCCATGGTCAAGGGATCTGCCTTGACTTATCCTGCATTGGAGCTTTTTAATGGCCTAATGTATCGGCAAATTGCTTTTGAGGCGACTCCTGAAAATCTAGCATTTATCCACAGATTTATTTTTATCACCTCTTCCTTTTACGGCATCATCAATGCTCTTGAGCCTATCGCAGAACACCGACTAGACTTCCTTAATCCTCTTAAGGTAGATGGAAAAACTTTAAAACAATTTTGGCGAGGGAGCTTCGATGCCTTTGTTTCAGATACGGAACCTATCTTATCCCTTCTTTCTAGTGAGTTTGAAGAGGTTTTCTCCAGTCCTATCCGAAAAAAATTGATTCGCGTCAGCTTTTTTGAAGAAAAAAATGGTCAACTCAAAAAACACTCTACCATTTCAAAAAAAGCAAGAGGACAACTGATTACTCAGATCATTCAAAATAAGATTACAGAGCCCGAGCAATTAAAAACCTTAACCTTTTCTGGTTTTACCTATCAAGAAGATCAATCGGATGCACAACACCTTGTTTACATCAAATCAATCACATAAAAGACTGAAAAATAGAAATAGCTTAGAATCACATCATGAGAAATGTTGATTCTAAGTTATTTTTGATTGTTATAAGTAGTATTTTTGCTTAACCTCTTCTATCACTAAGCAGGGTCAATCTCTTGTTTTTCAACATATAAAAGGCGCAAACCTAGACCAAGCCCGCATGTCAATAAACCTAGAATTAACCCAATCCAGTACGCATAAGGCCCGAGATCCGTCCATCTATCCAGTAGCAAACCAAAAGGAATACAAAGTGCCCAATAGCTAACAACACAAATCACAAAAGGAATACGTGTATCTTTATAACCTCGTAAAATACCTTGTATAGGTGCTGATAGGGCATCTGATAGCTGAAATAATAAACTATAAGTCAAAAATCGCGTTACCAAATAGATAAAGTCAGGATCTTTTCCATAAAGACCTGCAATACCTGCACGATTAAAATATAAAAAAGTTAACGTACACACAACAAAAGCCAATCCAGCCAAAAGACCTAATCGAGTATAAGTACGAGCATGGTCATACCGCTTAGCTCCGACCTCAAAGGAAACCATAATAGCCAAAGCCATTGAATTAGATAGGGGAAAAGCATACATCAAACTGGCAAAATTGATAGCAGCTTGGTGAGCTGCTATCACTTCTGTTGAAAATTTCGACATAAAAATTGCGACAATCGCAAAAAAACCAACCTCTGCAAAACTCATCCCTCCAATTGGAAGCCCTAAACGTAAGGCTGAACGACAAGCTTGCCAGTCAAAAGACTCTTTTTCCTGCAGACCATAGCCTCTTAAGTCAGGATGGTACCTTAATACCAAGACCGTTACACCCAATAAAAACCAATAAGCTAGAGCTGTCCCTAAACCTGCTCCTGCTCCTCCTAACTTTGGAAAACCAAACTGACCATAGATAAATAAATAATTCAATCCAGCATTAAAAGGGACAATTAATAGCATCAAATACATGGAAAGACGCGTCAGCCCAAGAGCATCCATAAAGGAGCGACAAACGGTAAATAATAAAAAAGGAAGAATCCCTAAAGCAAGGTAAGTAAGATAAGTAAAAGCCACTTCTTCTACTAAAGATTCTAGACCTAGCAAGGATAAAAGAGGTTTTAAGAAAAGTCCTACTAAAACAAGTGTGACAAGCGATAATCCTAAGGCAAGATAGATAAACTGATAGAAATCTTTCTTAATCTTTTCTTTTTTTCCACTTCCAAAGTCTTGTCCCACAATTGGAACAAGTGCTGAAGCAATACCTGTCAATAGCGTTAAAATCGGTGTCCAAATAGAGCCACCAATAGAAACACCTGCTAAGTGCGACGTCGCATAACGCCCTGTCATCATCGTATCAATAAAAGCTGTTGAATAATTAGCCAACTGATAGACTAAAATCGGTAAAAAAATCTTAAAAAATAAAACAAGTTTTTGCCTAATACTTTCTGTCGTGTACATCATTCTCCCTAAAAATAAAATTGGACACAACTACTGATACTCATGATCAGACGTTGTGTCAACATCTCAGTGGCAGTGGTGGATTGGGTTTAATAGTCCAGTGGACTTATTAAAGATTGGAGATAAGATTTCTCAATTTATATTTTTCACTTCAAACTTGATCTCTGCAACTATCTCCCAGACAGCTGAAATCAGCAAGATCGTTCTGCTTTCACCTAACCACTTAAAACTAGAACTGATTGATGAACTTGCTTTTGATGAGCTGAGTGCTTTCTCCTTCTCACTATGATAAGATGATATTTTTTTGATTATTATCTTATCAGAGAAAGAAAAGTGTTATTGCTCGCGTCTAGCAGGCTCAAAGCTCTCTTTCCCATCATTAAGCTTGTCCCAGATAACAACCTGCCCTGTCGCTAAAGAACGTTTAACATCAATAATTCGCTGATTAGATGAACCTCTAAACTGGAGCATTAAATTGCGCTTCGTACGATCATAGCGTCCATCTACTAAAATATCAATATAAGATAATAACTCTAGCTTATCGTCTGTTTCTAGCAACATCTCTTCCCAAGTATAGCCTGTCCAAGACCAAATATCCTTATTGGGTAATTCTGTCTTGATGCGCTTCACCAAGGGCAATAAAATTCCTGTATTTAAAAAAGGTTCTCCTCCTAAAAGGGTTAAGCCTTGAACATAAGGTTGAGCAAGATCGGTCATAATCTTCTCCTCCAACTCCATTGTATAAGGTTGCCCTGCTTTAAAGGACCACGTTGCAACATTATAGCAGCCCTCACAGTGAAATAAACAACCACTCACATAAAGAGAGTTCCGCACCCCTTCACCATCAACAAAATTAAAAGCCTTGTAATCAATGATACGCCCTTGGCTCAGCTCCTCACTTTTCCACTCTTGTGGTTTTGGATTATTCATATCAACTCCTAGAGTCATCAGAGCTAGATCAAGTCCCATTACTTGCCTAGTGATGACAATTTCTGTCCATCTCTAAGCCTTAACCTAAACTCTCTTTGCTTCCTTTCATGGTTAGTTTTATCAGGCTAGAGCTCAATCCAATAACGTTCTGTTTGCTCACGTCGATCCTCTAGCTCACCCCCACAAGCTAAAATCGTACGACGACTGGCTTCATTTTGCTCATGGCAGGTCACTAACACACGCTTAATATTCTTATGGGTTGCCTCTATTAAACCCAGTTGCAATTGCTTTTTGGCATATCCTTTTTTTCGCTCACTCGGACGAATAGAATATCCGATATGTCCACCTTTTTGCAATAAAAAATCATTTAACCGTAATCGTAAATGTAAAAACCCAAGCGGCTTACCCGTCTGATCAAAAGAAACGTACTGAATCGCAGGGACATAACCGTCAGGTAAATCTAATCCCATCTCATTTGAGAGATTCTGTTCTAACCATTCTTCATAGGCCAAATCCTTCGGATAATGGCCACCATCCATAGCAGAGCCATCTTGGTTGAACTCTGCAATCATCTCAAGGATGGCCTTTTTATCCTCCAAAGCTGGCCGTCTTAAACTGATGACTTTTTTACAGTTTTTTTCAAAAATTGTTCCCGTAAACTAGCTACACGATCTTTTTTATTATTTCCTCCCTTCGAGTGCTTTTCATGATAGCGAGCTACCTGTGCTTTTCCTTTATCATCTAATTGATATTTTCCCATTATGATTTCTCTTTTCTATTTTTATTTATAAAAGGAGGCTGGATAAAAAGTCCAGCACTACTTCTCAACGTTCGTATTAACATCTTATTACAGCAATTGGAGCCAACAGTCCAGTGGAGTGAAACAGTTTGGAGAATTATTTTACCCTAAGCCTATGAGGTAAAAAGGTTTAAGATGAAATTGTTCCACTCCTCATTCTTACAAACTAGAACCGTTCATATGTTTCACACGCGCGATAATTTCTTTATGACGACCATTCACCATTGGACGCGCTTGCGGATTTCCTAGATAACCACAAGTCCGCTTCACCACATCAACTGTCTTAGGATCACTGTTGCCACAATTAGGACACTTAAATCCACGCTCTGTTGGTTCAAAATCTCCTTCAAAATCACAAGCATAACAGTGATCAATAGGCGTATTTGTTCCCAAATATCCTACTCTATCATAAGCATAATCCCATACCGCTTCTAGAGCTTTTGGATTTTGTTGTAGCACAGGATACTCACAGTAATGAATAAAACCACCGCTTGCTCCCGCTTCTGGATAATCCTTCTCAAAGTCTAACTTTTCAAAAGGCGTTGGATTTTTTCTCACATCGTAATGGAAACTATTAGTGTAGTATTCCTTGTCTGTAATATCTTCAACCATTCCAAATTTCTCAGTATCCATACGACAAAAACGATCTGTTAAGCTCTCTGATGGTGTTGAATAAACAGAGAAATGATAGCCATATTGGTCAGACCAATCCTCTGTCAATGCCTTCATTTTTTTAATAATGTCAAGAGTAAATGCCTTGGCTTCTGGCTTGTCCTCCCACTGTCCACCATAAAAGACGGTCGCAACCTCATAAAGGCCAATGTAGCCTAATGACACCGTAGCACGACGATTTTTAAAAACCTGATCCACTTGATCTTCTTTTCTTAAACGCTTACCAAAAGCACCATATTGGTAGAGGATAGGCGCATTGCTTGGTGTTGCTTCTTTGACACGCTCTACACGATACACTAGGGCATCTTTTGCTATACCCATACGTTCTGAAAAAATCTCCCAAAATTTTTCCTTGTTTCCTGCAGATTCAAGTGCTATCCGTGGCAGATTAACCGTTACCACACCAAGATTCATCCGACCAGATGTGACATCCTGTCCTGTTTCATCCTTCCAACCTTGTAAGAAAGACCGACAGCCCATAGGCACCTTAAAAGAACCTGTTAATTCGACAATCTTATCATAAGACAACATATCAGGATACATACGCTTAGTGGCACATTCTACTGCTAACTGCTTAATATCATAATTAGGAGAGCCAACCTCTAAGTTCAAGCCACGCTTTACAGTAAAAATCAACTTAGGAAAAATAGCCGTCCGATTTTCACTTCCTAAGCCCTTAATACGAATGGTTAAAATGGCCTTTTGAATTTCACGTTCAAACCAAGATGTCCCCAAGCCAAATCCTAAAGAGGTAAATGGCGTTTGTCCATTTGAGGTGAACAGAGTATTAATTTCATACTCCAAACTCTGCATGGCATCATAAATGTCTTTTTTAGTCTTTTCACGCGCATAGGCCTCATGCTTTTCTGGCATCACCCATTCTTTAGCGTCATTTAGGTGCTTATGGTAGTTCAACTCCGCATAAGGAGCCAACACTTCATCAATACGATCTGCTGAACATCCACCATACTGGCTAGAGGCTACATTCGCAATAATCTGTGAGATTTGAGCGGTTGCCGTCTGAATAGATTTCGGACTCTCTACCTCTGCGTTACCAATTTTAAACCCATTGGCTAGCATTCCCTTAAAATCAATTAAACAACAATTTGTCATAGGAGTATAAGGGCTATAGTCCAAATCATGATAGTGAATCTCACCTTTTTGATGAGCATTGGCCACATGAGCAGGCAACATCTTAAGACCTATAGATTTACCAACAATACCTGCGGTCAAATCACGCTGTGTATTAAAAACATCACTGTCCTTATTCGCGTTTTCATTAACCACCGCACTCTCTTTATTGATTAACTTACCGATGCTAAAATTAATATCCGTTGCTTGAGCTCGGTCAAAGTCACGTTGTGTACGGTAACGAATATATTCCTCTGCAAGATCATATTCATTAGCTTGTAGTAGTTCATGCTCCACAATATTTTGAATCTCATAGATATTTACATCTACTGTAAAGCGGTCAAAAATCTCAGCCAAGACAGCATTCGTGATACTCTCTAACTTAGCTTCCATGATTGGCGTTATGGGAGCAAGCTTTTGAGCTGCCTTAAGAAGGGCTTGATAGATTTTATCTCCATCCAGTCCCACCTTACGCCCATCACGTTTGATGACCACCATATCAAAACGATTTATAACATCATGTTCACTAAGTACTGGCATTATTTCTCCTCCTTTAACAACGTTTTTATTATATCATAACAAAGAAAAAAATCAATATCTTGTGGTTTTTCGAATAAATACCCACAAGATATTGATTTACTTGAGTTTATAGACAACAAATCCCTCAACCTGATCAAGAGAAATTTTTTCATAATTTTTTGCTAAATTTTGTTTAACAGCATCTGATAATGCCATTTTTTTATTTTGAATCACATAAGTGGCTTTGTCAGATAAAAGATTGTCTTCTAATTCCTTCTGATAAGATGACTGACGTGCTGCCAAAAAAGGTAGAGGGTAAAGGCTACTTGAACTAGTTTGACTCTTTATATAAACCGTTGCTTGTGAGTCCCATACATATATCGTATCATTTTTACCGACCTCTTTTTTTAGGTAAGTTGCGATAAAATCACGCTCTGTTGACATCCGATAAGATGAAGCATAAGACACAACAGGAGCAGCCATAGCATAAATCACCATAACAACTGGCAAATAATAAAAAGATTTAAAAATAAAAGTAAAAAAACTTCTTGATGTTTTAGTCACACGATGACTACGTCTTTGTTTCTTATTAACCACCTCATAAGCCTCATTAAGATAAGGGGCTGATAGAACAAGACCAAAAGGTAAAAATAGAATTAACTGAGATAAGTCATAAGTTCGAGAAAAAATAGCATAAATCAGATAACAAACAGAACTACATAGCATAAGGTAGCAAAACCATTTGTCTTCTTTAAAGGATTTTAAAGAAATTAAAGATTTGAGTCCCCAAAAAACTAAGCCCGAAGAAAATATCATTAAAAGTTGCAATCCAATAGTGAATACCAAACTACCATCAGATAATGCTGGTTGAACAAAATTATTCCACCCTGTTTGCTCTAAATAAGCTGAGACAGACTGCATATTCAATACAAAGTAGCCTGCAATATAAAAAACCAATAAATTTCCAAACAAGACACATAACAATTGATAGAACCCTCTTGCTATATGTTTATTTCTTAAATTATAAATACCAATAAAGATAACCGATAATAGCCAAAAAACTAAGGATCTTGGCTCAATTAAAATAGCAATAGCCCCCGTCAAGCCATAAATCATAAAGGTCTCATCTGGAATTTCTTGTTTAAAATAACGCAACAAAAACCAAATTGAAACTAAGATAAAAGGAAGGGCTAACTGACTGGCATAAAGACCCCCAAAGCCAAAAGTTGCTAAAAGCACATAGAAAAAACTCGTTAAGGCTATCGTTGCACTATCTCTAAGTGTCAAATAAGACATTAGCTTATAAATATAGATTCCCGAAATATAATGTGCCAGAAAATATATAGGGATTGTTAAGAGAAGTGTTCCTCCTAAGTAAGATAGAGCCAATAAAGCATAATAAATAATCCCTGAGCTTGCATAAATCTCACTATAGGGATAGGTACCCTGACTCATCATAAAACCAATATAAAGATTTTCTGATTGCTGAGTACTTGCCAAACCGCTAAAAATGGGAAGGGCAATACTAATGATACTTACCAATAAGCTCATCAAAGCAATGTAAAACTTATGCTGAGACGGGACTTTGATTTTAGTTTTGGGAGCATCTTCCACAGAAAGAGCTATCTTCTCTTTTTTCCCACTACGTTGCATACGACTATATTCTGAACTTGTTGTTGGAATTTGCTGTTTTTCTTGATCCACAACAGACCTCTCCTTATCTTTCATATCTCTTCCAGTATATCAGAAATTAGTGTTTAGTCAATTTCTCACAAAGATAAAGATAATACAAAATATCTTTGAAACGGTGTAAAGACTGTCGTGAATAATTTCTTAAAAATATCCGTTCTTTCTCGCTTAATGTTAAAAATTTTTTCTTCATACTAATTTATTCGAAAAAAGATATGTTATTTGACAAAAAAGACTGGTTACCCAGTCTTTTTACTAATCCTCATCTACAAAACTATTGAAGACTTCCTCAATCATATCCCACTCCGCATCTGAATCTTCAGGAATAGGTTGAAGATCTCCTTCTGTACCATCTTCATTTTCTGTATAAGAGTAAGCTTGGATCTCAATTTCACCATTAGCATCTTCTTCTGCACCTGCTGGTACTAAAAGAACATAGTTTTTACCAAATTCTTCTCGACCATCAATTGTCAATAAAATTTCAAACAAGGTTTCATTTCCTTGCTCATCCACTAACGTAATAACTTCATGTTCATGATCATGATTATGTGACATTATTTTCTCCTTTAAAACATACGATCTAGATAATTTTGTAGAATCAGTTGGGCAGCAAGCTTATCAATAACTTTTTTACGCTTTCCACGGCTAACATCCGCCTGCTCTACCAACATCCGCTCTGCTTGTACAGTTGTTAGGCGCTCATCTTGGTAATCTACAGGAAGTTGAAAAAGTTCCTTAATTTTCTCACCATAGGCTTGACTCGCTTCAACACGAGGACCGCTGGTGTTATTCATATTTTTGGGTAAACCAATCACAAACTTATCAACACGATACTCTTTTACCAACTCTGATAACCGTTCAAAACCAAATTCTTCCGTTTCTTCATCAATTTTGATGATTTCAAGACCCTGTGCTGTAAATCCCAAGGGATCACTGATTGCTACCCCAACTGTTTTAGAACCAACATCTAATCCCATTACTCGCATTATAAATCGATTCCATTTCCTTTTAGATAGTAACGAACAAGCTCTTCAACAATCTCATCGCGTTCATGCTTTCTGATTTGATTTCTGGCATCATTGTAACGAGGGACATAAGCTGGATCTCCGCTCAAAACATAGCCTACAATTTGATTAATTGGGTTATATCCTTTTTCATCCAAGGAACGATAGACGTGCGTCAAAGTCTCACTAATTTCTTTTTTATTCACATCATCTAGATTGAAGCGGACGGTTTCATCTGTAAAGCCCATCTCTACACCCTCTTTCCAATATATAGTCCCATTCATTATATCTTATTTTTAAGGAATAAACAAGAACTAGATACAGAAGGTAAGATTAGAATAACTCAAAAAACTTAAACAAACCTAATCTCATCAAAAATAAAAGGGCCATCAGCCCTTTTATGTGATTCCATTATAGTGCAGCACGCAATAATGCTTCTGAATTTTCAACATTACGCACAGAGCGTGGTAAAAAGGCACGAATATCATCCTCTTTATATCCAACCTGCAAGCGCTTTTCATCAATCAAAATCGGCGTTTTTAAAATACGAGGGTTCTGGATGATCACATCAATCACCTCACTCACACTAAGCTCCTCGATGTCAAATTTCAAAGCTTTAGCATAGCGATTTTTCGAAGATACGATACTTTCTACACCATTTTCTGTTTTTGATAAAATGTTAAATAATTCTTCTTTTGTTAGAGGGTCTTTTGCTAAATTTTGTTCTTTATAAGGTAATTGGTGAGCATTAAGCCATGTTTTAGCTTTTTTGCAGCTCGTACAACTTGAAATTGTATAAATCTTAATCATGTCAATTCTCTCTTTCCTTACATGATACTATTATCATACCACAGGCCCTCCTTGAATAAAATCCGTCTTAGGACCTATTTTTATTCCTCGATTTCAATAGCATCATCCAACTCTAGAACGACATCTTCCTGCTCAAGAACTTCCTCTGTAACTTCTTCTTTAACAGACGCTACTGGCTCATCTGAAGCTTCAATCAAGCCAAAATGCACACGCACTTTACGATCAATTTCTTCTAGAATTTCAGGATGATCCAACAAGTACTTCTTAGCATTTTCAGAACCTTGTCCAATCTTAGCATCGTTATAAGAATACCATGCACCAGCTTTTTTAATAATTCCTAAGTCACTGGCAATCTTCACCAACTCTCCTGCTGCTGAGATACCCTCACCATACATGATTTCAACCAAAGCTTCCTTAAAAGGAGGTGCTACCTTGTTTTTGACTACCTTAATTTTTGTCTCACGCCCAATGACACTACCTTTTTGATCGCCTGTTCCCTCAACTTTATTTGAAGTACTACGAACATCTAAACGCACAGAAGCATAAAACTTAAGAGCACGCCCACCAGGAGTTGTTTCTGGGTTTCCAAACATAACACCAACTTTTTCACGCAACTGGTTAATAAAGATGGCAATTGTTTTGGTTTTGTTAATAGAAGCAGATAACTTACGCATCGCTTGGCTCATCATACGCGCTTGAAGTCCAACATGACTATCACCGATATCCCCATCAATCTCCGCACGAGGAACAAGAGCTGCCACCGAGTCAATAACTACCAAATCAACCGCACCTGAATCAATTAACTTCCCTGCAATTTCAAGCCCCTGCTCACCAGAGTCTGGTTGTGATAGGAGTAATTCATCAATATTAACTCCTAAAGCTTGAGCATACAAAGGATCTAAAGCATGTTCTGCATCAATAAAGGCTGCAATACCACCTTCTTTTTGAGCTTGAGCTACAGCGTGAAGAGCAACTGTTGTTTTACCTGAACTCTCCGGACCGTAAATCTCAATAATACGACCTTTAGGATAACCACCTGCACCAAGAGCAATATCTAACGCCAGACTACCTGAGCTCATGACTTGGACCTTTTGCTCCGCACGCTCACCCAGTCGCATCACCGCTCCCTTACCAAAATCCTTTTCAATGGTTTTTAGGGCATCATCTAAGGCCTTTTTACGCTCATCACCAAATTTTTTTGTAATTTCATCTAATTTTTTACCAGATTTTTTAGCCATTTTTTCTCCTTTATTTAAATCTAGAGACACATCTTTTTCATTATACTAAACTTTAGCTTTTTAATAAAGTCTGACGGACTAAATTTAAAGCATGTAACACTGCTACTCTTCGAATCGTAGAGCGACTTCTTCCTCCTAAAGATAGCTGTAAAATCTCTGTCCCATCTACACTTGCCAAAGCAATAAAGACAGTTCCTACTGCTTGACCTTCTAATTCCTCTGGACCAGCAACACCTGTTAAGGAAATCGCAAAATCTGCACCTATCTTTTCTCTTGCTCCTTCAGCCATTGCTTGTGCCGTAAAGGAACTCACCACTCCATTCTCTGCTAGGTCTTTCATATTAATCCCTAACATTTTTGATTTCTCCTCCATACTGTAGGTAACAAAACCACCCGAAAAAATCTGAGACGCACCTGAAATATCGGCAAGACTGGCTTGAAATAAGCCAGCAGTTAGACTTTCAGCTGCCGTAATGGTTTTATTATTAGCTTTCAAAAGATTAACCACCACTTCTGATAAACTTGTATCATCACCATAAGCATAAAATAGTTGAGAAAGTGGTTCTCGTTCTAAGATTTTTGATTCAAACTGGTCTAGTTTAAGAGTAGCCTCTCTTTGACTTTTTGCCTTAGTGGATAAACGCAAAGTCACCTCACCAGTTTTCGCATAAGGTGCTAAAGTGGGATCAGTCTGTGTTTGAATCAAATCATCTAATAAAGTGACCAGCTGACTCTCGCCCATCCCAAAAAAGCGTAAAACACGCGAATAAAGTTTTTTACCACTGTCCAAAAGTGGCAATAGCTCCTCTCTCACCATCGGTTTTAACTCCCCTGGAGGCCCAGGGAGGACAACATAAGTCGTACCATCAACTGTAATGAGTCCACCTACTGCAAGTCCTGTGCGATTTTGTAAAGCAGTTGATCCTTCAATAATCTGAGCTTGACGTTCATTATTTGGCGTTCGACTGCTAGATGGTCGATGTGAGAAAAACTCATCTAAACGCTTTTTAGCAGATGAATCAGTAACCAATTCACGATTTAAAAATTGCGCTAGGGTTTGTTTGGTCAAATCATCTTCTGTTGGCCCTAAACCACCACATAAGATGATCAGATCACTCCGTTTTTTTGCAATGTCTAAAATCGATAAAAGACGCTCCATATTGTCCCCAACTGCTGTTTGAAAATAAACATCAATACCAATCTGCGCCATCTGCTCAGATAAAAATTGAGCATTGGTATTAACAATCTGACCTGTTAAAATCTCTGTCCCTACCGCTATCAATTCTGCCTTCATCTTTGCCTCCTAACTATTTATTCGATAATGATGGTCTTACTGTCATACTTTTTTTAAAATTTGTTAACAAAGAAACCAGAGTAGCGTCAAAACTAAGCACTCTGGCGTCTTATCTTTTCATCTACTTGACTAACATTTTCAAGCCAGATTTAATATAGTTTTCAGCGGTGTCAGTTGTCCCTTCAAAAAAGGCACGGATTTTTTTCAATTCACTAGCTTTATATCCCAGAACCAAAAGAGCTTCCATTGCTTCTTCTAATTCTGGATTACCAGTAGCCTTTTGATGAGATTTTTTCTGCTCAGGAGCTAATTCGACAAATTTTCCTGCTAAATCTAAAACCATCTGTTGAGCTGTTTTTTTTCCAATTTTTGGAAACTTTGTTAAGTATTTAATATCGCCACTATCAATCGCAGCAACCAAACCTTCGTTATCATCAGCTGCAATAATGGCCAAAGCTGATGTTGGACCAATTCCTGTAACAGAAATTAAATTTAAAAAAACTGATTTTTCATGCTCATCATGAAAACCATATAACAACTGGGCATCCTCACGCACCACATGATGTAAAAAAATGCGAACTTCTTGATTAACTAAATCAGAAAAACTATAAGGATTGGCAACATGTATGATATAGCCCAAACCCGCTGTTTCTACCACAATATACTTAGCAGTAATTCGTGTCACTACCCCTTTAATATAATCGTACATCTCTTTTCCTTCTATTCATATTTTCCCATTTCACGTAAACTTTGGTGGTTTTCTTGAATACGTCTAAACATTTTTTCCATATCTGATGTCGTAAAATGAACTAGAACTGGTCGTCCATGAGGACAATTATAAGGATTTTGGCACTCAGATAATTGAGTCAGTAAATCTCTTGCAGAGTAGTCATCTAGCTTATGATTAGCTTTAATACTACGCTTACAAGACATCATAATGGCCAACTCTGACCTGTAATCCTTAATGGAGACCTGATTGGTTAATAGCAACATGTCACACATCTCATAAACCCCTGATTCAATCTCTTCTTCTTTAAACCAAATAGGATGCTCACGCAAAATAAAAGTATTTGGACCATAATCTTCTAAGTAAACCCCTACTTGATTTAAGAGAGACATCTTATCCTTTAGACGCAAAAAATCATCCTTAGGGAACTCAAATAAATAAGGGACTAACAGTTGTTGCGAAGAATTGTCAACCTGACCAATTTTTTCCCGATAGTATTCATATTTCACTCGTTCCTGGGCAGCATGTTGATCGATAATGTATAGACCTTCTTTACCTTGCGCAAACAAATAAGTACCGTGCATTTGACCAAAGTAATCTAGTTCAGGAAATGTGGAGCTGACCTCATTTTCAAGTCTTTCTACAGCCTTGTCAATCTGATTTTTACTCGATTTCACTGACCAATCAAAATCTGGATGTTCTGAAAATGTGCTATCTTCTCCAATCTCTCTTCTGTTAGCCATCTTAACAGAAGAACTAACAGCATCCGTTATGTCAACTTTTTTGTCAACATCCTTGTCAACACTGTCAAATTCCTTGACAGCATTTTCTGCTACTTGAGCTTCATCAAGGAAAAAATCTTGCTTAACAGCATCGTATCTCAATGGACTACTTTTTAAATTGAGAGTCGTTTGAACCGGTTTTGAGAGAGAACGTGTGCTTGATTTTGCTAAGTTTTCAAGAGCATCTGGAATCAAATCTTGTTGACGCAAACTTTCCATGATAGCTGTTTTAATTAAATGCATCAGCTCAGCTTCTTTTGAAATACGAACTTCTTGTTTAGTTGGATGAACATTGACATCAGCAAGATAAGGATCAATCTGAATATCAATGACAGCAATAGGAAAACGTCCAACCATTAGTTTGGATCCATATCCTTCTAAAATCGCTCGGTTGATCAAAAAATTTTTAATATAACGCCCGTTAATTAATAGTGTAATATAATTACGGTTTGCTCTAGTCAGCTCTGGCAAACTGATATAGCCTGAAATTTCAAAATCCAAATCACTGGTACTAATTTCCACCATCTTACGAGCAGTGTTCAAACCATAAATTCCTGAAATAGCTTGACGTAAATCACCTGTTCCGGTTGTCTTTAGCAATTCACGACCATCATTAATCAATGTAAAAGCAATTTCTGGGTGTCCTAAACTTAAGCGGTTGACCACATCAATAATATGAGCTTGCTCTGCTTGTAAACTCTTCATGTACTTTAAGCGTGCTGGCGTGTTAAAAAAGAGATTTTCGACCTTTATTTTTGTTCCAATGGGCGTTGTGACAGGCTCTTGTTTTTCAACTTTACCCCCATTGGCCACAAGTAAGGTACCACTTGGGTCTGCCTGACTAGCCGTTTTAATCGTTAATTTACTAATAGACGCAATAGATGGTAGGGCTTCACCACGAAAGCCTAAGGTTCTAATCCGAAACAGATCTGCTTGATTTTTAATCTTACTCGTTGCATGCCTTCTTAAACTAAGAGCAACGTCAGACTGACGCATTCCTTCTCCATTGTCTGTGATTTGAATCGACTTGAGTCCTGCTTCCTCTATCTCTATTGTGATTTGACGGCTGCCTGCATCAATAGCATTTTCTACCAGTTCCTTGACCACACTAGCAGGACGTTCAATCACCTCACCTGCTGCAATTTGGTTAGCTAAAATCTCTGGTAATTCGATAATTTTTGACATGGCTTCCCTTTCTAAAGCAGTTTTTTCAATTCGTATAAGGTTGACATAGCTTCCATAGGGGTGAGATTTAAGACATCAACCTTCTGTAATTGATCTAATACAGGATGTGAAGCTTCTTGAAAAAGGCTGAGCTGCGTACTAACGGCTTCTTTAGTAACAGCAGATGGATTCACCTGAGCAACTATCTGAGCCGAGTGTTCTTCTAAATCTTTTAAAATGGTGTCTGCACGATTCAGTAAATTTCTCGGTAAACCTGCAATCTTAGCCACATGGATACCGTAAGATTTATCAGCAGGACCTTCAGCAATTTTGTGCAAGAACGTCACTTCTCCATCTTTTTCTAAAATAGAGACATGAACATTGACTAACTGTGTCAAGGTTTTTGACAAGGTTGTCAACTCATGGTAATGGGTAGCAAACATGGTCTTTGCCCCAACATGCTCATGAATATACTCAATAATGGACTGAGCAAGGGCCATACCATCATAAGTAGCCGTTCCACGACCCAACTCATCAAATAAAATCAAGGAGTGCGGGCTAGCTAATTGAATCGCTTGATTAGCCTCCATCATCTCAACCATAAAAGTCGATTGTCCAGAAATCAAATCATCTGCTGCCCCAATACGTGTGAAAATAGCATCAAAAATTGGAAAATTGACATAATCTGCTGCAACAAATGCTCCCATTTGAGCCATAATTACTGTCAAAGCAAGTTGACGCATATAGGTCGATTTCCCACTCATATTAGGTCCTGTAATTAACTGAATCGTAGTATCAGTATCAAAAGTAATGGTGTTTGGAATATACTCTTGTACTCCCATCACTTTTTCGACAACAGCATGACGACCATTTTCAATCGAAATCATTTGGTCAGTATTAAATAGCGGTCGAATATAGTGATTATTTTCAGCCACAACTGCTAATGATTGCAAGACATCAATAGTTGCCAGTAGGCGGGCTAATTTTTGAAGGCGCTGAATGTATTTTTCAACCTGAGCCCGAATAGACATAAAGATATCATACTCAAGATTAGCTGACTCTTCACGTGCTTCTAACATATCCCCTTCAATCTTTGCCAATTCAACTGTACCATAACGCTCTGAATTTTTTAGGGTTGCTTTTCGAAAGAAATGCTCTGGGACCAGGTCAAGATTAGAGTTGGTTACATGGAAATAATAGCCATCTTTTTTATTGTAGTCAATTTTTAGATTAGAAATGCCACTAGCTTCACGCTCTTTAGCTTCTATCTCAGCTATCCATCCCATCCCTTCTTTCATCACACGGCGATAGCCATCTAGTTTTTCATCAAACCCTGTTTTAATGATATTACCTTCTAAAATCGTCATAGGAGCTTCTGGATTAATAGCTGAGCTAATCAAGTGTTCCAACTCTGGTAAGGAATCTAGTTGTGCAATCAACTGTTCTAAAGCAGGACTATCAAACGTTTCTAAAATAGACTTAATCATAGGAACATTGGACAAGGTTTTTCCAAGTTGAAGGAGATCCTTAGGATTAGCTTTTCCAAAAGAAACTCGACTAGCCAAACGCTCAATATCATAGATTCCTTTTAAGCTTTCTGTTAAATCATGGCGCTCAAAGAAATGGTCTAAGAAAGCTTGAATCACTTCTTGACGATTTAAAATTTTAGTTTGATTCACCAAGGGCCGATCAATCCAGCTGCGCAATAAACGAGTCCCCATAGCCGTCTTGGTCTCATCTAGTAGCCAGTACAAACTACCATGTTTCTTTCCTGTCCGAGCATTTTCTAATAAGTCTAAGCTTTTTTTCGTGGCATAAGTCATCTGCAAAAAGTCCTTAATTTCGTAATGTAAAGCTTTTTGGAGATGACTAAGTTCTCTTAGTTGCGTGGTTTTAACATAAGCTAGTAACTTACCTGCACTGCTTTTTTCAAGAGGTGTCAAGGCGTTGTCAATAAGGTGTAAATCTTCTATAGCCTCCAAACTCTCAGATAATAACAAGTTTAGTTGTTTGGTTAAAAGGTGCTTTTCTTGTTCAGGTGGCTGATACCCCAAAACAACTTCTTTTGCCTTAAGGTTTAAAATTTCTGATGTAGCTGTATCAAAATCTGATAAGATAGTTGTATGAAACTCCCCTGTTGATACATCCATATAAGCAAGGCCATAAGAAAGACCATCTGTATCAAGAGAGACTAAAAAATTATTACTAGCATCCTGACCACTGGAATCAATAGCTGTCCCTGGGGTAATGACCTGAACAACTTCTCTTTTGACCACACCAATAGCTTTTTTGGGATCCTCCATCTGCTCGGCAATTGCCACCTTATATCCCAACTCGACTAAGGTGTCAATATACTGTTGCGCTGCATGAAAAGGCATACCTGCCATTGGAATAGGATGGTCTGCATTTTTATTACGACTCGTCAAGGTCAGCTCTAAAATTTGAGCAGCTTTTGTCGCGTCCTCATAAAACAACTCATAAAAGTCCCCCATACGAAATAGCAAAAAAGCATCTGGATATTCTTTTTTAATATCCAGATACTGCTGCATGCCTGGGGAGAGTTTTTCTTTTGTCATGATGTCAACTCCTCATTTATTTTATCTTCAATAGATTTTGTCACATACTGTAAAAGATCACTAGTGTCTTGTAACTTTACACGATAAGCTTGAACAAGAGGATTTTGATTAAGCTCAGCCTCTAAAAGAATAGCAGCTTCACTACTGCTTTCATAAGCTTGAAATTTCTCTAACTTTTGGTATAAAACTGCTTCTTGCTGATAAGCTTTCATCTTTATAGTTTGCTCTTGTAATTGTGGTAATGATTTGACTTCTTTTTCTAGGGCTTGATAAGAAATCACATTGGGATGCTGAACTAGAAGACTAGCTAGATGATCTAACTGTTTTTGAAAAGGCATCATAGTGATAACTCAATATCACTTTCTAAATTTTTTGCCATCGCTTCATCTCGACAAATCACAATCAATGTATCAGCGCCAGCAATTGTCCCTAAGATCCCCTCCTCGTTCTCGGCATCAATAATATTAGCTAAAACATCAGCTTCTCCTAAATTAGTATGGATGACCAACATAAAACTTGCACGCGCAACCTTTAAGATAAACGGTGATATGGCTTCTAAAAAACTGCTATCTGTTAGATTAGATAGGCTATAATACAATCGACCTTCACCGTCCCGTAATTTTAATAACCCAATTTCTCTCAAGTCACGAGACAAAGTGGCTTGTGTTACAGAAATACCCTCTTCCTCTAAAAGAGCCTTGATCTCTTCTTGTGTTCCCACACGGCCTTTCTGGATAATTCGTTTGATTCTATTTTGACGTTCTTGTTTGTTCATGATATCCTCAATCTTGTATAAATATGCTAACTGATTATATCAAAAATTCCTTATTTTTTCGACACTTAAAGCAGGAGACTTCCTAGAAATCTTCTATTTTTAGTCATCAATTGAGTGATTTTATGTTAAAATAGAATGACTGATTAACAAAGGAGTACCTTTATGAATAACAAAGAATTGATTGCTTTAGAAATCAATAAAGTTGTCCCTGACTTGGACAAAGAAACAATTTCCAACTTACTTGAAACACCTAAAAATTCTGACATGGGAGATGTGGCCTTTCCTGCCTTTAGCCTCGCTAAAATTCTTAGAAAAGCCCCTCAAATGATTGCATCAGAGATTGCAGAAAAAATCGATGCCTCAGCCTTTGAAAAAGTAGAGGCAGTTGGACCTTACATCAATTTTTTCCTCGATAAAAAGGCTATTTCTGCAAAAGTGTTGAAAGAAGTCATCCGTAATAAAGAGCATTACGCTGATCAAAGTATCGGGCAAGGAAAAAATGTTGCCATTGACATGTCCAGCCCAAACATTGCCAAACCTTTTTCTATTGGACATCTTCGCTCAACTGTTATCGGAGACAGCTTATCCAATATCTTTAAAAAATTAGGCTATCATACGGTCCGCATTAACCATCTCGGTGACTGGGGTAAACAGTTTGGTATGCTAATTGTTGCTTACAAAAAATGGGGAGATCAAAAAGCTGTTGAAGAAAACCCTATCAGTGAACTCTTAAAACTCTATGTTCGTATCAATGAGGAAGCTAAAGAACATCCTGAATTAGATGACGAAGCACGTGACTGGTTCCGTAAGTTAGAAAATGGGGATGAAGAAGCACTTAACTTGTGGCAATGGTTCCGTGATGAAAGTCTAGTAGAGTTTAACCGCCTTTATAAAGAGCTTGATGTTGAATTTGATAGCTACAACGGTGAAGCCTTTTATAATGACAAGATGGATGAAATCGTTGAGCTGCTTGAAGAAAAAGGTCTTCTTGAAGAATCAGAAGGTGCTCAAGTTGTCAACCTTGAAAAATACGGTATTGAACACCCCGCTCTTATCAAAAAATCTGACGGTGCCACTCTTTATATCACACGCGATCTCGCTGCTGCTCTTTATCGCAAACGCCAATATGACTTTGCTAAGGCCATTTATGTGGTAGGGCAAGAACAGTCAGCCCATTTCAAACAACTAAAAGCTGTCCTTAGGGAAATGGACTATGACTGGAGTGAGGATATTACTCACGTTGCCTTTGGTCTAGTCACCAAAGAAGGTAAAAAACTTTCTACACGTAAGGGGAACGTTATCCTACTTGAACCAACTATTGCTGAAGCAGTTAGTCGTGCTAAAGCTCAAATTGAGAGCAAAAACCCTAACTTGCCAAACAAAGATGCCGTAGCTCATGCTGTGGGAGTTGGTGCCATCAAGTTCTACGACCTAAAAACAGACCGCACCAATGGTTATGACTTTGACCTAGAATCTATGGTTTCCTTTGAAGGAGAAACTGGACCTTATGTGCAATATGCTCACGCACGCATCCAATCCATCTTGCGTAAGGCTGACTTCACACCAGATGAAACAACACCTTATAGCTTGTCTGATACAGAAAGCTGGGAAATTATCAAATTGATCCAAGACTTCCCACGTATTATTGTCCGCAGTGCCGATAACTTTGAGCCATCTATCATCGCTAAATTTGCGATTAACCTTGCACAAAGCTTTAACAAGTACTATGCGCACACTCGTATTCTAGATGACAGTCCAGAACGTGATAGTCGCTTAGCACTTTCTTATGCCACAGCAACAGTCTTAAAAGAAGCCCTTGCTCTTCTTGGAGTAGAAGCACCAAACGAAATGTAAACAAAATCCCATTTGGTAAATACCAAATGGGATTTTCTTAATTCAGATTCTTTTTCCTTCGAATCGTAAAATCGGAACTAACGACCTCATCTACATCTAAAATAGAGATAAAGGCATCTGGATCCATATCTAACAAAATCGCCTTAACATCTCTTACTTCGCTAGGGTTTAACACCACATAGAGTACCTGATAAGAAGTTCCTGAGTAAGCACCTTGTCCCTGTAAAAAGGTTACTCCTCTATTGATCTCATTTAAAATTCGTTTTGCTACCAAATCTGATTGTTTCGTAATAATAATCATTCCTCGAACACGATAACCACCATTTTGAACAACCGTTACGACTTGACTAAAGACAAAACTGGCAATTAAGGTATAAAGCATATGTTGTAAATCAATATAAGTTAGAGAAGCCAATAAAACCAGCAGATCTATGGTTAAAAGTGTCTGTCCCAATTTGAAGCCGAATTTTTCCTCTAAGACACGCCCGATAATATCTGTTCCGCCTGTTGTGGCACCATATCGAAAAACAAGACCACTTCCTACACCTGCAAAAAGCCCAGCGACCACAGCCACCAACATCATATCATTCTTTAAGGGAATTTCAATTGGAACACGTTGCCATAGCCAGATAAAAATAGACATGGTGAGAGTGCCGTAAATGGTTAAAACTAATGATTTTTTTCCAAAGACACGTGCCCCTAAGACAAATAACGGTAAGTTTAAGAGTAAGGAAGAATAGGCAGGATTAAGACCTGTTAAAAAATTGATGATAAGAGTAACTCCTGCGATGCCCCCTTCAGCTAAATGATAAGCCATATTAAACTTGACAAAACCAAAAGTGTATATTGCAACCCCAAAAGTAATCATTAGCAGATTCTTAAAGGTTAATCGTTTATCTTCTTTCATCACGTATCCCCCTTACCACAAAAAGGAAATCGGGATCAATCATCATCTCCCAATTTCCTCCTTTCTATTTTTTCATTTTTCGATATTTACTTTTTGATGCCACAAATTCTGGACTCATGACTTCATCAACATTAAAGACAGAAACAAAAGCTTGCGAATCAAGTTCTCTCACTAATATCTTAACATCACGAACATCAGTAGGGCTCAAAGCAACATACATCACATCTTTTTCTTGACCAGAGTAGGCTCCTTCTCCTTTTAAAAAAGTTACCCCTCTCCCCAAATCTTCCATAATAACCTTTGAAATCTCTTGGGAGTGATTAGAAATAATAATCATGCCCCGAACAGCATATCCACCATTTTGAACTAGATTAACCATCTGGCTGTACATAAAGCTAGCAATTAAAGCATACATCATCTTGGGAATAGTGATATAGGTCAGCGATAAAATCATCACAAAAATATCAAATGCAAGAAGAGCTTGATTTAATTGGATTCCAAACTTGTCCTCAATAACACGCGCTACAATGTCAGATCCTCCAATAGTCCCCCCATTTCTAAAGACCAATCCACCACCTAAACCAGCAGTGATGCCAGCGAGCAAGGATACTACCAAGCCATCATTTTCTAAATCAATGACAATAGGAACTTTCTGGAAGATCCAAATAAAAAAATAGAGACAGAAAATTCCCTCAATCGTATAAATCATTGATTTACGACCAAATAAGTAAGCTCCTAAAAGGATCAAAGGTAGATTAATCAGATAGCCTGAATAGGTAGGGTTAATTCCAAAAAGGGCATGTAAGACTAGTGTTAGACCAGATAAACCATTGGCTGCAATTTGATTAGCCATATTAAAGTAAACAAATCCAAAAGCATAAATAGCTGCCCCAAAGGCAATCAGAATCATATTTTTCAGACGAAACTGATAATCCACTATCATACAAAATCTCCTTAACTCCTACTGATCCTCTTCCACAAATCTTCCAATGATATGAACATTCTCCGCTACTGAAACAAAGGCTGTCGGATCATATTTTTTCATCAAATACTTAAACTCAGCATACTCTGAACGGGTGATAATAGTGATCAAGACACATTTTTTCTCGTGATTATAAGTTCCTTCTGCATCATTGATACAGGTCACACCACGATTTAATTTTTTGTGAATCATGCGGGTGACTTTATCAGGATTACTGGTGATAATCATAGCCTGCATTTTCTTTTGCTTGGTAAAGACAGCATCCGTCACACGACTAGAGACAAAGATTGTCACCATGGAGTATAGGGCATACTGCCAACCAAACAAAAGTCCCGCAAACAACATAATGACAGCATTCACTGCTAAGGAAATATTGCCAACATCACGGCCTGTTTTCTTACGAATCGTTAAACTAACAATATCTGTCCCACCACTTGAAATATTAGACTTCAAAGCATAACCTATGCCAACTCCCATCACCAAACCACCAAAAATGGCGTTAATCAAGGGATCTTCGGTTAAGGTTATTTCAGGCATAAACTGAATAAATAAGGTACTTAAAGTAACTGTAATAAAAGTAAATACTGTAAATTTATGCCCAATCTTATACCAAGCCAATACAATCAAAGGAATATTAATAGCATAAAAGGTAAGAGCTACAGGAATTGCAAAACCTAGTAGGCGGTGACTTAGAGCTGACAGAACCTGTGCTAAACCAGTGACACCACTGGAATAGACATGCCCTGGCTGAAAGAAAAAGTTGACTGCAATACTGGATAAAAGGGCATAAAGCAAGGAAGCGGATACCTTCTCTGCATATTTTTCCCGTGAAATACTTTGTAGGGTTTGAAACAATCCTACTTTTTTAGCAGCCTGACCAACTGCATACTTTGTTTTCTTTTTAAAACTAGCTTTTTTAATCATTGTCCTCTACTTGCAAGGCAAGCTCTTCAAGTTGTTTTGGAGAAACAAGGCTAGGTGCTTGTGTCATAGGATCACTAGCCTTATTATTTTTAGGAAAGGCAATTACTTCACGGATATTATCTTTACCAGCCAATAACATCACCAATCGGTCTAGACCCAAGGCTAAACCACCGTGTGGTGGGAAACCATAATCCATAGCTTCTAACAAGAAACCAAACTGCTCATTAGCTTCCTCAAGAGAGAATCCTAGAGCTTTTAACATCCGCTCTTGTAAGTCTTTTTGATTAATCCTCAAGCTACCACCACCAAGCTCATAACCATTTAAGACAATATCATAAGCAATAGCTTTTACCTTACTAAGATCACCCTCAAGTTCATGTGCTGTATCTGCTTGCGGCAGGGTGAAAGGATGGTGAGCTGACATGTAGCGACCTTCTTCTTCTGACCATTCAAACATTGGCCAATCAACAATCCACAAGAAATTAAATTGTGACTCATCAATCAAATCTTGCTCCTTAGCAATACGATTACGAAGAGCGCCTAAAGTATAATTCGCAACATCTAAGCTATCTGCTACAAAAAGGACCAAATCATTTTCAGAGAGCGCTAAACGCTCAACAAGAGCTGACTCAATATCTGTTAAAAACTTAGCGACTGGACCTGCTAAGTTAGCATCATTATACTTCACCCAAGCTAGACCTTTAGCACCAAATTGTTTGGCATACTCTGTCAACTTGTCAATATCTTTACGAGAATAAGCATCCGCCTTACCTTTGACAACGATTGCTTTTACTGTCTCAGCTTCTGAAAAGACTTTGAAATCAACTCCCTTTACAGTTTCTGTCAAGTCTTCTAGAAGCATTTCAAAACGAGTATCTGGCTTATCTGAACCATACTTGTTCATAGCTTCGTCATAAGACATACGTGGGAATGGCAAAGTAACTTCAATCCCTTTTGTATCCTTCATCACTTTTGCGAGTAAACCTTCTGTCAAGTCTTGAATCTCAAGATCTGTTAAAAATGATGTTTCTAAATCAACTTGTGTAAACTCAGGTTGACGGTCACCACGAAGATCTTCATCACGGAAACACTTAACAATTTGATAATAGCGATCAAATCCAGCATTCATCAACAATTGTTTTGTAATTTGAGGGCTTTGTGGAAGAGCATAAAAATGACCTTGACTCACTCGACTTGGTACAAGGTAATCCCTCGCTCCTTCTGGAGTAGATTTCGTTAACATCGGTGTTTCTACATCAATAAATTCAAGAGCATCCAAATAATTGCGAATAGAATGTGTCACCGCTGCACGCAGTTTAAAGTTTTCGAGCATCTCAGGGCGACGAAGATCTAGGTAACGATAACGCAAACGTGTCTCATCACTGATTTCTGCACCATCTTTAATTTCAAAAGGAGTCGTTTTGGCTACATTTAGAATACGCAACTGCTCAACATGTAATTCCACCTCACCTGTAGGCAATTTATCATTAGCTTGACCACGTTTTTCAACTTGACCTGTCACTTCAATAACATACTCACTACGTAATTTTTCGGCTGCAGCCACAACTTCTGCTGAAGCATTTTCTGGGTTGATCACCAATTGCATGATGCCTTCACGATCACGCAAATCAATAAAAATCAAACCTCCTAAGTCGCGACGTCTAGCAACCCAACCTTTAAGAGTTAGGATTTGTCCAACATGTTCTGTGCGAACACGTCCTGCATACATTGAACGTTTCATATGATTTCTCTTCTCCATCTAAAATATTCATTCCTTCATATTATAACAAAAAGCGCTTAAAAACCCCACCCATTTCAAAAGAGTTTTTCGATGCTTAGCCTAAAATCTAGATAAGATTATCTTACTCAGACAAAAACCTCAGTAAGTGCAGCTTACTGAGGTTTTTGTTAGGCTAACTTTTCTACAATAGCCGCAAAGTTTTCTGTGATTTCAGTAAAGCTTGCGGTGTACTCTTCACGCGTCTGATTATTTTTAATAGTAACTTGGCCACTTTCTACTTCACTTTCGCCAAGCGTTATCACTAACTTCGCACCAAAAGTATCTGCTGACTTAAACTGCGCCTTAATTTTACGGTTAAGATAGTCTCGTTCTGCTTTAAAACCTTGGTGACGAATCGCTTGTACCAACTCTAAAGCCTTCCCATTAGCACCAGCTCCTAAAACCGCTAAATAAACATCCAAACTTTCTTCAACTGGTAGGCTGATCCCTTGTTTTTCAAGAATTAAAAGCAAGCGTTCAAGTCCTAGTCCAAAACCAAAACCAGCCGTTTCTGGACCACCGAAATACTCAACCAAACCATCATAGCGACCACCTGCACAGATGGTCAAGTCAGAACGATCAACAGTTGTGATGAACTCAAAAATCGTATGATTATAATAATCCAATCCACGAACCATATTGGTATCAATCACATAAGGAATCCCCAAGCTCTCAAGCATGCTACGCACTTGATCAAAGTGTTCCTGACTCTCTTCATCTAGATAATCTAAAATAGACGGAGCATTTTCCACTGCTAGCTTATCTTCTTTTTCCTTAGAATCTAGGACACGCAAAGGATTTTCTTCTAGACGACGCTGACTATCTTTTGAAAGTGTCTCACGAAGAGGGGTTAGATAGTCAATCAAAGCTTGACGGTAAGCCGCACGACTCTCTGGGCTACCCAGAGTATTAAGATGAAGGGTCACATCTTTAATCCCTAAAGTCGTAAATAATTGATAAGCCATAGCGATTGTTTCGACATCTGTGGCAGGGTTGGGAGAGCCAAAGCACTCAACACCAATTTGGTGAAACTCACGCAAGCGACCTGCTTGTGGACGCTCATAACGAAACATTGAACCAATGTAATAAAGTTTAACAGGTTTTTGAACCTCTGGAGCAAAAAGTTTGTTTTCAACATAAGAACGGACCACTGGAGCTGTTCCTTCTGGACGTAGAGTGATGTGGCGCTCACCCTTATCATAAAAATCATACATCTCCTTAGTGACAATGTCTGTTGTATCGCCAACAGAGCGACTAATCACTTCATAATGTTCAAACATAGGTGTTCGAATTTCAGCATAATGGTATTTCTTAAATGTTTCACGTGCAACTTCCTCCACATACTGCCATTTAGCAGACTCTTGTGGCAGAATATCTTGTGTTCCCTTAGGTTTTTGCAATTTCATCTGTATTGATACAAGGCCCTATCTTTGAAAAATAAAGCATCATCCTTCAAAAACTAGCTAGCGTCTGTCAGTAATGCGACACCGCTACAGCCTCTTCACCTTTCCCTTAATTTCCTACCTATTTTACCACATTCTGTCCCCAAAAACTATCACTAGAAAAGGAAAAGACTGGTCAAGAAAGAAATTTTTCTTACTCCTTCATCACAAAAGAATGTCTCACTTTTTATGAAAATACATGAAAACCATTGTCTTTATCAGGGATATGCGATATAATTTTCTAAGAAAACGTTTGCATAGAAAGGTTGCTTATGAAAAAAGAATTTCGATTAGTCCCCTACGGGGATACCCCTTATCACACTGGTTTAGCTATTCCTGTTTTTTCTTTACGTAGCGAAAACGATTTCGGTGTTGGGCAATTTAGCGATTTAAAGGCCTTGGCAGATATCACCAAAGCAAGTGGGCTTGATATTATTCAGATTTTACCAATTAACGACACCAATGCCACTCAAACCTTTAAGGATTCTTCTCCTTATACCGCCACTTCTGTTTTTGCCCTCCATCCCCTTTATCTAGACTTAACACCATTTGAAAAAGAGCTTGATTCAGACAGTCTCATAGCTTATCAAAAAGAGAAGGCAGCATTCAATCAGCTAGAGGCGGTGGATTATCCAAATGTTATCAAAAGAAAACTCTTTTATGCTCGAAAAGTCTTTGACAAACTCAAAAAAAGTCTAGCTCACGACAAAAACTTCGAAGCTTTTAAAGAAGAGAAAAAAAGCTGGCTAGAAGCTTATGCCTGCTTTAACTATTATCTCAAGCAGTATGACAGTACCGATTTTACAGATTGGAAAGAGCATGCCGTCTATCAAGATCATTTCTATAAGGAACTGCAAAAAAATGCTGAAGCTAAAGATTTCTTAGACTTCCAAGCTTTCTTGCAATTTGTCCTTCACCAACAGCTCCTTGAGGCTACTCAATATTGTCATAGCATCGGAGTCGCCATTAAAGGAGATATTGCCATCGGAGTCGGACTTTTCTCAGCAGATGCTTGGCAAAATCCTGATCTCTTTAATCTGGACATGCAAGCGGGAGCTCCACCAGATGCTTTTTCTACAACAGGACAAAACTGGGCTTTACCGACTTACAATTGGACACGTATGGCAGAAGATGGGTACGCTTGGTGGAAGGCCCGTCTTAACAGTATGGCAACCTATTTTGATGCCTACCGCCTAGACCATATCCTTGGTTTTTTCCGTATCTGGGAAATTCCAACCTACTCTGTTCGCGGTTTACTTGGACACTTCACCCCTGCCCGCGGTTACTCCGTTGAAGAATTGGAACAAATTGGTATTCCTTTCCGAGCTTGGGGAGGAGAGAAACGGTTTGTTGAACCTTTTATCAAGGATTGGGTTATCGACCGTATTTTTGGACGTGATCAAAGAGATAGAATTATTCAAAATTACCTCAATTATGTAGGCTATGAAAATTATGAATTAAAAGAGCCTTTTAAAGACCAAAAGACGATCGAAGCTCTAGATATTGAAGAATACATCAAGGGTGGACTCTACCAGTTGACCGAAAATGTCCTACTCATTAAGGATCATGAAACAGATGGGTACTATCATCCCCGTGTCTCTCTAACACAGACTATCTCTTATCAAGAATTAGGCTATGAATTCCAAGAAAAATTTGATTGGCTTCATAATGACTACTTCTATTACCGTAATGATCATTTTTGGAAGGAAAAAGCTCTAGAGAAGTTACCTGTCCTCAAAAATGCAACAGATATGCTTGCTTGTGGAGAAGATTTAGGGATGGTACCTGCCACTGTTCCAGAAGTAATGGCAGAAACGCAGATTTTAAAATTAGCTGTTGAACGCATGCCTGATGACCCTGCTCAATTTGTTCACCACTTGGATCACCTAGATTATCTCTGTGTGACAACTCCCTCTAGTCATGATACTTCAACCCTAAGACAGTGGTGGCAAGAAGACTTTGCATTTACGCAACAATATTATAACCAAGAGATGCACTTCTTTGGAGAGGCTCCACAAGAGGCTGGTCCAGAGGTGATTGAGAATATCATTTACCGCCACCTCAATTCTAATGCCATGATTGTCATCTTCCCACTACAAGACCTATTTGCTCTTAACACTGAGGTAAGCAATCCAAATCAAGCAATCGAGCGCATTAATGACCCTTCTAACCCCAAAAATAGTTGGGATTATCGCATGCACCTCTCTCTTGAGCAGTTGTCTGAAAAAGCGGACTTTATTCAACAGCTTCATCACATGGTTACCAACTCTCGTCGAAGCAGCAAAGGCTAAAAAATGCTGTTCTAGCACCCTTTCTTAAACCAGTGTTTGAGGAAAAAATCTTAGAAAGTCCTATTGATCTGCTATGTAACTGATACAAATGAGTTTTCTTTACTCCCTGACTTGTAAGCTAGGACGTAAAGGAGACTTTTTCATTTATCTAGCTAACATCTGAAAATAATGATCGTTTCAAAAGCTTGACATCTATTTTAAAAAGAGTATAATTAGAATAATTACAAATAATATTTATAATTATTCTAAAATAGAGGTAAACAATTATGACAACTAGAGACTATGGTAAGGCACCATTTGTAACCAATATTGAAACAGCTACACTTGAAAATACTAACTACCGCACAGCCCTTTGGACTGGAGAACTCTTACAAGTTACCCTGATGTCTATCCCAGTTGGTGGTGACATCGGTGCAGAAGTTCACAATGAAAACGATCAATTCCTCCGTATTGAACAAGGTCACGGCCATGTGATCATGGGGGAATCAGCTGATAAGATTACGCTTGATACTGAAGTTGGACCAGAAGATGCCATTTTCATTCCAAATGGAACCTACCATAATGTCATCAACATCGGTCAAGAAGACCTTAAAATTTATTCTATCTATGGACCAGCCCACCACGCTCATGGGACAGTTCATGAAACACAGGCCATTGCTATCGCTGCCGAAGAAGCAGAAGAGCACGGTCATTAAGATGAACATTTTTCAACTTCAATCTGTCGGCTTATCGTATAATGATAAGTCGATTTTAACTGACATCAGCTTCACTATTGCAGAAGGCGAGCGACTAACCTTGGTTGGACCTTCGGGCAGTGGAAAAAGCTCTATCCTAAAACTCTTGGCAGGCTTAACATCTGCGACCAGTGGGACTATTTTCTTTAAAGGGGAAGACATCGCAGAGCTGGATATGCCGACTTACAGGAGAGAAGTTTCTTATTGTTTTCAACAGCCAGTTCTCTTTGGGCAGACCGTCCAAGATAATCTTCAGTTTCCATTTGCCATTCGCCAGCTAGCCTTTGACCAGACCAAAGCCCTCAAGGCTCTAGAATCTGTTCATCTAGCACCAACATTTTTAAGAAAAAAAATCACAGAACTATCTGGAGGGGAAAAGCAACGAGTTGCCCTCATCCGTAATCTACTCTTTGAGCCCAAAGTTTTACTCTTAGACGAAATCTCTACAGGCTTAGATGCCGAAACCAAGGCCATTGTCAACAAGCTCTTAGCAGACTACCATGTCGCAGGAAATACCTTGATTGAAGTCACTCATGACCAATCAGAGATTGATGTAGCCCAAAAGATTTTGAGAATAGAAGGAGGTCGTATCCAAGGATGAATGTTTCAGTAGATAATCTCTCCCTAGCCCTTGTTTTCGGACTAGTCTTGGTAGCAATTAGCATCAGTCAGAAGGAAAAACTTGGCCTGACAAAAGATATTGTTATGGCCGTTGTCAGAACAGTTCTCCAGCTGATTTTTGTTGGCTATATTCTCAAGTTTATCTTCCAAGCCTCAAATGTCTTTCTCAGCTTGACCATGATTTTGATTATTCTTTTTAATGCCAGCGCCCAAGCTAACAAACGCAATCCTAATAGCAAGAAATCCTTGCTCCATCCCTTTCTAGCCCTTTTAACCTCAACTGGTCTGACCTTGACAATCTTGGTACTATCTGGTGCAATCAAGTTTACTCCTTCACAAGTGATTCCCATTTCAGGAATGTTGGCTAGCAATGCCATGACGGCTATCGGGCTGTCCTATCGGGCTATGTACAAGTCTTTCACAGATAACCGCCAACAAGTTTTGGAAAAACTCAGTCTAGGTGCCAGTGTTAAATTGGCTTCACAGGAGATTTTGCGAGAGGCTATCAAAACAGGTATGCAGCCGACCATAGACTCAGCCAAAACAGTCGGTCTAGTCAGCCTGCCTGGGATGATGTCAGGGCTAATATTTGCAGGAGTTGATCCAGTCCATGCCATTCGCTATCAGATTATGGTCATGTTCATGTTGCTGTCTGCGACTAGTTTAGCTTCCGTTATCGCCTCCTATACCGCCTATCAGACCTACTTTACGGATAGGGCCCAGTTGAAATTTGACTAATCGTTTCAGACTAGAGATAAAAGAAAAACACAGATAACCTTAGTTAACGTTATCTGTGTTTTTAGTTATTACCCTACTCATGTTTAATGACCTTACTAATCTTCTCGATAGAGAATAAAGGTCACAACAAAGGAAACGACGACTGAAATAATCAAGCCAGCAATAGCTGTGTAAAAGTATTTTAGCGTGTCCTCTCCGATGTAGGCTGCAATAGTTAGAAGCCCTGGCGAGCCACCTGAGAAGTTTCTAGCCCCTAAAATTCCTAGGAAGAAGCCTCCTACACCTCCAGCTACCATAGAGCCGATTAAAGCTGCTTTATTTTGCAAGGTTACACCATATAAAGCAGGCTCTGTAATCCCAAAGATAGCCGTAAGACCTGCCGAAGAAGCTAGAGCTTTTTTATTGGTGTCTTTTGTTTTAACAGCAATCGCTAGCGCAGCGCCTCCTTGTGCCACGTTGGAAGCTAACATCCCAGGCTGGGCAATGGTGTCATAACCAATAGTCATTCGGTTATTGATACCAATGGACACCAAACCATAGTGGGTCCCTGTCATGACAAGAAAAGGAGAGAAGATACCGACAATCGTTGGAACTACCCAAGGACCAAAGTTTTCTAACCATTTAAAGAAATCACCTATCCAGTTTCCGACAATTGCCCCGATCGGACCAAGAACCAAAAGTGTCACAATCGCAGTGATTAAGGTTGTTACCATCGGTACCAAGAAAAACTTGACTGCCTTAGGTGATACCTTATCCGCAAAACGCTCCACATAGCTCATAAACCAGACGGCTAAAATCACTGGAATGACCGTAGAAGAGTAAGAAGCTAGAGTCAAAGGTAGGGAGAAGAAGCTCAAGCTCTTTCCAGCTTCCTTAGCTGTCGTCACCATTAAGGTAAAGGTCGGATGGAGCAAGATAGCCCCCATCAACATCCCTAACTGAGGGTTAGTTTTAAATTGGCGAGCAGCCGAAGCCCCTAGAAAGATAGGCAGAAAATAAAAACCAGCATCACCGATAAAATTTAAAATCTGATAGTTGACATCATCTGCCGTCACCACACCAAAGACCGTTAACAGGGATAGGACCGCCTTAATCATCCCAGCTGCTGTAATGACAGGTAAGATTGGAGTGAAAATGCCTGAAATCACAGCCAGAAGCGTTTGTAGAGGTCCCTGTTTCACCTCTGTCGAACGCACAGACTGGTCAGAAAGATTGTCAACTAAGGCTGCATAAACATGGGGAACATCATTACCAATCACCACTTGATACTGCCCACCGCTTTTTGTTAAGCCAAGCACCCCCTCTAATGCTTCTACTGCCGTATCATTAGCCTTTTTTCGTCAACCAGACGAAAACGTAACCGTGTCGCACAGTGGGTAAGATCAGAAACATTTTCCTCTCCCCCTACTTGCTTTAAAATCTCCTGTGCTAACCCTTTATAATCCATATCCTACTTTTTTCCTTCCTAGTCAAAAAGCAGAGCAGGTTCAACCTTAACAAGCCGAGCCTGTCCTGCCCTTTTCTTATGATGTCCAGACCTTATCTGTAATAGTCTTGATTAAACGTAATTTTTTCCACTCATCTTCTTCTGTCAAGATATTGCCTTCCTCAGTTGAGGCAAAGCCACACTGTGTTGAGATGCCAAGATTTTTTAGAGGAACAAGCTGTGCTGCTTCTTGAATACGTGCCACAATCGCATCAACATCTTCTAGTTGAGGATCTTTTGAGGTGATCACACCAAGAACCAACTCAACATTCTCACGACCATTCCAGATATCTACTAGCGGAGCAAAGTCTCCTGAACGCTCATCGTCATACTCAAGGAAGAAAATGTCATAGTTGAGTTGACCAAGATATTTTGAAATGGTATGATAACCACCCTCAAAAAGATAAGTTGACTTAAAGTTCCCACGACAAACGTGTGTTGCGACTGTAAGATCTTCTGGTAGCCCATCTAACACCTTATTGATCACATAAACGTCATCTTCTGCAATCTTTTCAAAGACACGACGCTCCTCTGGCTGATCTTTGTGGTCTTCTAGTTGTTGAATCAAATAAGCCCAAGTTGTATCATCTAGTTGCACATAACGCGCTCCTAAGTCATAAAAATGCTTGATAGTGTCTTGATAAGCCTGTGCTAGACCATCAAGAAAATCTGTCCAACTATCATAATAATCGGCATACAAATCACTACGGTGATCGCGGTTAATGACCAAGGATGGACTTGGAATGGTTACCTTAGGAGTTACCCCTTCAGGTGTGATTGACTTGAGATACTCAAAGTCACGGTAAAATGGGTGGTTTGGGTTCTCTGCAACCTTACCATTAAGGCGAACATTGGTCGTACGTGTCTTAGCGCCGTGGAACTTATAAGAGTCTTCTTGAAGGTAAGCTTCAAAACCAGTCAACTCCCAAAGGAAGTCTAGGTGCCACCATGAACGTCCAAACTCACCGTCAGAAACAACTTTAAGCCCATTTTCAACCTCGTGATGCACCAACTCTTTTACCAATTGGTCTTGAACAGCTAGAAGTTCCTCTTTTGAGATGTCTCCTTTAGCAAACTGCTCACGCGCCTCTTTTAAAGCTTGTGGGCGAAGATAGCTACCAACATGGTCAAAATGAAATTGCGTTTTTGTCATCTGTCTTACTCCTTATATTGCGAAATCAATTGCCCCTATTGTAACGCGAAAAGATATGGCTGTAAAATATATATTTGCTATGGTTTGTTATAGTTTTAGACTATGAAAACGCTTTGTTTTGATAAAACAAATAGTGAGCTCTGCCTTTTCCTAAAAAAAAGAAAAAATTTGTCAAGTAACTTTACTTTACAAAAAAGATTTGTTATACTGTTAAAGTTGGCA
>CAMCQB010000004.1 GCA_945876895.1 uncultured Streptococcus sp.
AGAAAAAAAGCTAATAAAATAATATTTAGATTGAAGAAGTAGTCCTTTATGGAATATTTTTCTTCAATCTATTTTTATTACAGTTTATTTCTAGTAACAAAAAAATATTTAGCAGGCTTGAAATAGTCAGAGCTAACGAATGATTTTTTACTTTTTTTGTGAAAAGCTTTATAATGAAAATAAGTGATTAGGGAGGGAAGTTTTGAGAAATTTACTGAAACAAAAACAGATTCTTAAGTGTTTGTTAGACTATGGTTGGCCACCAAACTTGGTTTCTACTTTTTTTGATCATTATCGGCATCATGAATATTTTGAGGAGGTGATGTTGGTTGGTTCACCTTCCTTTAATGTTCTTTGGAATCTAGCACAACCTCGATCTTCAAAACAAGCCAAGAATTTACTTCAAATTTTGCTTAAGCAGCTAGATTTTCCAGAAGAATTATCAGGAAAAGATGAGGAAGTTGGACAATTATTGAGAGGTTTTTCATCTGATTTATCACCTCATGATAGCTTTTGGAAAAGCTTGGCACAATGTGTTCAGTTAGCCTTTCCGAAGGAGAGTTTAAGTCAGCAGGGGCTTTTAGAAAAAAAGATACATCAATGTCGTTATCTGATTTCTCTTCAACAATCTCAGTGGGTTAGAGACCACTATGGTAAAGAAACTCAAACTGATCGTGAAGCCCTCTTGTCTTATCTAAAGAGTGTGAAAATAAAGTCTTCATATTTGAGAAGACGGCAACCTTACACGTTTAAAGAGTCTTCTCGACTACACAACAAATTAGCCATAAAAAACGGTCAGCTTTATTATCCAGATGGAAAATCTCAGATAAACCTTAAAATCTTGCTTGATTTTCATACTGAATTTATTCTATCTCAGGATGGGGATTTTCTTGATGTTATTACTCCACAAAAACAGACAGAAAATGGTGTGATTAATGGAGCTAGTTTTAATTATGCCTATCGAAATGATGCTTTACATCGAGCATTGGATGTCCATCCGATTAAGCATCACGATCCCTTGTTTCGAAAAAAAACTTGTCACGGTTTTCGATCTCCCAAACTAGTCTTTTCTATTGGTCAAAAAGATTGGGAGAGAAGTTATTTTAATCGCAAAGGTCTCTATGCACAATCGGGCAAATCCCTTGAAAAATGTGTCAGAGAAAAAGGAAAACAAATGAAAAAGCTACTCAATCAGATTTGATTGGGTAGCTTTTGCGCTAGTTTATCCAGTTATCTTCAATTTGATCCATAATCTTCTCTTGAGAAACGACACCAAATCCTAGCATCCAAGTGGAATAGTCCGCATAGATAACTTTTTTATTTTTGACGGCAGTCAGGTCTTGCCAGATAGCTGATTCTTTGACTTTGTCTTCTAGTAAGTCTTTACTATCAGCTTGGACAATCATCAAATGCGTTTACCTGCGATTCTAGCGATTTTATCGAGTAGTTTATTAGCTGTTTTATCAACTCTTATCTTGCAGACCTTATCAAAAAATGATTTAGCAGAGCCGACCGCTTTGGGCTATCAAAATGTGGCCATAACAACTTTGGCCTTATTATACTTATATAGTCCTGCCATGCGTCAACTCTCCTACTGGCAAATTCTTTTTCTCTCTACCTTGTTTGTTTTGCTGTTTTCTATTTTCATGTACCGTTTTTCTAAAGGAAAAAATGGTTCTTTAGATGGGACTTTGATGTTGCTAGTCGGTATTGGTGTTAACAGTTTTTTATCAACCATTTTGTCTTATTTAAAAACCTATTCTCCTGAAATCAAAGACATCTTTTCTTTACTAATGCAAGGGAATTTTGATCATATCGACTTGGATTACGCTGTCATGATGGGAGCTTTAACCACCTTAGTCGTTTTAATGTTTGTCGTCAGCTTTCCTTATTTTAAATTCTTGTTTTTAGATGAAGAGACTTTGTATGGTTTGGGGATTTCGGTACGAACTCTTCATGTGTATTATTTTTTCTTGATGTCATTTGCCTTAGCTTTGGGGCTTTTGTTAGGCTCTAGCTTTCCTTTTGTTGTATTTACCAGTTTATATGTGATGCGTCCTTATTATCAGGAAAGTTGGCTACTTTATTTGTTAAGTAGTAGCTTTATGACAGCTAATGCTATTTTATTAAGTGATTTGTTAGCTCACTATGCTTTTTCTACTGTTTTACCAACTAATATTTTTCTTGGATTTTTTGGTGCTCTAGGATTTATCATTATTTTATTGAAAAGAAGGAGTGAATAATGGGGATTTCAGTCTCAAACCTCAATTTTTTCTACGACAAAAAACAAATTTTACAGGATATTTCTCTTGAAATAGAAGAGGGGCAACTCATTGCTTTGATTGGACCAAATGGATCAGGAAAATCAACTTTATTAAAGAGTATGCTACATTTAGAAAAACCGACATCTGGTTTCACCTGTATTGACGGTGCTAAGATTGATCGGTTGAGCCACAGGGAGAGAGCGAAAGTTGTCGCTTTTTTATCACAATTTCCTAACCTTCAAGACCATATGACAGTCGAAGATTTAGTAGGTCTAGGCCGACAGCATAATAAACGTCTGTTTTCCTCAATGAGTGGTGAGGATTTAGAATTATGTCGAAAAGCTATTGACTGGGTTGATATGACATCTTATCAAAAGTCATCTGTTTTATCTTTAAGTGGTGGGCAAAAGCAGCGTGCTTTTTTAGCAATGGTTTTGGCACAGGATACGAAGTATATCTTTCTTGATGAGCCAACATCCTATCTAGACATTCATCATCAAATTGAGTTCATAGAGTTATTGAAAAGATTGCAAAAAGAGTATCATAAAACCATTGTGCTAGTCTTACATGATCTTTCTCTTGTTTCTAAATATGCTGACTACATTATTACTTTAAAAGAGGGACAGATTTATTCTGCAGGTAAGGTCAAGCAAGTCTTCACAGAGGAGATGTTATGGGACGTTTTTCGGGTTTGTGCAACCATTTGTCCTATAAAAGATAGTAGCCAGATGATGAGTTATGATTTTAGAAAGAGATCAGAATAAGAAAAAATATCGTATAAAAAATAAGCTAGGTCACATAGTGACCTAGCTTATTTTTTATACAGCACTTTTTTCCCAGCGTTTTGCCAGTCGGCGTGAAAGGCTTGAGATAATAAAGTTAATCACAAAGTAAGTTAAAGCGACTAAACCATAAAGTGTGAAGACTTGTTCTGGTTCAAAGTAACGCCCCATCAAAATTTGGCTCTTACCAAATAGCTCTTGCAACGCAATCACAGAATAAAGGAAGGACGTATCCTTTATAACGGTTACAAACTGTGAAATAATAGCTGGTAACATTTTGCGGATGGCTTGTGGGAAGACAATGATGGTGAAAATTTGAAAAGTGGTAAAACCTTGAGATAACCCTGCTTCTGTTTGCCCGTGGTCAACAGCGTTTAATCCCCCACGGATAATCTCAGCTAAAGCAGCAGAGGTAAAAACGGTAAAGGAGATAATCCCGGCTGGAACCGATTTGACCTGGAAAACCAAGAAGATAATAAAAATCCATAAGAGGTTAGGGACATTGCGGACAAACTCAATGTAGATACTAGCTAGGATACGTAAGATGGGATTTTTCCCATTACGCATAACAGCTAGAATTGTTCCAAATATTGTTGATAAAACGATAGCAACAAATGAGATATAAAGTGTTAGCCCTAGGCCTTGTAATAGGAAGCTTAGGTTCGATGCTTTAAAAATATCTGACATAGTAACTCCTTCCTATTTTATAAGCTATAGGCTTTTTTATTGGCTTCTTCTTTACGACGTGCCCACGTAGCAAGTGGGAAGCACATAATGAAGTAAAGAATAGCAGCGCCTGCAAATGCTGGAACGTAGTTTGTGGTATCAAAGGACCATGTTTTAGCGACAAACATAATATCAGCACCAGAAATAATAGCGACCGTTGCGGTATTTTTAATCAAATTAACCACTTGATTGGTCAGTGGTGGGAGAATTGTTCGAACAGCTTGAGGGATAATAATGAGGCGCATGGTATCTGCATAGGTGAAGCCCTGTGATAAAGCAGCTTCTGTTTGTCCCTTGGGAACAGCCTCAATTCCTGAACGGAAGACCTCAGCGATATAAGCACCATGGTAAAGTCCGACACAAATAACACCTGTAAAGAAAGCTGAAATCATAATAGCACCATCTGATAAA
Organism: uncultured Streptococcus sp.; assembly: GCA_945876895.1. GTDB lineage: Bacteria > Bacillota > Bacilli > Lactobacillales > Streptococcaceae > Streptococcus > Streptococcus porcorum. The sequence continues at coordinate 4,184 of CAMCQB010000004.1, forward strand.
ATGGCTAAACCATAATAAACAAAGACAAATTGTACCAAAAGTGGTGTATTTTGGAAAAATTCAACATAGATGCGTGATAAAATCTGTAAGAATTTATTTTTACTTGAAGACATAGCAGCAAACACGATACCAAGTACCATGGAAAGTGCTAGTGCCCCAATAGATAACCCTAAGGTATAAAGGAATCCTTTTGCGAATTCTCCAAAGTTTTGAAAAAATTCAACCCAACGAGACAGTGCAAAAGGTCCTGCAACAGTTAAAAAAGTCATATTACCTCCTATTTTTATTCCGTTGGCTCAGCGGATTTTAGTCCATATTTAGCTTGGATTTTTTCTAGACTACCATCATCTGACCATTTCTCAATGAGGGTGTTGATGTATTGAATAACCTCTGTGTTGGATTTTTTGGTTGCAATACCATATTCTTGTGTGTTGAAACCTTCATCTAAGATTTTAGTTTTGCTGCTGACATAACCTGACAAGATGGATTTGTCCACCGAAAAGGCTTGAATACGGTTAGCATAAAGTGAAATAGCTAACTCAGGATAAGATCCCAATTCAGCAAATTTAAAGGAAATCCCTTGTTCTTCAGCATAAAGCTTGAGGTTGGCTTTTGTGGTTGATCCTTGTGCGACACCGATAGTTTTACCATCTAGGTCTTTACTTGATGAAATTCCTGAATCCTTATTAACTAGGAAGCCAATTTGGTCATAGTAATAAGGGGTTGAGAAATTATAAGATTCTTGACGCTCAGGTGTGATCGTGAAAGTTGCAATGATAATATCTACTTGTCCGTTATCCATCAAGGGTTCACGAGTCTGAGCAGTTACAGGGGTGAATTGGATTTTTACACCAATAGCTTTAGCAATTTTTCGTGCAATATCAACTTCCATTCCTTCATACTGATTAGTCTCAGAGTTAAGGTAGCCAAAGTTTGGAACATCTTGTTTAACCCCTACACGTAGCACACCAGATTCTTTAATTTTTTGAACTTGACTTGGCAAGGTGTCTGCACTAACTGTTGAAAAAGAAAGGGTGAAGACTATAAAAGCTACTGCAATCGCAAGGAGGTTAAGGAAAAAAGAGTTTTTCTTCATCGTTGTCCTCCTAATCTTCTTTCACTTTATCACTAGTGTGGTTAATAATTTTGCTTAGGAATTGTTGAGCACGAGGCTCTTTTGGATGGTTGAAGAAGCCTTCAATATCAGTTGTATCTTCTAAAATCTCCCCGTCTGCCATAAAGATAATGCGATCAGCAACCTCACGGGCAAATCCCATTTCATGTGTCACAACAACCATGTTCATTCCACCTTTTGCCAGTTTTTGCATAACAGTAAGGACATCTCCAATAGTCTCTGGGTCAAGAGCTGAGGTTGGTTCATCGAAAAGAAGAAGTTCAGGCTTCATCGCAAGACCACGTGCGATAGCGACACGTTGTTTTTGTCCACCAGATAACATGCCTGGGTAAGAATCTTTACGATCCCACATATTAACGTAGGTAAGGTACTTTTCAGCAATAGCATTGGCTTCCTTAGGATCCATACCAAGCACTTTGATAGGAGCTAGGGTTACATTTTCCAAAACGGTCTTATGTGGATAAAGATTGAAATGTTGAAAAACCATTCCGACTTCTTTACGAAGGGCAACTAGTTCCTTAGCTGAAGCATTAGCTAGCTCATGCCCATTTACTTTTAAGCTTCCTGTTTCAATAGATTCTAAGGCATTCATGGTGCGAATGAGAGTCGATTTTCCTGATCCGGAAGGACCTAGTAAAACAACCACTTGTCCTTTTTCAATCTCAAGATTGATGTTTCTGAGTGCATGGTAGTCACCATAGTATTTTTCGACATTTTTATATTCAATAAGTGCCATTTTATCCTCCTTGGTGATTGAGTCTATAGGACTGAATCAATAATTCTTTGTTAGCTTTTCTAACATGTACTTAATAGCTTATCACAAACTTAAAAAAATGTCAAATTTGTCAGAAAATTCTGCACTTGTAAACGTTTGAGGTGTCTGAAAAAAGCTAGAATTTCCAACTTTTACCAAAATTTGATATAATTTTATAAAAAGAATAGGTGAGAAAAAATATGAAAAAAATATTGGTCGTTGATGACGAAAAACCAATTTCGGATATTATTAAATTCAACCTCTCTAAGGAGGGTTATGATGTTCTTACAGCCTTTGATGGAAAAGAAGCTTTAGAGCAGTTTGAGGTGGAAAAACCTGATTTGATTATTCTAGATTTGATGTTACCAGAAATTGATGGTTTAGAAGTGGCAAAGGAAATTCGTAAAACAAGCCATGTGCCTATTATTATGCTGTCAGCTAAAGATAGTGAGTTTGATAAGGTTATTGGACTTGAGATTGGTGCAGATGACTATGTCACCAAACCTTTTTCTAATCGTGAGTTGCAGGCGCGTGTTAAAGCCCATCTTCGCCGAACAGATAATCTCGGCGCACAAATTCAAGAAGAGGCAGGTGCTAAAGAAAGTAATAATCTTGTTGTCGGAAACCTTGAGATTGTTCCAGATGCCTTTATTGCCAAAAAACATGGTGAAGAAGTAGAGCTTACTCATCGCGAGTTTGAGTTGTTGCATCATTTAGCTACACATATGGGGCAAGTGATGACGCGCGAGCATTTGCTTGAGACGGTTTGGGGATATGACTATTTTGGGGATGTTCGAACAGTTGATGTTACGATTCGTCGTTTGCGTGAAAAGATTGAAGATACACCGAGTCGTCCGGAATATATTTTGACGCGTCGTGGTGTAGGGTATTTCATGAAGTCTTATGATTGAGTTTATCAAACGTATTATTTTTAATTGGAATTTTTGGTTCCTTGTTCTCTTATTTCTCTTTTTATTTTACTTTATTTATCTTTTGATTCGAAGCTATAAGTTTAATCAACAATTAAAACAGTTGAACCAGAAAGTGACGGCTTTAATTTCAGGGGATTATTCGGATGTCTTGACGTTAAAAGGCTCTTCTAGTTTAGTTGACTTGTCTTCTAGTATCAATGATTTATCAGATGTCTTTCGCATGACGCATGAAAATTTGGCGCAGGAAAAGAATCGTCTCTCTAGCATTTTAGCTTATATGAGCGATGGTGTGTTAGCTACAGATCGTCGTGGAAAAATTATAATGATCAATGCTATGGCACAGAGTCAATTAGGACTTGATAAGGATCAAGCTTTGGAATTGAATGTTTTGGATATTCTTGGTGAGACGTCAGATTATACCTATCATGAACTGTTATCAAAGACACCTGAGGTGACCTTGACACGTCAAAATGAGTTTGGAGAATGGATTAGCTTACGCATCAACTTTGCTCTTATCAAACGGGAAAGTGGTTTTATTTCAGGTTTAGTTGCGGTTTTACATGATACAACTGAACAAGAAAAAGAAGAGCGTGAGCGCAGGCTATTTGTCTCAAACGTCAGTCATGAACTTCGAACGCCATTGACATCTGTTAAATCCTACTTAGAAGCTCTAGATGACGGTGCTTTGACGGAGGCGGTGGCGCCTAGCTTTATTCGTGTGTCTCTTGATGAGACCAACCGCATGATGCGAATGATATCAGATTTACTAAGCTTATCACGTATTGATAATGATAATAGTCATCTTGATGTCGAATTAACGAATTTTACCGCCTTTATGACTTATGTGCTGAATCGTTTTGATCAGATTAAAAGTCAGCAAACGATTGAAGGTAAGCACTATGATATCGTTCGAGAGTATCCTATTTCACCCATTTGGATTGAGATTGATAATGATAAGATGACTCAAGTTTTAGATAATATCTTAAACAATGCTATCAAGTATTCTCCAGATGGTGGTAAAATAACTGTTGGAATGAAGACAACTGATACTCAGCTGATTATTTCTATAGCTGATGAGGGCTTAGGGATTCCTAAAAAAGATTTACCTCTAATTTTTGATCGCTTTTACCGTGTGGATAAGGCAAGAAGTCGTGCTCAAGGAGGGACTGGTTTAGGACTGGCTATCGCTAAGGAAATTATTAAACAACATAGAGGCTTTATTTGGGCAAAGAGCGAGTACGGAAAAGGCTCTACCTTTACCATAGTCCTGCCATATGATAAAGAAAGTGTCGCTGTAGATAATTGGGATGAAGAAGAGGAGTAAATGACAACAAGCGGATTAACAAGCGGATTTAAGTATAGTATTTTAGCATCAGGATCAACAGGTAATTCCTTTTATTTGGAGACTCCTAAAAAGCGGATTTTAGTAGATGCAGGCTTGTCTGGTAAAAAGATCACCAGTCTTTTGGCAGAAATTGGGCGAGATCCTAAAGATTTAGATGCCATCTTGGTAACCCATGAGCACAAAGACCACATCCATGGTGTAGGGGTGCTAGCGCGTAAATATCACTTAGATATCTATGCTAATGAAAAAACTTGGCAAGTGATGGATGAACAAAATATGTTGGGGAAAATTGCAGTTGAGCAAAAGCATATTTTTGAACGAGGGAAGGTCTTAACTTTTGGTGATGTGGATATTGAAAGTTTTGGAGTTAGCCATGATGCTGTGGATCCCCAATTTTATCGTTTCATGAAAGATGATAAAAGTTTTGTGATGCTAACGGATACGGGATATGTGAGTGATAGAATGACTGGGATTATTGAAAATGCAGATGCTTATCTCATTGAATCCAATCATGATGTTGAAATCCTACGTTCAGGGATGTACCCTTGGAAATTAAAGCAACGTATCTTATCAGATAAAGGACACTTATCAAATGAAGACGGTGCAGGAACGATGATACGCACTATTGGCAATAAAACCAAAAAAATTTATCTTGGACACCTTAGTAAAGAAAATAACATTAAGGAGTTAGCTCATATGACCATGGAAAATAATCTCTTACAAGCTGATTTTGCTGTGGGAAAAGATTTTCAGGTTTATGATACTTCCCCTGATAGTGCAACTCCTCTTAGTCTTATTTAATTGTAAAGTAAAATGTTTGAAAGAGTCTTTCAAACATTTTTTATTTGTTAAAACAGATAGTATCCCCTACTTTTCTCTATAGTCAGCTAGTATGAATTTTGATATAATGGTAAGATGATTTATGATGTTAATTAGAAAGGATAGTCATGCAACTTTTAATTCAAAAACTAAAGCAAGATTTTGGCATCGTATTTAAAGATCTCTCTTTACTTGAGACAGCCTTTACCCATACGAGTTATGCTAATGAACACCGCCTCCTAAATATTTCACATAATGAGCGTCTGGAATTTTTAGGAGACGCTGTTCTGCAACTGATTATCTCTCAATATCTTTTTGCATCCTACCCTAAAAAAGCTGAGGGTGATCTCTCAAAAATGCGCTCGATGATTGTTCGTGAAGAGAGCTTGGCAGGATTTTCTATTTCATGCGGATTTGATCAGTTTATCAAACTTGGAAAAGGTGAGGAAAAGTCAGGTGGGAGACAACGTGCAACGATCCTAGGTGATTTATTTGAAGCCTTTTTGGGTGCCGTTTTACTGGATCAAGGTGTTGAGGTTGTGAAAGATTTTCTTTATCAAGTGATGATACCAGAGGTTGAAGCTGGAAATTATCAGCGCGTCACAGATTATAAGACCAAACTTCAAGAGTATTTGCAGATAGAAGGAGAAGTTAAGATTTCCTATCAAGTTTTTCGTGAAATTGGTCCTGCACATGCTAAATTGTTTGAAGTAAAAGTTGTCGTTGATGAACAAGAGGTCGCACAAGGAAGTGGAAAGTCAAAAAAATCAGCTGAACAAGCAGCAGCTAAGGCCGCTTTGGAGATTTTAACAAGAGGGTAAAATGTACTTAAAATCAATTGAAATGCAAGGTTTCAAATCATTTGCAGATAAGACCTTAATTGACTTTGATCAAGGGGTTACGGCTGTTGTTGGACCCAATGGTTCAGGAAAAAGTAATATTACAGAGAGTTTAAGATGGGCTTTGGGAGAATCGAGTGCGAAGAGTCTTCGAGGTGGCAAGATGCCTGACGTTATTTTTGCAGGAACTCAAGGACGAAAAGCTCTTAACTTTGCAAGTGTTGCCGTTACCTTAGATAATTCTGATCATTTTATCAAACAAGCCTCAGATGTGATCCGAATAGAACGTCACATTTATCGAAATGGTGACAGTGATTATTTGATTGATGGGAAAAAGGTTCGGTTGCGAGATATTCATGAGTTGTTTATGGACACTGGTTTAGGCCGTGATTCTTTTTCTATCATTTCTCAAGGTCGTGTGGAATCGATTTTTAATAGTAAGCCTGAGGAAAGACGAGCAATTTTTGAAGAAGCGGCTGGTGTTTTAAAATATAAGACACGTAAAAAAGAAACAGAATCAAAACTTAATCAGACTCAAGATAACTTGGATCGTCTAGAAGATATTATTTATGAATTGGATCTTCAATTAAAGCCGCTTAAACAACAAGCAGAAACAGCAAAACAATTTTTAATTTTAGAAAAAGAGAGAAAACAACTCGATTTAGATTTGCTGATTTATCAAATAGAAGACCAGAAACAAAAGCAGGCTAAACTTGAGTTGGAACTCAAAGATGCTCAAGAAACGCTGGATGCTTATTATGCGGAGAAAGCCGAGTTAGATCAGGACTATCATCTTTTAAAAAAAGATAGACAAGATCTAGCGGAGCAAATCAAAACCTGTCAAGAAAAATGGCAGGATACTACTAAAACAGTGAGCGAGTTAGACAAAGAAGCTGCTTTATTGGCACTTGAATCAAGTCAAACTGAAGAAAAAAGAGCTGACGCCTTAAAAGAGTTAGAGGTTTTGAAAGAGGATAAAAACCAGCTTGATCAAGAATTAACAGAAAAGCAAGCAACGATTGAGCAAGTGGAGGCCCAACTTAAAGAAGTTGAGCGAGATATTCAAAGTCTTAAACAAAAGTTGGCACGTTTTGATCAAAATCCTGATCAGGTTTTAGAGCAGCTAAGAGATGAATTTGTCGATTTGATGCAAACAGAGGCTGATCAGAAAACCCTTTTGACACAAGTGGAGACAGATCTTAAAAGCTATCAAGAAACTCAAAACACTCAATCCGCAGAAACTGAAAAGTTAAATTCAGAAATCTTAAGTTTAACTCAACAAACTCAAGTTGCCTTGAAGAGTTACCAGTCTGCAAAACAACAAGTTGAAGATTTGCTCGAAGACTATCAAAACAAGTCACAAGAGGTGTTAAGACTAGAGGAAGTTTATAAAGAAAAACAAGCTCAGATGTTTCATCAAATGGATCAGATTAAACACAAAGAAGCAAGGCAAGAAAGTTTAAAACAGATTCAAAAAAGCCATAGTCAATTTTATGCGGGTGTCAGGGCTGTTCTAAAGGCTAGTCATGAGTTAGATGGCATTATAGGAGCGGTTAGTGAGCATCTTAGTTTTGCGCCATCTTATCAGACAGCCTTAGAGATTGCCTTGGGGGCTAGTAGTCAACATATTATCGTTGAAGACGAGTCTGCTGCGAAACGTTCGATTCAATTTTTACAGAAAAGTCGTCAGGGAAGAGCCACTTTTTTACCATTAACAACCATTAAGCCACGTTACTTATCAGATGAGGTTATTACTCATTTATCGCGTCTTTCAGGTTTTGTTGGTTTAGCAAGTGAGCTAGTAACCTACGATGCTGCTTTGTCGGCGATTTTCAAAAATTTACTAGGGACAACAGCTATTTTTCAAACTATTGACCAAGCCAATCAAGCGGCGCGTGAATTGCGCTATCAAGTGAGGATAGTGACCCTAGATGGCAGTGAGATTCGACCAGGTGGTGTTTTTTCTGGAGGTAGTAGGAGACAACAAAATCCAACTTTTATTAAACCAGAACTTGATCAATTAAAACAAGACGTCACGGCCTTATCAGTAGATCTATTAGGCTTGGAGCAAGAGGTAGCTAGCCTCAAGCAAACGTTAGATGGAGCTCGTCAAGGATTGGAAAATCTAAAACAAGCAGGAGAGCAAGCTAGGCTATTAGAGCAAAAAGAGGAGCTACAGTATCAGCAGTTGTCGGAGCGTTTGTCTGATTTAGAATTGGCTTTTTCAAAGTTAGTTCCAAAAGATAATCACTTGAGAGAGAAAGGGTTACTGGAGCAAAAAGCACAGTTGCATCAAGACTTGGAAAACATCCAAAAACAAAAAGAAGAACTTCAAAAAGAGATGCATCAGCTTAAAGAAAATAAGGAAAGTCTAACGAAAGAGCTTTCAGATGTCAGTCAGTTATTAAATGAGCGGCAGCTGAGCGAGCGAGAATTAGCAAATACCTTAAAATTTGAATCAGCCAATTTCTCTAGACTAGAGTTAGATTTGGAGCAGGTAGTGTCCAAGATTCAAGAGCTAGAGGCTTTTCTGGAAGCCAGTCATCAGCTATCTTCTGAAAATTTACCTGATTTAGAGGAAAAGATAAGGCATTTTAAAGCTCAAGCTGATCGCCTACAACAAGATAGCATTAAGTTGCAGTTTGAGTTAGAGGATACAGAAGCTCAGCTGGAAGAAATTGAGGAGAAGCTAACCAGTCTAGGTCAAAAAAATGACTCCTTTATCCGTAATCAAGCGGCTTTGGAAACAGAATTAAAGGCTAGCATTAGCCAGTTGCAACAGTTAGGGCATCGCTTAATTACTGATTATCAAAAATCATATGATGAAGCTAAGCAGGCTGCCCAGTTTGTTGAAAATAGTAGCCTTGCCAAACAACGTTTGATGGATTTGGAGCGCTCCATTAAAGATTTAGGTCCTATCAATTTAGAGGCTGTTGAGCAGTCTGAGGAAGTTAGCCAACGTTTGAGTTTTCTTAGCAGTCAAAAATCGGATCTTGTTCAGGCTAAGACCATGTTACTAGATACCATTTCAGATATGGATGCTGAGGTTAAGGAACGCTTTACCACAACCTTTGAGGCCATTCGTGATAATTTTAAGCAGACTTTTAGAAGTATGTTTGGAGGTGGGGCTGCAGATTTGATTTTGACGAGTTCAGATCTTCTTTCAGCGGGAGTAGAGATATCAGTTCAACCACCAGGCAAGAAAATTCAGTCACTGAATCTCATGAGTGGAGGAGAGAAAGCACTCTCTGCTTTGGCTCTTCTTTTTGCCATCATCAAGGTCAAAACCATTCCATTTGTCATCTTAGATGAGGTTGAGGCAGCTTTAGATGAGGCCAATGTGAAGCGTTTTGGAGATTATCTCAATCGCTTTGATAAGTCTAGTCAGTTTATTGTCGTAACCCATCGCAAAGGGACCATGGCGGCAGCAGATAGTATTTATGGTGTTACCATGCAAGAATCAGGGGTGTCTAAATTAGTTTCAGTCAAATTGAAAGATGTAGCCACCTAAAAATGATGATACAAATAGCCTAAGACAATCATGCTTCTTAGCAAGGCTCCGTTATGCCCTTTAAGAAGTAGGTCTTTGGCTATTTTTTAATCCTTCAAAAAGATTACACTAAAAATGGACTTGATAATGATAAGAAGTCTTTGCTTTTTTTAGAAGTGATTGAAATATGATAACAGTTAAAAAGAGGGGAAATGAGGGATAATCGAGAAGATTTTTTAAAATTTTGATAAAATAAGAGTATGATAAATAGGAGAGTTAGTATGGCCCAAGAGATTAAGTTACTTGCAACAGACATGGATGGAACATTTTTGGATGAAAATGGTCAATTTGATCGTACCCGTTTGACGACTTTATTGCCTAAATTAGCTCAGGAAAATATCATTTTTGCAGTGGCTAGTGGACGTCCTCTTTTAGCCTTAGAAGAGTTGTTTAAAGAGTATTTGGAACAGATTGCTTTAGTGGCTGAAAATGGAAGTGTTGTCACTTATCAAGGTGAGATACTTTTTGAAGCTAAAATGACCACAGAGCAGTATCTAGATTTGGCGGATGTGATTAAAAATAGTCCTTATGCAAAAGGGACGGACTTGCTCTTGTCTGGAAAAGATGGTGCCTATATGCTTGAGGAGACCAGTCCCAGTTATCGTGCCTTTATGGCTCAATATTATGAAAATATTCAACTGGTTAGCTCCTTTTCAGAGGTGACGGACGATATTTTTATAGTGACTACCAATATTTCTCCAGAAGAGATGGAAGCAGGGGTGGCTTGGTTGAATCAAGCTGTGCCTTATGCTACGGCTGTGACCACAGGTTTTGAATCAGTGGATATCATTTTAAAAGATGTTCACAAGGGTGTTGGTTTGGAGCATCTTTGTCAAGGATTAGGAATAGGACTAGAAAATGTTGTTGCTTTTGGGGATAACCTTAACGATTTAGAGATGATGGGCATGGCTGGCTATGCTGTGGCTCCAGAAAACGCTAGAGAAGCCATAAAAAAAATAGCTGATATTGAGATTGGTCACGCTCACACTGGAGCGGTATTATCCTATATGGAAGGATTGGTAGATGATGTCTATTAAGTTAATTGCCATGGATTTAGACGGCACTCTTTTTACAGATCAAAAAGAAGTCACTCGAAGAAACCAGCAGGCTTTGCAAAAAGCAAGAGAAAAAGGAGTTCATGTTGTGGTGACCACAGGGCGTCCTTTAAAAGCTATTGAATACCTTCTTGAGGAGCTTGATTTGATGACAAAAGACTCCTACTCTATTACTTTTAATGGTGGTCTAGTTCAAAATAATCAGGGTGAGATTTTAGATAAAAAAGAGATGTCTTATTTAGAGGCTAGACGAATTGTTGAAACAGCAGGGGCTATGGGTTTACCTCTTGATATTTTAAGTGATGCTCATGTTTATGAGTATAATCCAGATGGGCTTCATTCACTTTATCAAGCGGTTAATCCCCATCTCGTTTTTCATAAACTAGAGTGTATCGAAGATTTGCCAAAAGATATTGTGTTAAATAAGGTTTTATCAGCTTATGATGCGAGGGTTTTAGATGAAAAACTTCCTGTTTTACAAGATTTGTTAGGGCAGCACGTGGAAGTCTTTAAATCACGTGATATTGTTTTAGAGTTTATGCCTAAAGGGGTTCACAAGGCAGCGGGCTTAGCTCACCTCTGTCAGCATCTTGAGATTAGTCCCAAAGAGGTACTCGCTATTGGTGATGAGGAAAATGACTTGACCATGATTGAATGGGCAGGATTAGGGATTGCGATGAAAAATGGTGTTCCAGCATTAAAAGAAAAAGCAGATGTGGTGACACCCTATACAAATAATGACTCAGGTTTAGCTTGGGCAGTTGAAAAATTCATTTTAGGAGAAGAGCATGGGATTATTTAATGATTTATTTGGAGAAGAGTCTACAAGGGTTGAGGCGACACAGGTCACATCTGATGACACGGTGGTGAACGAAGATTTAGCAGAGGAAAAAATAGAAACCAATCAAGCCGCTAAAGATTTTATGGCTGAGTACTATGCCAAGCGTGCTGAAATTGAAAAAGCTATTGCTGAGGGAACTTATGTTAAACCAGAAGAAACAAAACCACAAGAAGAACAAGAAGTCCCTGCTCTTGAAACAGAAAGCGAAAAATACAATCGTAGTCTTAAAAAGACACGAACAGGGTTTGGAGCACGTCTCAATGCTTTCTTAGCTAATTTCCGTCGAGTAGATGAGGATTTTTTTGAAGAGCTTGAAGAGATGCTTATTTTATCAGATGTGGGTGTGACAGTTGCCACAAATTTGACAGAGGAATTACGCTATGAAGCCAAATTAGAAAATGCTAAAAAACCAGAAGAGTTGCGTCGTGTCATTATTGAAAAATTGGTTGATTTATATGAAAAAGATGGTTTTGATAATGAAAAGATCAATTTTCAAGATGATTTGACGGTCATGCTTTTTGTGGGTGTTAATGGTGTTGGTAAAACGACTTCTATCGGAAAATTAGCGCATAAGTATAAAACGGCTGGAAAAAAAGTGATGTTGGTTGCAGCAGATACCTTCCGTGCTGGTGCAGTAGCGCAGTTAGTGGAGTGGGGACGCCGGGTTGATGTTCCAGTTGTAACTGGTCCTGAAAAAGCAGACCCTGCCTCAGTTGTTTTTGATGGGATGGAAAAAGCTGTTGAAGAGGGTGTCGATATTTTGTTGATTGATACGGCTGGACGTTTGCAAAATAAAGATCACTTGATGGCAGAGCTTGAAAAAATTGGACGTATTATTAAGCGAGTATTGCCTGATGCTCCCCACGAGACACTTCTTGCTTTAGATGCCTCGACTGGTCAAAATGCTTTGGTACAAGCTAAAGAGTTTTCTAAGATAACCCCTCTAACTGGTCTTGTATTGACTAAGATTGATGGGACAGCGCGTGGTGGCGTTGTCTTGGCTATTCGTGAAGAGTTGGATATCCCTGTTAAATTTATTGGTTTTGGAGAAAAAATCGATGATATTGGAGAGTTTAATTCTGAAGATTTTGTAAAAGGTCTCTTGGAAGGCATTGTATAGTAAAATGAAATACAAATAGTACATGATATAATCTTCTTGTGGCATATTCATTAGATTTTCGTAAAAAAGTTCTCGCCTATTGTAAGCGAACAGGTAGTATCACAGAAGCATCAGATGTTTTCCAAATCTCACGCAACACCATTTATGGCTGGTTAAAACTAAAAGAGAAAACAAGGAAGCTAAACCATAAAGTAAAAGGAACAAAACCTAGGAAAGTTGATAGAGATAGCCTCAAAAACTATCTTATGGCTCATCCAGATGATTATTTGACTGAAATAGCTTCTGAATTTGACTGTCATCCAACTACCATTCACTATGCTCTCAAAGCGGGATATACTCAAAAAAAGAACAGCACTTACTATGAACCAGATCCAGAAAAAGTAGCGTTATTTCTTAATAATTTTAACAGTTTAAAGCACTTAACACCTGTTTATATTGATGAAACAGGATTCGATACTTATTTTTATCGAGAATATGGTCGCTCATTAAGAGGTCAATTGATAAAAGGTATCAGAGGATTTATTTTGTTGCAGGGCTGATAAATGGTGAAATAATCGCTCCAATGATTTATGAAGAGACAATAACGAGCGAGTTTTTGAAGCTTGGTTTTAGAAATTTCTGCTACCAACATTAGGCACACCATCAGTTATTATTATGGATAATGCAAGATTCCATAGAATGAGTAAGTTAGAACTCTTATGTGAAGAGTATGGGTATAAACTTTTACCTCTCTCCCCCTACTCTCCTGAGTACAATCCTATTGAGAAAACATAGGCTCATATCAAAAGCACCTCAAAAAAGTATTGCCAAATTGCAATACTTTTTTGAGGCACTTTTGTCCTATCCCTATTTCAATTAATTATAAATGTTACTAGCAGTACGACAACCTTCTTGAATTGTCCAGAGATAGCTAGCAATAATAACCACATCAGATTGCTTTTGTAAGTGGACATTTCGGCGATCTCTAACCTTATCAGGGACAAAGCGCTTATACAAAGTGATAACTTTGGTCAAAATTTTGGAAAAAATAACTTGTGTTTGATTGGGAGTTGCGAGATAATGGACTTGGCTTTGCATATCGTTTCCTCATTTCGTGCTTGTTTTGAGCTTATGATACGCAAAGTTTTTTGTTTTGGCTAGAATTAACTAGCACAACGGGTACTTTATACACAACAAACCAATATGAAAATAAGAAACAAATCACAAAAAATAAAATTCAGAATTTTTTGAATTGACATTATTTTCCATGCGGTGTATAATTATCTAAAAATATGAAGGAGGTACCCAATATGAAAGGGACAGTCCGGAACTAACCACACTTGGTTAATCAGTTTAATCTATTTGGCTATATCTCTTGATATAGTTAAATAGATTTTTTTATTATAAATGGGAAGGATTAATTTATGAAATACAAAACAAGCTTAACCGCTACTACACTAAAATCTAATGAAAACTTAATCGGTATTGGCAGTAGACAATATACAGTTAATGATGATGAATTCAACTTATCACTAAAGATTCTAGAATTTCTACTTACAGAAAAAGATGAAGATGAAATCTTAAACTGGTTGGACAGTAATAATATTGATAAGTCATTTTTTAAAAAATTAGTAGCTAATAAATTAATCACTACTAGTGGAGCTGTTTTCCAAAAAGAAGACACTATGGAATTTAAAAACGGACTTTATTTGGACCTAATGATAAATAACGTTCAAGATGTTCTAACTAAATTTAAAGAAACAACCTTTGTCGTCATTGGTTGTGGTGGCATTGGAAACTTTATGAGTTATGCTTTATCGGTCTACTCTCCTAACAAATTAGTTCTTATTGACGGTGATAAAATTGAGAGAAGCAACTTAAATAGACAATTTCTATTTACGATAAACGATATCGGAAAATACAAGTCAGAAGTAATTGCTGATGCACTAAAATTACGTAATCCTGATCTTGATATTGAAGTATATACAGAGTTTATAAATACTAATAATATCAATAATATTCTTGAGGGCAAAGATACTAATTCAATGTTTGGGATATTATCTGGAGATGACGATACTGCTGTTTCAATATCATCAAAATACTTTCTTACCAATAATGTTCCATTTGTAAATATTGGTTATTTAAACGATATTGCTGTAATCGGTCCTTTTGTTATTCCCCACAAAACTTCCTGTCCTTTCTGTTATGGAACATTTTCAATCAACGGTGAGATTAACTCTAATGATAAAACAATGGCACAGTTGAATAAACAATATGCTTCACCATCAAGTATTATTAATAATTCACTAGCATGTGATTTAGCGCTATCGGATATTATTCAATATTTTGCAGGTAATAATGATAGTATAAAATCCCTTAATGCTCGAGTGGGTATTAATAGTAACTCCTTTGAAAAGTATGTCCTACCTAATACCAAAGACCCTAACTGTAGTATATGTGGTGGTACACTAGATGATTAAAAAACAAATTTTTCATTATCTATTTGCAACTTTCTTAGTTACAGTTGCCTATACACTACCTCATTCAATACTTACAGTCTTATTACTAGAAAAAGGACTATCAATTTCTCAAATATTAATAATACAGTCTGCATACAGTCTAGCAATTATATTGTGTGAATTTCCAAGTGGTATGCTATCAGACAATTGGTCAAGAAAGTATTTATACTTATCATCAAGAGTTTTATTAATAATTATGTTTCTTATTGTCCTTATATCTTCCAACTTCTATTTTTTATATTTAGCTTGGTTTATATATGGGGTTGCAGCAGCATTTGAAAGCGGTACTTTGGATTCCTATTTAATAAATAAATTGAAACGTTCATCTAATGATAGACTTATTGAATCTTTTATTTCTAAAGATAATAAAATTCAATTTACATCTATGATTATTGGTAGCGGTATAGGTGGTATTCTATATTTTATAATAGGTATAAAAATATATATTATTGCTATAATATTAGTTTGTTTATCTATTTTTGATATTGGCTTTTTCTTCCAAGAAGATAGAGATTACTATAAAGAAAAAATAAATATAGATACTTTTAAGAGACAAATTTCTATAAGTTTTAAAGAGCTAAAAGAAAATAGTATTCTTAGAGTTATTATTGTTTTTGACTTATTAACACAGTTATTTTTTCAAGCACATTTTCAATTGTGGCAATCCTTTTTATTGGAAAAAGGTATTGATAAACAATATTTCACAGCTTTCTATTTTCTTTTTCAAATAATCAGTATTCTATCCTATTCTATACATACAGACAAACTACAAAAGTTAGTTAACTATCGATTATTACTCTTATTAGTTATTGCCTTGCCTTTATTTTTCTTATTAAACTTGCCCATAGTTTATCTTATAGCCTATATTTTATATGTCTTTATATTTTATATAATTCAATTTGTTCTAAATATATATTTTAATAAACAGGTGTCAACGAAAACAATATCTTCATTAATATCTCTCAAGTCAACAATCTCTAGGATAAGTGGATTATTAATTTTATATGCTTTAAGTTTATTGCTGAATTATATGAGCGTTAGTCTTGTGATAAGCTCAGCATTCATTCTCTCCCTTTTATCTATATTATTGTTATTAAATTACTTTATTAAAAATTATATTTAGCTACCCGTGGTGCTAGTTAATTTCAAATATCGTAAATTGTGTGCAAGTACGATTTGCTCAAGTCGTAACTGTAGTCCCGTTAGCCCCCTCGCTAATGTGTGTTCGATATCAAATAGACAGCTCAGACCAGAAAAAACGTGTTTCAATGGTTCTTCTCATAGCCATCACTCTCCAATTATTGTACTGCTTAGCTCCTGTCATATTTTCCCGTAATGGCGTCCATAGATGATATCCTTCCTGTTCCGAGCTCCTATAAAAATCAGAGGATTTCTTTGGTTGCAGGGCTGATAAATGGTGAAATAATCGCTCCAATGGTTTATGAAGAGACAATGACGAGCGACTTTTTTGAAGCCTGGTTTCAGAAATTTCTGCTGCCAACATTAAGCACACCATCAGTTATTATTATGGATAACGCAAGATTCCATAGAATGAGTAGGCTAGAGCACTTATGTGAAGAGTATGGGCATAAACTTTTACCACTTCCTCCATACTCACCTGAGTATAATCCTATTGAGAAAACATGGGCTCATATCAAAAAACACCTCAGAAAAGTATTGCCAATTGCGATACTTTTCTTGAGGATCTTTTGTCCTATCCCTATTTCAATTAACTGTATAAATCAAAATCCCCATTTTCTAATAGAAAATGGGGATTTTAAGTCATAAAAATGATGCTTAGTTTCTATTTTTAAGCTTCTCTTACAGCATAATATTGTCCAGTTGCAGATGAGAAATTAAAGTTTTTGAAAGGTAATTCATTGAGCTCACTGACATAAGGGCTAATCTGTTTCACTTTTTCGTAGAGTGTTTCGATATCTGTACTGGTGAAGAGTAAACTTGGTTGGTTTTCAGCAACTTCTGGTGAATAAGTGCGGATAAATTCAAGAGAATAGACTGTAAATTTACAGTTTGACTCAGGGTTAATTTTCATGTCAAACGATGGATAGTCTAAGATAGTTTGTTCATTTGAAATGACAAAACCAAGACTTTTCCAAAATTCCTTTTCTTTTTCTACATCTTCAACATAGATCATGATTCCAAATTCTGTATTAAACATGATTTTCTCCTTTTCAACGTTCTATATTATATCATAATTACGCAAAAAGAAAAACCCTTGTTGAAAGGGTTTACAGAATTTTCCTCTTATTTTAATTGTTTAAATAAGTTAAAGAAGAAGAAATAGATGGCAAGAACAAGGAAGAGTTGCAAAGAAAAGACAGCTTGTACGCCTTGGGTTAGTGTGGAGCTGGTATTGACTAAAACAGAAGAGATAGCCGTTCCAAGTGCTCCAGCAAATTGTTGCATCATCTGGAAAATCGCTGAAGCATCTGCTTTTTTATCTTGTGGGAGTTGGGAAACAGATACTGCCAAAGTATTGTTAAAGGCCATGTTACGTCCAAAAGTAAAAACGATGTAAGAGAGTGCTAAACTAAAGACAGTTAAGGATGAGGTCATACTCGCCATGATAAACAGAGCCAGAGCAAAGAGGGTATTACCAATATAAAGAGATGGTTTTGGGCCTTTACGATCATAGAATTTACCAAAGAAAGGTGCTAGAAGTGCTCCTAGAAGTGTTCCAGGAAGTAGGGCAAATCCTGCCAAGGTGGAACTAGCTCCCTTTACTTCAATTAAGAAGTTTGGAATAATGAAGTTAGAACCTAGATTTGAAAATTGATAGATGAAAAAAGGGATTAAGCCAAGCCAAACCGTAGGGACTTTCAGTACGCGAATATCAAGAAACGGTGTTTTCGTTTTTAAACTCCGTCTGATAAAGGCACTTAGAGTGAGTAAAAATAAGAGGAAGTAGGTCCAATTGGGATGTCCTTCTTCTAAGCTGGTGATGGCAAGAAGAGAGCTTGTGAGTGAAATGGCTAATAAGCTAAAAGCTAATAGATCAAAAGGACGCTTGTGAGTTTTTGGGCTATTTTCCATATAGATCTGATTGAGAATAAAGCAGATGATTGGAACAGGTAGAATAAAAATGAAAATCCATTGCCAAGGAAGGTGTGCAATCATAAAGCCGCCATAAGTTGGACCAAATGCGGGCGCAAGACTCATAATCAGTCCTCCAATTCCCATGTAAGTTCCAATTTTATTTTGAGGCACACGCTCCAGAATTAAATTAAACATAAGTGTCATTCCAATTCCTGTTCCGAGCCCTTGTAGCACACGCCCTGTAATCATCATCGGAAAGAAATTGGTGATAAAGGCTAAGACAGTTCCTGAGGTAAAAAGAACTAGGGCAAGATTTAAAATGGTTTTCTCTTTGACATTTTGTTGCAAGGTAGCACTGATGGTCATGGAAATAGCAACAGCTAAGAGATAGACAGTCGTAATCCATTGCAAACTTGATAAAGGGAGATCAAAGACTTTTTGCAAGGTTGGAAAGGTGACGTTCATACTTGTTTCAGATAAGATACCAGCAAAACCAAGGAGAGCAGTAGCAACGATGGATAAGGTGGTATTTTTTGAGACAGTGTCTTTTGATGGCATTGTATCCTCCATAAAATATAAAAAGGTAGCACAGACTTGGCTACTACCTTTTGATGATAAAATTTAGATAATACTAGCTTAACACGATTGATGGGAAAGTTCAAGCAGTCTTTTAGTGAAGTCGGTCGTCTAAAGCGGTCATTAACTTTTAGTTATTTCGAGGTCATTTGTCAATTTCTTCTTTACTAAGAAGGGAGATTGCTAAATTGGTGTCTTAGTTTTCCTGTAAAGGATTATTTGAGATTTTGTACCACTTTAGTGAGGTCAATCTGAAGTTAGCTGTGCTCATCATCTTTTTTTGTACAATGTAACATTTGTCTCCTTACCATTTTAAAAGTGGTATTAGTTGTCATTTGAGTATAAAGAAAGAGATGATAAAATGTTGACAAAAATCTAGAAACTTGATAAACTCAATGATATCATAAATCAATCGTGCGCGATTAAAATAAAGGAGTTATAAAAATGAAACGTCTAGAAAATCAATTTGATAAAATTACGTTTGAACGCAAGTCCATTCGTGATTATGATGAGACCTTTAAATTATCTCGTGAAGACATTTTACAATTATTGGATGAGGCAGTCACTGCTCCCTCTTCGGTAAACTTACAGCCATGGCGATTTGTTGTGGTGGATACACCAGAAGGAAAAGATAAGCTCAAACCATTGATTCGTTTTAATACTAACCAAAATGAAACCTCAGCAGCTATGATCTTAATTTTTGGTGATACCCAGTGTTACGAATACGGTCCTGAAATTTATGATAAGGCAGTTGCAGAAGGAAAAATGCCTAAAGAAGTGCGTGATAAACAACTAAATGCAATTATCCCAATGTATCAAAATCTTTCTCGTGAAGCCATGCGAGATATTGTGAAAATTGATGCCAGTCTAGTAGCGATGCAGTTCATGTTAGTGGCACGTTCTTATGGGCTAGATACCAATCCAATTGGTGGTTTTGAAGCTGATCAACTGGCAGAAGCATTTGACTTAGATCCAGAACGTTACCTCCCTGTTATGATTGTTTCAATTGGTAAGGCTAAAGAAAGCGGCTATCAGTCCGTTCGATTAGATGCTAAAAGGGTTACTCAGTTTAAATAACGATAAAAATACACCTTTATGATCAAAAAAGGCGTATTTTTATTTATTGATAGAGAGTTTAGCTAAAAGTTTTAAGAAAATGTAAGATTTTCCCCTGCTCTCAGTATCTTATGCTTAAAACGTACGATAGACGTATGGGTTTTGTGGTTCTTGAGTTTTTTGGCTTTTTGTGATGTGAAGGACGGGGAGGGTTTGTTTGAGGTTTTGATTATATTCGAGGCGAATAGTTCCTGTGGCTTTGACCCAAGTATTGTTTTCATAGTGTTCACTAGCATCAGTTGTTAGTAAGCCATAGACACCTGAGTCGGCAATACAGTGGATAATCCCAAATCTAAAGAGAAATTGACTGTCTGAGTCTTCAGGGTCATTATAAACAAAGCCGATATACTCAATTTCTCGACCAATAAAGTCATTGGGATATTTATAAATAATTTCCATCACTTCCATATAGTTTTGAGTGGTGATGACTAATTTATCTGTGCCTAAATAGGCTTTCTCAGCTTTTTTCATTTCACTTTCATAAGCGGATTTCGTGAAATACAGACTTGTATCAGGTTTTAAATACTGCACACTTGTCCCATCTGAACTTTGACCAGATGAACTAGATCCCTCAGCTAGTGGAAAATGATAACCTTTAGCAGAAACTGTTGTTGAGTCTAGCGTAACTGTTGGAACACAAAGACCAACAAAAATAGGAAAGGTCATCAATACGATGCTAGACAGTTTAGCTAATGTTCCATGAAGATGCGAATGTACCTTGATTTGTTTCATCCAAATTACTAACTGGACCATAGCTAAAATAAAGGCTAAAGCCATAGAAATATAGGCAAGGTAGGAGTAATGTGTGTTGATATATTGGTCTAGCTTGCCAGATAATTTGAGGTACATGGATAGCTCAAGATAACCAACGAGAATTAAAAAGCGTAACATCTAAATCACCCCCACAAGAATGCAATATAGGATTACCATTAGACTAGATAGGCTAACAAATTGCAAAATAAAACGTCCCTTGAAGTATTTGCGCATCATTAAAAGATTTTTAATATCTACCATAGGACCAATCAAAAGAAAGGCTAAAACAGGTGCAATGCCAAAAGTTGATAATAAGGAGGCGCCGATAAAAGCATCTGCCTCACTACAAAGTGAAAGAAGTAAGGCAAGGAGCATCATGACTAAGATCGCCATAAGTGGACTATGCCCAATAGTAGTTAGGATTCGTGTTGGGACATAGATTTGCATTGCTGAGGCAACCAAGGACCCAAAAATGAGGTAACGTCCTGTGTCAAAAAACTCATCAATGGCATGACTAAGCGCTAAAAATATTTTTTTTCCACTTGAATCATGATGGCTACTATGAACATGGTCTTTCTTATTTTCTTTTAGAATATTGTCATCTACAACAAAAGCTAGTAAGATACCAAGAGAGAGGGCGATAAGAATAGCACCGAGTAGCCTTAGTAGGACAAATTTAATCGAGTTACCAAAAGCAGAATAGGTCGCAAAAAGTACAATAGGGTTAATAATAGGAGCAGTGGCTAAAAAAGGGATTGCCGTATAGCTGGGAACTTTTTTCTCTAAAAAGCGATTAATAATAGGGACGATCCCACATTCGCATGACGGAAAAATAAAACCAATGAAGGTACCAAACAAAATGCGCAAGATCTTGTTTTTAGGCAGAAACTGTGCAACTTTATCTGGTGTTACAAAAATCTCAATGAAACCTGATAAGATACTACCTAGTAAAACAAAGGGCAGGGCCTCAATGATAATTGATAAAAAGATGGCCAGCATCTGTAGGAGGCTATCAGGAAGTTGTTGAAATAGAGTCATAGATCAACTCTCTTTACTTTCTTTTTTATCCTCTTCTTTTTGAGGAGGAGGTGTGGTTTCAATAGGAGGAAGAGTTGCAAAATTTTCCATCATTTTTTCTAAATCGTCGCGTTTTTTAAAGGTAATTGCCATCAGTTGGACCAACTTTCTATTTTTAATAGGTCTATTATACTAGCAAATAACAGATTTTACAAAATTTGAACAAAAGACTTGTAATTATCACTAATTAGCGATAATATATCTTCATCATCACTTATCGGAGGAAAATATTATGACAATCGAACTTGGCATTTCAACTTTTGGCGAAACAACTCCCCTTGAAAAAACAGGAAAAACTCTTTCACATGATGAACGGATTCGGAATATGATTGAAGAAATTGAGCTAGCAGATCAAGTTGGCTTAGATATCTATGCAGTGGGTGAGCATCATCGTGAAGATTTTGCTGTATCAGCTCCAGAAATTATTTTGGCGGCAGGAGCGGTGAATACCAAACATATCCGCTTATCCAGTGCGGTAACCATTTTGTCCTCAATTGATCCTGTTCGTGTTTATCAGCAGTATGCTACTATTGATGCTTTGTCAAACGGCAGAGCGGAAATTATGGCAGGTCGTGGGTCCTTTATTGAGTCTTTCCCACTTTTTGGGTATGATTTAAATGACTATGAAGACTTATTTAATGAAAAATTAGACATGCTTCTAGCGATTAAGGAAAATACCAATCTGAAATGGCAGGGGCAACATACGCAGTCCGTGGATAATCGTCCTGTCTATCCTCGAGCTGTTCAAAAAGATTTTCCAGTTTGGGTAGCTACAGGGGGTAATCTTGATTCAACTGTCCGTATTGCAGAGCAAGGACTTCCTATTGCCTATGCAACAATTGGCGGTAATCCAAAGGCTTTCCGCCAATTAGTTCGTATTTATAAAGAGATTGGTAGCCGTCATGGCCATTCTTCAGAACAACTTAAAGTTGCGGCTCACTCTTGGGGCTGGATTGCAGAGGATACTAAAACAGCTATCAAAGAGTATTTCCATCCGACAAAGCAGGTGGTTGATGCCATTAGTAAAGACCGTCCGCATTGGAAAGAGATGACTTATGAAGATTATCTTCAAGCTGTTGGACCAGATGGCGCCATGTTTGTAGGAGATCCTGATCATGTGGCAAGAAAAATCATTAAAATTATTGAAGATCTTGAATTGGATCGCTTCATGCTTCACCTTCCAATCGGCTCCATGTCGCATGAAGAGACGCTAAAAGCTATTCGTCTCTTTGGTGAAAAAGTTGCCCCAAAAGTGAGAGCACATTTTGAGAAAAAATAAATAGCCAGCACTTTTCAATTTGGAAAGTGCTTTTTAATTATTTTCTAGTAAAGTAAATTGTGTTATAATGTAATCGATTACTTCTATAAGGAGATCTACTTATGACAAATGGTAAAATTTTAGGTTTAGATATAGGTATTGCTTCGGTTGGTGTGGGTGTTATTGATGCAACAACTGGGGAAGTCATCCATGCCAGTTCTCGCATTTTTCCATCAGCTAATGCAGCTAACAATGCAGAGCGTCGAGGATTTCGTGGCGGGAGACGTTTGAGTCGTCGTAAGAAGCATCGTATGAAACGTGTGAAAGATTTATTTGAAAAATACAGACTAGAGACACGATTTAACAATCTAAATTTAAATCCATATGAGCTGCGGGTTAGAGGACTGACAGAGAAGTTAGCGCCTGAGGAACTGTTTGCTGCATTGAAAAATCTTAGTAAGCATCGGGGGATATCTTATCTTGATGATGCAGAAGATGATAGTGCGAGCGCAAAAACTAATTATGCCAAATCTGTTTTAGCTAATAAAGAGCTCCTAAAAACAAGAACACCAGGACAAATTCAATGGGAACGCTTTGAAAAATATAGTCAGATACGTGGAGATTTTGACATTGTGACACCTGAAGGAGAGCAACAGCGAATTATCAATGTCTTTTCGACGACAGATTATAAAAAAGAAGCAGAGCAAATCTTAGAGACACAAGCACTCTATTATCCTCAAATTAGTTCAGAATTTATTGAGGATTTTATTACTATTTTGACCTCAAAAAGAAAATATTACCATGGTCCAGGAAATGAAAAATCTCGGACGGACTATGGACGCTATCGTACAGATGGTACGACGCTTGATAATATTTTTGATATTTTAGTTGGAAAATGTAGTATCTATCCTGATGAGTACCGTGCAGCAAAGGCTTCCTATACTGCACAAGAATTCAATTTTTTAAATGATTTGAATAATTTGACGCTTCCTACAGAGACCAAGCGTTTAAGCTCTGATCAGAAGAAAGACCTAGTCAGATTTGCAACTACTGCTACAACTTTAGGACCTGACAAATTACTAAAAGAAATTGCTAAGATGGTTGGATGCTCCAAAGATGACATCAAAGGCTATCGTATTGACAATAAAGAAAAACCAGATTTGCATACTTTTGATGCTTATCGAGCGATGAGCAAATTAAATACTCTTAATATCGCTACTTTCCCTAGAGAGGTGCTAGATGAATTAGCACGTATTCTAACTTTAAATACAGACAGAGAAGGGATTGAAGAGGCTATCGTAAACGATTTTCCAAATCAATTTTCAAGAGAACAAATTGATGAATTGATTCAGTTTAGAAAATCAAAAAGCCAGCTATTTGGAAAAGGTTGGCATAGCTTCTCACTGAAATTAATGTCAGAACTTATTCCTGAGTTATATGCTACTAGTGAAGAACAGATGACCATTTTGACGAGATTAAATAAAATGTCTCCTGAGCGAAACGTCACTCTTCGAACCAAGTACATCAATGAGCAGGATGCTACAGAGGAGATTTATAATCCTGTTGTTGCTAAATCTGTTCGACAAGCTATTAAAATCATCAATGAGTGTATCAAAAAGTGGGGAGAATTTGATCAGATTGTTATTGAAATGCCACGTGATAAAAATGAAGATGATGAGAAGAAGCGAATTGCGGATGGGCAAAAAGCTAATGCTAAAGAAAAGACGAGTGCCACAGAGTTTGCAGCATCCCTTTACAATGGGAAAAAAGAACTACCAGATGAGGTCTTTCATGGGCACAAGCAGTTAGCTACTAAGATTCGTTTATGGTATCAGCAAGACGGAAAATGTTTATACACTGGTCAAGATATCTCTATTCATGATTTAATTCATAATCAAAATCAATATGAAATTGATCATATTATGCCTTTGTCTTTATCATTTGATGATAGTCTGAGCAATAAGGTTCTAGTTTTAGCAACTGCAAACCAAGAAAAAGGGCAGCAAACACCTTATCAAGCTATTCCAAAGATGAAGTCAGCTTGGTCTTATAGGGAATTTAAAGCCTTTGTTTTGACTTGTAAGAGATTAAGTAAGAAAAAGCGTGAGTATTTATTAACAGAAGAAGATATAGATAAAATAGAGGTTAGACGAAAATTTATTGCACGTAACTTGGTTGATACACGCTATGCTTCGCGGGTAGTACTAACTACCTTACAAGATGCTTTAGAAGCAATGAATAAAGAGACTAAAGTTTCAGTAGTTCGTGGTCAATTTACCTCACAATTGCGCAGACAGTGGAAAATTGACAAAACACGAGATACCTATCATCATCATGCTATTGATGCTCTTATTATTGCGGCTTCTAGTCAGTTAAAATTGTGGAAAAAACAAGATAATCCGATGTTTGAAGATTATGAGCAAGGTCAAAAGATTAACTTGGAAACAGGTGAGATTTTATCAGATGACGCCTACAAGAAATTAGTCTTCCAATCACCTTATCAAGGCTTCGTTCACACGATTTCTTCAAAATCATTTGAGGATGAGATTCTCTTTTCTTATCAGATAGATTCTAAGGTCAACCGAAAAATCTCGGATGCAACGATTTATGCGACAAGACAAGCGCAATTATCAAGAGATAGGAAAGAAGAAACCTATGTTTTAGGTAAAATTAAAGATATCTATAGCCAAACGGGCTATGATACCTTCCGTAAACGATATGATAAAGATAAGACAGTATTTTTAATGTACCAGAAGGATCCTTTGACTTGGGAAAAGGTTATTGAAGTGATTCTACGTGATTATAAAGAGTTTGACGATAAGGGGAAAGAAGTTGGAAATCCTTTTGAAAGATATCGGCAACAAAATGGCTTAATGACTAAGTATAGTCGTAAAAACAAAGGAACACCGATTAAGTCATTGAAATATTATGATAATAAACTTGGAAACCATGTTGACATCACACCAGATGATAGTAAAAATCCTGTGGTCTTACAATCTATCAATCCTTGGAGAGCAGACCTGTACTTTAATCCTAAGACTGCTAAATATGAATTATTAGGATTGAAGTATGCTGACTTAAGTTTTGAAAAAGGGACTGGAAATTACACCATCTCTCAAGAAAAATACGATGAAATTAAACAAAGAGAAGGTGTTTCTGCAGAATCTGAATTCAAGTTCACTCTTTATAAAAATGATTTACTACTGATTAAAGATATAAAACATGGCGAGGGATTAATTGCTAGATTTAGTTCCAAAAATGATACAAATAAACACTATGTGGAGTTAAAACCAATATCTAAAGCAAAATTTGATTCAGAAGAATCATTGATTCCAATACTAGGTAAAGTTGCTAAGAGTGGCCAATTTATCAAAGGAATAAACAAGTCAGGTATTTCTATCTATAAAGTTAAAACCGATGTTCTTGGTTATCAGCACTTTATCAAAAAAGAAGGAGATCAGCCTAAACTGAGTTTTTAAAACAGTAAAAATTACTAGAAAAATAAATGAGAAAAGGGGTTGCAATATTTTTGTAAACGCTATATAATAGAAGGTGCAAGGGACGCCTTGCACAGTTACTTAAATCTTGCAGAGCCTACAAAGATAAGGCTTTATGCCGAAATCAAGCACCCCGTTTTATTACGGGGTGCTTTTCGTTTTAGAAAAAGGAGAGGCTTATGACTTGGAGAATTGTACATGTTCATCAAAGTGAGAGGATGCGTTTAAAGCTAGATAATCTTCTTGTAATTAAACAGGGTGAGGAGTACACTATTCCTTTAAGTGACATCTCACTAATAGTGGCAGAAGGAGGAGATACAGTTGTTACTCTTCGTCTGCTAAGTTCTCTTAGTAAGTACAATATTGCTTTAGTCGTGTGTGATAATGAGCACTTGCCAACAGGAATCTATCATGCTCAGAATGGACATTTTAGGGCCTATAAAAAACTTCAAGCGCAAATGACTTGGACTAAAGAACAAAAAGATAGACTCTGGCAAATTGTGATCTACTATAAAATAAATAATCAACAAGATGTGCTGTCAATGTTTGAGAAAAGTCTAGATGCTATCCAATCATTAGCAGAATACAAAGAATAAATTGAATTGTGAGATACTACTAATCGTGAAGGGCATGCGGCAAAAGTTTATTTTAATGCGTTATTTGGCAAAACTTTTTCTAGAGAAACGCAAAAAGAAACGGATGTCATCAATGCAGGTCTTAACTACGGCTACGCTATTATGCGAGCTCAGCTAGCGCGAATTATTTCTGGTTATGGGCTCAACCCTCTTCTAGGAATCTTCCATAAAAATGAATACAACCAGTTTAATTTGGTTGATGATTTAATGGAACCTTTTCGGCAAATTGTCGATATCTGGGTTTATCAAAAATTGCGAGAACAAGATTATTTAAAATATGAGTATCGATTAGGGCTAACAGCTTTACTAAACGCTAGGATTCGATATGGCAATGAGATGTGCACAGTGACGGGGGCTATGGATAAGTACGTTAAAGGATTCATCAAGTGTATCGAGGATAAGGATGGCAGTAAATTTTATTGTCCGATTGTATCAAGTTTAGAGATGGAGTGATAAGATGAGGTACCAAGCTATGCGATTATTATGTTTTTTTGATCTACCTACAGAAACACCGCAAGATAAGCGAGTTTATCGTCAATTCCGTAAAGAATTACTAGCTAATGGGTTTGAGATGTTGCAATTTTCTGTTTATTATCGCACCTGTCCCAATAGGAGTTTTGCCAATAAATTTTATAAACGCCTGAAAATGAGTAACTTACCTGCTGGTAATGTGAGATTGTTAGCAGTAACTGAAAAGCAATTTTCTGAAATGGTTCTCATTGTAGGCGGAAAAACTAAGCAAGAAGAAGTCGTGAGCAATCATAAGCTGGTGATCATATGAAATTAAAATTTTCCCATCCTTGTAAAGAAAATCTTGAAATCAATCTTGGCCAATTTACGCAGATTACGGGTCAAAACCAGCAGTTAAAGTATTATATCTGGCAATTATTGAAATGGTATTTTGATGGTAAACGGTATTCAGCAGAAGATCTCAGTCTGTACCATCAAGCTGAAACAGAGATACTAAGCGAGGGTGAAGCAATAAATAGAGATTATTTTAAAATAATCTCCGTATCTACTGTAGAGGACCTTGTCCGAGAGATGGCTTATAAAAAAGGAACGGTTAGTTTTGAATTCATGAAGCAACACTTGCGTAGTGTAGATATTACCAAAGATTTAGATGATATCAACGATAAGTTAATCACTATCACTTCAAAGATAAATGAGCGACTCGATTTGACTTGCTATCAGGTAAAATATGGTGTCGAAAGTCAAGATTTTACGGCAGAGCAGTTATTATCCAAAAGCTTTAAACCTTGTTTTTATTTAGGATCGCAACAGATTGCTTTTGAGTTTGTTGATAACGAGGAGAAGCTATTGTTTTTTCTTAATATGCTAGAAAAGAACTTAAAAGAACACTCAGAAAGAATATTATTGGTCTTAAAAAATATAGATGACTATCTTGATTACCCAGCTTTTTATCGTATCTGTCAAAAGTTGGAAGCATTGTGTCAGTTATACCCTCAATTTTATATCATCAATTTTCCATCAAGTGAGGGTTATCTCTATGTTAATCGTGATAATATTGAGTATATTAATATTGTCTCAGATTATGTCGAACATTTCTATGAGTTCGATTTTCTCTATCAACGGGTCACTCAGCAGTATCCTACCAATCAAACTCCGTCAGAAGAAGAATTGATGATTTCCCTTCAAAAAATTGGTAGCTACCTTTTTAGCCACGATATAGACCATATTAGCTTGTCGATAAAAGAAATGGTGATTTTAAAAGTACTCAATCGCCTGTATCAATATGATCAACTTAGTGACTATGTAGTGGCTCAACCTAACCTTTTAGAACTGAAATTTTTGCAAGACAAGTCTTAATTTTATGGTATAATAAAAGAAGTACAAGAACCAAGAATGACGATTTGAGGTTTTTGTACTCTCAAGATTTAAGTAACTGTAAAACCCCCTAGAAGTAAAGTTTTTTTGTTTTAATGTTTTTGTACTCTCAAGATTTAAGTAACTGTAAAACTATACCTATCCAACTTATCCGATACCAAAGTTTTTGTACTCTCAAGATTTAAGTAACTGTAAAACGTGCCGAAGTTTGTGGCGGAGTGGTATGAGTTTTTGTACTCTCAAGATTTAAGTAACTGTAAAACCAATTATTGGAGTTTGAATGAAGAAGAAGAGTTTTTGTACTCTCAAGATTTAAGTAACTGTAAAACTTTAGTTCGTCAGGGTGGCTACTTAATAAGGTTTTTGTACTCTCAAGATTTAAGTAACTGTAAAACGATGAGCATGGCATATCAATTCCGTAGCCAGTTTTTGTACTCTCAAGATTTAAGTAACTGTAAAACATATCATTACCAAACTGAGTAACACCCTTCGTTTTTGTACTCTCAAGATTTAAGTAACTGTAAAACGTCCTGTATCGAAGCCTGAGGGGTAGCGATGTTTTTGTACTCTCAAGATTTAAGTAACTGTAAAACAAATCCTTGGA
>CAMCQB010000005.1 GCA_945876895.1 uncultured Streptococcus sp.
ATTTTCCAGTTTCCAGCAATAATTGGTTTACGTGACATTTCACATACCTCTTCTTTTTTTTATTTACCTTACTATTTTATCACATTTTTAGAAGCAACAAAAGGAATTTATCAGATTTTATCAAAAAAAGCTCCACCTAAGTGGAGCTTCAATTAAAGTTGTCTGACTCTAATTGTTAGTTTGGGAACTTAATTTAAATTAAGCTTCGATTTCTGAAACGATACCTGAACCAACAGTACGTCCACCCTCACGGATTGAGAATGTTGTACCTTGTTCTACGGCGATTGGGTGGATCAACTCAACGTCGATTGTCACGTTATCACCAGGCATAACCATTTCAGTACCTGCAGGAAGTTCGATAGAACCAGTTACGTCAGTTGTACGGAAGTAGAACTGTGGACGGTAGTTGTTGAAGAATGGAGTGTGACGTCCACCTTCTTCTTTAGTAAGGATGTAAACTTCACCTTTGAATTTAGTGTGTGGGTTGATTGAACCTGGTTTAGCAATAACTTGTCCACGTTCGATTTCGTCACGTTGTACACCACGAAGAAGAACACCAACGTTATCTCCAGCAAGACCTTCGTCAAGTTGTTTACGGAACATTTCAACACCAGTAACAACTGCTTTTGAAGTTTCTTCTTTGATACCAACGATTTCGATTTCATCGTTAACACGAACAGTACCACGGTCGATACGTCCTGATGCTACTGTACCACGACCAGTGATTGAGAATACGTCCTCGACTGGAAGAAGAAGTGGTTTGTCAGTATCACGTTCTGGTTCTGGGATGTACTCATCTACAGTGCTCATCAATTCCATGATGATATCTTCAAATTGAGTGTCACCTTCAAGAGCTTTAAGAGCTGAACCTTGGATAACTGGAAGGTCATCACCTGGGAAATCGTATTCTGAAAGAAGGTCACGGATTTCCATTTCAACCAATTCAAGCAATTCTTCATCATCAACAAGGTCGATTTTGTTCATGAAGACGATAAGGTGTTTAACACCAACCTGACGTGAAAGAAGGATGTGCTCACGAGTTTGTGGCATTGGTCCGTCAGTTGAAGCTACTACAAGGATAGCACCGTCCATTTGAGCGGCACCAGTGATCATGTTTTTAACGTAGTCCGCGTGTCCTGGAGCGTCGATGTGCGCATAGTGGCGAGCTTCAGTTTCATATTCAACGTGTGCAGTGTTGATTGTGATACCGCGTTCGCGTTCTTCTGGAGCAGCATCGATTGACGCGTAGTCTTTTGGCTGGTTAACAGCTGATGGAAGACGACGTGCAAGTACAGTTGTGATAGCTGCAGTTAGGGTAGTTTTACCGTGGTCAACGTGTCCGATTGTACCAATGTTAACGTGCGGTTTACTACGGTCATATTTTTCTTTTGCCATTTGAGTAAAAGCCTCCAATAAAATATATTTTATAGATAGACAGTAGGCAATACAGTCTAACTTTACCTTATTATTTTATCAAATTATGATAAAAATGCAAGTGTTTTACTTTTTTTTTCCTGATTTCTTCACTTATCCCTCAAAACATATCTCTCAGAGAGACTGACTACTCTCCTATCAGTGTTCACAAAATCTTTATCACATTCATTTCATTATGCTAATCCTTCAACTAACCATTGCATTGATATCTTGACTTTCTTCTTTTCTAATATGTTAGTAAAACAAAAAGATTGGCCAAACCAATCTTTTTAAAATATTTCATATAACTCTTCTTCAATTTCTTGCGTCAATTGCTCTCTTTTTTCTGTCGCATCTATATTTAAAACAATTCCTACTGCAATCGATAGTACTAATAGGCTATTTCCTCCTTGTGATAAGAAAGGAAAGGTTACCCCTGTTGATGGAATTAAGCCTGAAATCCCACCGATATTTACAAAAACTTGCATTAACATCATAGCACCCAAACCAAGTGCTACCATTGAATTGAAAGGATTTCTGGCTTTTATACCGACTAAAAAAATGCGTAAGATAAGGAAAAAAACTAGAGCGAGTATTAGGCTGGCACCAATCAAACCAAGCTCTTCAATAACAATTGAGAATACAAAGTCCGTCTGAGCTTCTGGAAGGTAACCATTTTTTTCAATAGAGTTTCCCAAACCGCGACCAAACCAACCACCATTACTCATGGCGTAATAAGAATTGGCTAACTGGTGTCCTGAGTCCGTTAAGTCTTCAAACGGATTATAAAAAGCTTTAAACCGCTTTGCAACATAACCAAAAACTGGTACTTTAGCCACTTTATCCACCCCTATAACTGAAATACTTCCCAATAACAGTGTGGAGCTAATCACAATCGTAAGGATTAGAGAAACAAACCACCTGTAGCCAATTCCTGAAACAGAGAACAAAACAATAGCTGTCAATACAATAATGGAAGCATTTCCCAAGTCTGGCTGCATAGCCACTAGCCCTATCAAAATAGCGGTATAGGTTCGCCAATCTCTAAAAGTTCTTGGTAAAAATGTTCCTTTAGTCAAAGCTTGGTAGTCTTTTTGAGCGATGGACTGTTGACGTCTTGAAAAAGTAAAAGCTAAAAACCAAACTATAATAATTTTTAGGTATTCTGCTGGCTGAAATGACAACGGACCAAGCATAATCCAACCACGAGCACCATTAACTTCCTCACCAAATACACGGGCAATTATCAACAAAAGAATTTCAATTAAGATAACCATTGACACAACCGTTGGTTTCCTTAAAAAATTCAATTTTAAGCGATAAATAAAAGCAATACCAATTAAACTTATAATCCAAAATACACCTTGGTTAATAACCGAACGAAAAGGATTCAATCCGTATTGTACCATGGTTACACTGGTCGTCGAATAAACTACTATCAATCCTAAAACAGATAGGATTAAATAAGGAATTAAGATTGAGTAATTTAATAGCTGCTTTTTATCAATTTGTGTCATTAATAATATACTTCCTACTCTTTACAATATATCATTGGCATTATACCATCTTTAGATATAAAAATAAACTCAAACACAAACTATCACAAGCAACAATCACACGAAAAACAACCATCAAATGGGCGACTGACACTAAATTTTTTCTTCTTAATAGTAAGAAAAGAATTGAAAAAGACAGCCAAAAGCCAAAAAAAGAGTTCCCCTCACTTCCAACTATGCAGGTTTAGAGTAACAATTTTACTCCAGACAGCTTGAGGTTAGAAATGAAGCGAACTCATTCGCATCAGTCGTAAAGGACAAATTTGAAATGTCAAATATGAACTACGGGGATTTGCTTTACAAACCCTATCTTCACCCTTTACGAAGAGGAACTAGGCTTGGATTTTTCCAAAACCTAGATATAGCCTAAAATAGGAAAATTTTAATAGAATTAACCTGAGTTACGAAGACCAGTAGCAATACCGTTAATAGTGATGTGGATAAGTTTTTCTTGTTCTGGACTAAGTTCTCCTCGGCGTAGGCGTTCAATCAATTCAATTTGAATATAGTTTAACACATTGAAATAAGGAAGACGATAATCTAAACTAGCTTTCAGGAATCCATTGTCAGCTAATAACTCTTTTTGATCTTCGATAAGCAAAATAGTATCTTTGGTTAACTGCCACTCATCTAAGATAATATTAAAGACAGATTTGACCTCTTCACTTTGACAGAGCTGAGCATATTCAAAAGCAATATTCATATTAGACTTAGACAACACCATGTCAACATTAGACAGGAGAGCCTTAAAGAATGGCCAAGTCTGATACATTTCCTGTAACTTAGACAGATTTTTAGGATCTTTTTTAATGAAATTATTAAAACTAGATCCTACACCATACCAACCTGGGAACATCACTCGGTTTTGAGACCATGAGAATACCCACGGAATCGCACGTAGCCCACTAATCTCAGTAATGGTTTTACGAGCTGCTGGACGTGAGCCAATATTTAAACTAGAAACTTCTTTTATAGGACTGGCTTCAAAGAAATAATCATAAAAGTTTTCATTGCCAAAAACAAGATCACGATAAATTTGATTACTTTCACCAACAATTTCATCCATAATCTCTGTGTAACCTGAGATTTTATCAGCTGGTACAACTTGATTAGAGACCATACGGTCCATAGCAGCTGAAATCAACATTTCAAGGTTATAATAAGCTGCATCTTTATTACCGTATTTATTTCCAATCACCTCACCTTGCTCTGTTAGGCGAATACGATCTTTGATAGTCCCAAACGGCTGAGATGAAATAGCATAATACGATGGACCACCACCACGACCGACTGTCCCACCACGACCATGGAAGAAGGTCACCTTAATACCACGCTCCTCACCGATATGTGTCAAATCTTTCTGTGCTTTGTACAAGGTCCATCCTGATGATAGATAACCGCCATCTTTATTGGAGTCCGAGTAACCCAACATGATTTCCTGGTAATTATGGTTGGCTTTAATCCATTGTTTCACAAGGTCTAACTCCAGATAAGAGGTCATAATGTCAGCTGAATTATCCAAATCTTCAATAGTCTCAAAAAGTGGAACAATTTGGACACGCGCAAGATCCTTATCCACTAATCCAACCTCTTTTAACATGACAGCAAGTTCTAACAAGTCTGAAACGCTTTCTGAGTGAGAGATGATATTTTGCTTAATAATCTCTTCTCCTAACGTGTCTTTTAATTGGCGTGCTGTCTTGAAGATAGCTAACTCTTTTTCAAGTAAGTCTGATTTAGGTGCATTTGTGGCAGACAAAATTCGTGGATCTTCTGTCAGTTGTTTTAATAAAAGCGCACACTTTTCATCTTCTGATAAGCTACTGTAATCTGGTGCAATATTAGCTGATGCCAATAATTCCGCCACACAAGCTTCATGGACAGATGAATCTTGACGCATATCAATACTAGCTAGATAAAAACCGAAAATTTCTACTGCTTGTAGTAATTCTGTCAAGTCTCCCTTAACTAAAGTCTCCCCATTAAAGCGAAGGAGAGATGCCTTAATCGTTTCTAAGTCCGCTTTAAATTCAGTAGCTTTTGCATAACGTGGAGAGTGATCTTTTCCTTTCGTTAAATAGGTGCGTGTATTTTCTAGACGCTCTTTAATATAGTGAAAGGCTCTACGGTACAGCTCCTTCTCACGAAATTCTGAACTATCATTGGATAATGATGCCAAGGCTTCTAACTCTTTTGAAACCTCTGTCAAACTTGTTGAAAGAGAAAAATCAGAATATAGACTCTCAACCTTTTCAATATAATAACTTAAGATAACCTCTCCTTGTACCGTTGCTGATAATCTTAAAGTTTCAGCCGTTACAAATGGATTACCATCTCGGTCTCCACCAATCCACATGCCCATTGTAATGGGTTTAGGATTGTCTAAAACAATCCCTTTTTCTAAAGCCAAGGTTTTATATTCTGTTACAAGACTAGTAATCGCTCTAATCAAGCCTTTATTATAATAATCTGTAACATTCTTGATTTCATTGGTGACTTTGAGCTTCTTCTCTCGGATGATGTCTGTCTGCATGATCATTTCAACATAAGCGCGCAGCTCATTTAACCATTTGTCCTTATTGAGTAGGCCCAGCTTAACGTCACGGTGTTTTCGCAAAAGTTGGTGAATCTGATTAGTTAAGCCCAACATTGTCTTTCGTTGCACCTGAGTTGGATGTGCAGTTAAGACAGGCACAACATTGACATTTTCTAAAATTTCTTTAGCATTTTGACTTTGGGAAACAATATCAAGTGTGGTTGAGATTTTTCCAACATAATCCTTATTGATATTGTTTTGATAATTGATTTCATAGGCTAAATCAACATCTTCAGAAATATTAATCAACAAAGGTAAAATTGAAAAGTAACGCGCAATGATATCCATTTCATCCGTTGATAAATCACCCACGATTTGATTAACCTCTTGATAATTTTGAGCTCTAGATAACTCTGTCAGTGTTTGAATTTTTTTAAAAACTTCTTGGCTGACCATTTTTTGGGTTGTTTCATCCAATAGCCTCGTTAAGATATCCACTTCCTCTTTAATAATCGTCTTATCGCTACTACCCTCTAAGTTTGGAATTAATTTTGTTTTTTCCATTCTCTCTATACAACTCCTTATCATAAAGACAGCATTTGACTTGAAAATCCTGACCCTTTAATTTTTTAGTCTACTGCTTCTATCATACCACTTTTACACTAAAAGTAAACCGAAATTCCTAAAATTGTCTATTATTTCAGAAATGTTCTGATTTTTTTGAAAATAATAACTCCTCTACTTTCATTTATCCATTTTTACTCCCTTTTTGATATACTAAACAAAAAGAGGAGGTTATGATGAAATTAAAAGATAGAACAAGTTTTCCAGAAAATGAGCTTTGGGATCTCTCTGCTCTCTACCAAGACCGCGAAGATTTTTTAAGAGCCATTGACAAAGCTATGGAGGATATCTACCTTTTTAGACGCAACTATTTTGATGGTCTAAATGAATTGGAAGATTTTGAAGAAGCTTTTTTAGCATTAGAACAAATCTATATCCAAATGAGCCACATCGAAAACTATAGCTTTATGCCACAAACCACAGACTATGGGAACGAAGAATTTGCTCAGATCGCACAGACTGGTACTGACTTTATGACAAAAGCACGTGTTCTTCTTAGCTTTTTCGATGATGCTTTATTGCGTGCAAAAGATAGTATCTTGGATCAATTAGAAAAAAACCACCACCTTAGTAGTTATATCCGACAAGCAAAAATAAAAAAAGCCCACTATCTTGGAGCTGAACGTGAGCAACTGCTAACCCAACTTGCTGATACTTTCTCTGCCCCTCAAGATATTTACACTAAAATGCGTGCAGGAGACTTTAAAATGGAAGATTTTGAAGTTGACGGGAAAATTTATTCGAATAGTTTTGTCAGCTATGAGAATTTTTACCAAAACCACGAAAATCACCTGGTTCGCCAAAAAGCTTTCAGATCTTTCTCAAATGGACTACGCCAACATCAACATACTGCAGCAGCCAGCTATCTAGCCCAAGTCAAATTAGAAAAAGAAATCGCTCATCTTCGTGGCTATGATTCTGTATTTGATTATCTCCTTGCTGAGCAAGAGGTTGATCGTTCCATGTTTGATCGTCAAATTGATCTGATTATGAGTGATTTTGCCCCTATCGCTCAAAATTATCTTAAACATGTCGCTAAAATAAACAAACTTGATAAAATGACTTTTGCTGATTGGAAACTAGATTTAGACAATCGTTTAAATCCTGAGGTTACTATTGATCAAGCCTATGAACTTGTGATGAAATCGTTAAAACCTCTTGGGGAAGTTTATACCAAGGAAGTTAAAAGCTATCAAACAGAGCGTTGGGTTGACTTTGCAGCTAATCAAGGAAAAGACTCTGGTGGCTATGCAACTGATCCTTATCGTGTGCACCCTTATGTCTTGATGAGCTGGACGGGTCGTTTAAGTGATGTTTACACACTAATCCATGAGATTGGGCACTCTGGACAATTTATTTTCTCAGACAATCATCAGAGTTATTTTAATACCCATATGTCCACCTACTATGTTGAGGCCCCTTCAACCTTAAACGAGCTCCTTTTAAGCGACTATTTAGAGAAAGCTTTTGACAATCCACGTCAAAAACGCTTTGCATTAGCTCATCGCCTAACAGATACTTACTTCCACAATTTCATTACACATCTACTAGAAGCAGCCTTTCAACGCCGTGTTTATACATTAATTGAGGAAGGTAAAACCTTTGGAGCAGAAACACTAAACCGTATTATGAAAGATGTTTTAGAAGAATTTTGGGGAGATGCTATCGAAATTGACGATGACGCTGCTCTGACATGGATGCGACAATCTCACTATTATATGGGACTTTACAGCTATACCTATTCTGCAGGGCTAGTCATCTCAACCGTAGGTTACCTCAATATTAAGAAAGATAAAGACGGAGCAAAACGTTGGTTAGAATTTTTAAAATCTGGTGGAAGTTTACCACCTCTTGAAACCGCTCAAATTATTGGTGCAGACATCAGTACAGAAGAGCCACTTCGCCAAACTATTGCTTTCCTAGATCAAACCGTCCAACAAATTATTGCATATAGTGAGGAATTACAATATGACAACACTCTATAACTTCACTTTAACTGCCCAAGATGGCAGCCCAGTAGCCTTAGCAAAATATAAAGGTAAGCTAGTCCTAATCGTCAATACTGCAACAGGATGTGGACTAACTCCTCAATATAAAGGACTACAAGAACTCTACGATGCCTATCAAAATAAAGGATTTGAGATACTAGATATCCCTTGTAACCAATTTAAACAGCAGGCACCTGGCAGTGCTGAAGAAATCAACAGTTTCTGTAGCTTAAATTATGGCACCACTTTTCCACGCTTTGCAAAAATAAAAGTAAACGGAAAAGAAGCAGACCCTTTATATCAATGGATGAAAGAAGAAAAGAAAGGTCCTTTTGGAAAAGTGATTGAATGGAATTTCACCAAATTCCTAATTGATCGAGAAGGAAATGTTGTTAAACGTTTTTCTTCCAAAACAGAGCCAGAAAAAATGGTATCAGAGATTGAAAAATACCTATAAAAAATAAGACAGAAAAAGAATATCCTTTTTCTGTCTTATTTTTTATGGTCAATTCTTATAAACTTCTTGATAAAATTCTATTTTATCACCATCTTGAACCTTAATTTGATCAGCTGATTTTGGTGCTAACGCATCATTAACATCAAACATCCAATATTTTCCAGCTTTTTCATCTTGTTTGACCCCATCAATTGCTGTAATAAAGCCATCTGTTTCTTCTACGTCATAATTCGCTTTTAAAAGGTCCATAACAGTATCACCTTGTGTAAAGCTAACCTTCTCATCTGTTGTATTTTTATCTGTTTTAACAACTAATTGTACCAAATGCTCCTCAGAAGAAGATGAACTAGTAGTACTTTGATGACTCTGACAAGCCACCAGTAAGATTGTCGAGAAAAATAGTAAAACTAAACTATAAATCTTTTTCATTTGAATAAAATCTCCTAAAAATAGAATGTATCAAGGGATAAAAGAATAGAGTTGATAAGCTATGGGCTATATTATAAGGCATTCCAGACAAGACATAAAGCCAGATTTTTGTACCAAATAAAATCGCTGACCAAGTATCAATCACCACACCGTAAACAATCCCAAGTATAGCAGCAAAAATCGCTTGATATCCCAAACGATCTAAACTAACTCCTACTATTTTAACAGGTTTAAGATGATTTGTCAGGGGGTATAGGACATAAAACCAAATGGTTAGTACCAAACTAAAGCTTCCAATTTGCCATAGCACCCATGGACCAAACCCAAGTAAAAAGCTTGACACAAACATGGTAAGAGCTGTAAGCATAATGCCTTCTGATAAGCTGAAACACACACTAACAACCAAAAATATAGCAGTAATCGGTTGGACATTAGGAAGACCTGAAAAAGCATAGCGCAATACAATACAGAGGGCTGAAAGTAAAGCCAATCGACTTATTTTTCGTAATAACATTATCATTCCTTCATCTCTTTTTCTTAACTTTAATAAACTTATCATCCCATGTCAAGTATGTATCTTTTTTTCTATTTTAAGCATCTCGTTTTGATTTTTTACTAACTTTAAGTTACAATGGAAAGGATGAGAAAGAGAATTAAACCAATATTTGTTATTGTTCTTTTTACTTTATTTGGACTTGTATTGATGATTTCACGCATACATTTAAATCAATTAAAAAAATCAACCTTTGAAACTGCTAAGAAACAAATTCCATCATCTAATAGCTCCAGCTCTAGTAAATCGAGCTCAAAGACCAAGTCTTCTGAGGAACCTTTTGTCTTAAATCCTATTATAGATGTCTCTGGCTGGCAACTTCCGTCTAAGATTGATTACGACACCTTGGCTGACAATATTTCAGGTGCTATCATTCGTGTTCAGGGAGGATCAGGTATTGCTTTTGAAAATAATGCCGCTCATGAATCAGGAATTGATAAATCCTTCAAAACACATATCAAAGAATTTCAAAAACGTGATGTTCCCGTAGCTGTCTATGCCTATATCCGTGGCTCTTCTGTATCAGAAATGAAAAAGGAAGCTCAAACATTTTACAAAAATGCTTCTCCTTACAACCCTACTTTTTATTGGGTTGATGTGGAAGAAAAAACAATGTCTGACATGGATAAAGGAGTTCAAGCCTTTCGCAAAGAGTTAGAACGCTTGGGCGCTAAAAATATCGGTATTTACATAGGGACCTACTTTATGGAGGAGCATGGTATTTCCACCACTGGTTTTGATGCTGTCTGGATTCCTACATATGGAAGTGATTCTGGCTACTATGAGATGGCACCTGTCACTGACTTAGATTATGATTTACATCAGTATACTTCTCAAGGCTATCTTCCAGGTTTTGACCAACCTCTTGATTTAAATCAAATCGCAATCACTAAAGATACAGAAAAAACCTATAAAAATTTGTTCACTATTCAAAAATAATATTGACAATTAAAAAATTAAGCATTATAATGATTAAAATTTAAGATTTTCACAAAGGAGTGCTGTTAAGCTGAGATCGCTATTGCGAAATCCTCGAACCTGATCTAGTCAATACTAGCGTAGGAATTGTGACTGACTTTAGCTTGTCTTTAAGATCAGACTCCTTTTTGTGATTCAAAAGGAGTCTTTTTATGTCTAAAAAACAATCCTCAACAATTCTTGTTGAAACTGCCATTGTTGCCTCTTTTGCAATGAGCCTATCACTGCTACCTGACTTAGCTGGTTGGTTTACACCATCTTTAGGTGCCATCCCTTTGGTTGCTTTTTCATTAAAACGTGGTCTTCGATACGGCTTACTTGCCGGCCTTATTTGGGGGCTATTACATTTTATTTTGGGGAGAGTTTATTATCTCAGTTTTTATCAAGTCTTAATAGAGTATCTTTTGGCCTTTACTTGTATGGGATTAGCTGGGCTTACTAGCCATAAATTTCAAGATACCTTAAAAAAAGGAAACCTACTTACTTCATCTTTTTGGGCTATTTTAGGAATAACTATCGCTGTTTTGATACGTTATTTCTGGCATTTCCTAGCTGGTGTCATTTTTTGGTCTGATTATGCCCCAAAAGGGATGTCACCTTACCTTTATTCTTTTATAGTAAACGGCAGTGCTTGTGGACTAACCTTTATTCTTTGTGTCATCATTTTCTTAGCTATTTTGAAATTCCAATCCAAACTACTAAAAAATTGATCACAAGGATTTCCATTTCGTATTTTATCAAGTTTGTGATATGATATTAAACATGGCTAAAACAAGAAAACGACAATCTAAATCAACGACAAAAAAAAAGCGACATAAACAGAAAATCATTTCTTTTAGCGCGATACTTTTTTTCCTCATCCTTCTTGGTTTTCATTTTACTTTCTCTATCACAACCTCAACACATTACAAGTCTAATCAGCAAGCCAGTTTGACCAATACTACGCTTTATTCGTTCCCTTACTCCATTTTAGGAACAAAACAGACTAAACAAACAGATGTGGTGGTATCTGATTATTATTTGGTTCACAAAAATGGCAAAAAACTAACCTATGCTAAAATCAAATTTTCAGGACAATCATACTACGTTCTAGCAAAAGACTTAAAACTAAAACAAACCAATAGTATCAATACCTATCTAGAAGAACACCATTACCCTAAAACTACTTTTTCCACTGAATATCAAGGATTTTCTAAGCAAGCCTACCAAAATTTTTGGAAAAAACCTAGAGGAGTTATCATTCATGATACTGGCAATGAAGATTCAAGCATTGATTCAGAGGTAAGTTATATGACCAATAACTATTCCAGTTCGGGAGTTTTTGTTCATGCTTTTATTGATAGCAATAAAATTTTAAGGATAGCAGATACCAACTATATGGCGCAAGGCGCAGGACCTTATGCCAATCCTTACTATATTCAATTTGAAATGACACATGAATATACTGCTGATGGCTTTGCAAGACAAGTTGGAAATGCTGCTTATTATACAGCTTATATGCTAAAAAAATATAACCTTCCTGTTACTCTAGGACAAAAAGATGGTGACGGAACACTTTGGACACACGAAATGGTGTCACTTTACCTTGGAGGCACTGACCATATTGATCCTACAGCTTACTGGTCAAGTGCCGCAAGTGAGTACTTTGGGAGTGACTATACAATAGAGGATTTCCGAGATCTTGTCCAAGCTTACTATAATGAGATATAAATGGTATAATAGAGATACCATTTTTTATTTTGGAGGAAAATATGATTTCTTGGATTTCCCGTTTAATTAAGGGGGTTATTATTGCACTTGGCTTTATTTTACCTGGTGTATCAGGCGGGGTTTTAGCCTCAATTTTAGGACTCTATGAGCGCATTATTTCTTTTTTAGCTCACATTCGTCAAGATTTTGTTAAAAATGTTCTGTTTTTTATTCCAGTTGGAATCGGTGGAATTCTAGGAATCGCACTTTTTTCAGCACCACTTGAATACTTACTTGAGCACTACCAAGTTCCTGTCCTATGGGCATTTTCTGGTGCCATTATTGGAACTTTGCCAAGTCTATTGACAGAAGCTACTGCTAAATCAAAACGTGATACAACTGATATCTTGACCTTAGTCGCTACCTTTGTTGTCTCTGGACTCTTACTATTTTTCTTAAACGATCTGGTTGGAGAAATCCCTGCTAACTTCGGCACTTTTATTCTAGCTGGTGTCCTTATCGCTTTGGGAGTTTTAGTCCCTGGACTAAGCCCATCCAATCTTTTACTTATTATGGGACTCTATACTCCCATGTTAACAGGTTTTAAAAATCTCGACTTGCTTGGCGTCTTTCTTCCAATCGCAATCGGTGGTGCTGTCACTATGCTAAGCTTTTCAAAAGCCATGGATTATGCTTTGACTAAGTTTCATTCTCGTGTTTATCATTTTATTATCGGATTGGTTTTATCAAGTACCCTATTGATTGTTATTCCAAACCCTCGAAGCGCTGAAAGTATTTCCTATGCTGGTCTTAGTATTGGTGGGATTTTTACGACCCTACTTTTATTTGGCTTAGGGATTGCTCTAGGACTTTGGATGAGTAAACTTGAGGAAAAATACAAATGAGTAAAAAGGGAAAAGTCAAAAAAACTTTAGTGGATCAAATTTTAGATAAAGCTAAAATCCCTCATGATAGCCTGATGTTTAATGGCCTTGAAGGAGATATGCCAGAGGATATCAGACAAGATGATATTTTTAAAACTTTGGCATTAAAAGGAGATAAGACAGGCCCTGTTATTGGAATTTTGCCTCTAACAGAGCATCTTTCTGAAAAGAAATTAGCTAAACTATCAGGTAACAAAAAAGTTACCATGATTCCTCAAAAAGATTTGCAAAATGTTACAGGCTATGTGCACGGTGCCAATAACCCTGTTGGGATTCGCCAGAAGCATAATTTCCCTATCTACATTGATCAAACTGCTCTAGACAAAGGAACCATGATTGTCTCTGCTGGAGAGTTAGGACGTTCTATTCGTATTGATAGTCAACTCTTAGCTGATTTTGTCAGAGCTGAATTTGCAGATATTAAGGAGTAAGGCATGCGTTTATTAGGAAACTTGATTTGGTTTATTTTGGCTGGCTTTTGGTCCTGGTTAGCTTGGACTTGTGTTGGAATCTTATTTTGTATGACTATTATTGGGATTCCTTTTGGGCTTCAATTTTTTAAGATTGCACGTTTTGGATTATTTCCATTTGGGCGAACTATTGTCCCTTCTCCTAAAACCAGTAGTTTATTATTAAATATCATTTGGATTGTCTTTTTTGGCTGGGAGTTAGCCTTAGGACATTTAGCATCTGCTTTCTTACTTTGCCTTAGTATTATTGGCATTCCTTTTGCTATTCAATCTGTTAAACTAGCTGGACTTTCACTGTTTCCATTTGGAGCAGAGTTTGAGTAGGAGACATTATGAAAATTTATCTTATTCGACATGGGAAAACTCAGTGGAATTTAGAAGGACGTTTCCAAGGAGCAAGTGGTGACTCTCCTCTCTTACCTGAAGCTAAAAAAAGCGTAAAAAAACTGGGACAATATCTAGCAGATATCCCCTTTGATGCTATTTATTCAAGTGATCTCCATCGTGCTATCACAACAGCTGAAATCATCTCACAAGAACACCACCCTCCCTTATTGGTACAAAAAGAAGCTTCTCTAAGAGAATGGGACTTAGGGACATTAGAGGGGCAAAAAATTAGCATTATGGAAGCAATCTACCCCAAACAAATGGAAGCTTTTTCCCATAATCTCGCTCGGTTTGATCATAACGCTTTTGATGCAGAAAGTGTTTACCACACTACACAACGTATCGGTCACTTTATTAAGAGTCTATACGGCAAAAAAGATAGCATCTTAATCGTTGGGCATGGCGCAAGCCTGACAGCTGCCATTCGTTCTTTACTGGGTTATGAATATGCTAAACTACGACAAAATGGTGGACTAGATAATGCTTCTATCACTATTTTAGAAACCAATGACGGTCAAAATTTCAAGCTCATCACATGGAATGATACCAGTTATGATAAATAAAAATTGGGATAGTTAATCTATCCCAATTTTTATTGACTATACTTCATCCGAAGAA
This sequence comes from uncultured Streptococcus sp., assembly GCA_945876895.1. Taxonomy (GTDB): domain Bacteria; phylum Bacillota; class Bacilli; order Lactobacillales; family Streptococcaceae; genus Streptococcus; species Streptococcus porcorum. The sequence continues at coordinate 14,643 of CAMCQB010000005.1, forward strand.
TTTTTTCTTGTTTTTTATTGAGTCGTAAAAGAATCACGACTTTATCTATAGACATATTACTTTCCAATAAACGTTCAGCCGCCATCATCAAACCATTGTTTATTCCCAGTTGTAAAATAGGGTTCTTTTTATCATTAACATCAAAAATAAATTTGTTATCAGGTAAATCGAAAAGAACTTTTACCGCACCAAATAATTGCTCAAAACTATCAATTTCAAGATCAAAAACAGGCTTTGTTCCAGGCTTTAAACTACGCCCACGATGATTAAACCACATCGAATGCCAGCCTCCGTTAAAAGCTCCCATGACATCATTATCATAAGAATCTCCCACATAGAGTGTTGTTGAGGGGTTCATATCAAATTGTTCCGCTGCAAGATTAAAAATTTCCTTTTCTGGTTTTTGAAAACCTGTCGCCTGACTGACAATCACGCGTTTGGGATCCACATAATCATACAAGCCCAACTTCTTCACTTTTTTTAATTGATGCTCAGTTGGCCCATTAGTAATAATACCCATAGGGACATTTTTAGACTTTAAAAAATCCAATGTCATGCGCATCTCATCTAACATGGTAATATTTTCTAGCTCATGCTCATAAATTTCCTGAAAATGAGTACCATCAGCTTCTGAGATTTCTCTATACCCAAACTCTAAAAGCGTCTCTCGGCAACGCCAAAATCGAAAATACTCTGTCGTCCACTCTCCAGCCATAACTCGTGGAAATCCAATGTCTGAATAATGACGAAATCGGATATAAGCCTGATGAATTTGCGTCATATCAAAATCCGGAAAGCACTTCTCCATGGCCAAACGATAAGGGGCCTGTTGGTCATAAATGGTATCATCAACGTCAAAAACAATAGATGTAATCATGGTATCCTTTTTCTTTCAACAAAAAATTTTTACGCCTTATTATACTATTTTTTACTTAGGAGTTCAAATCTAGAAAAAGCATAATATTTGATGAAATCATTGTCATTTTATGATAGAATAGAAAGGAAAACGATTTGGAGGAAAGCAATGTCTAACGAACATGTAGAAGAATTAAACGACCAACAGTTAGTTCGTCGTGAAAAAATGTCTGCCTTAGCTGAGCAAGGGATCGATCCTTTTGGAAAACGTTTCGAACGTACTGCAAACTCAGCTGAATTAAAGGAAAAATACAACGATAAAACAAAAGAAGAATTGCATGAGATGGGAGAAACTGCCATTATCGCTGGTCGTATGATGACAAAACGCGGTAAAGGTAAAGCTGGTTTTGCTCACATTCAAGATCGCGAAGGGCAAATTCAAATCTACGTCCGCAAAGATGATGTTGGAGAAGAAAATTACGACATTTTCAAAAAAGCTGACCTTGGTGATTTTCTTGGTGTTGAGGGAGAAGTGGCTAAAACTGGTGTTGGTGAGCTAACAATCTTTGCGACTAGTATCACACACCTATCAAAAGCACTACGTCCCTTGCCTGAAAAATTCCACGGCCTAACCGATGTGGAAACCATTTACCGTAAGCGTCACCTTAATTTGATTTCTAATCGCGAAAGCTTTGATCGCTTCGTAACACGTTCAAAAATCATCTCTGAAATGCGTCGCTATATGGACGGTCTTGGCTTCCTAGAGGTCGAAACACCTGTTCTTCACAATGAAGCCGGTGGTGCTGCTGCTCGCCCATTCATCACTCATCACAATGCACAAAATATGGATATGGTACTTCGTATCGCTACCGAACTCCACCTCAAACGCTTAATCGTCGGGGGTATGGAGCGTGTTTATGAAATCGGTCGTATCTTCCGTAATGAAGGCATGGATGCTACTCACAATCCTGAATTCACATCGATTGAAGCCTACCAAGCCTATGCTGATTTCCAAGATATTATGGATTTAACAGAAGGGGTTATCCAACACGTTACCAAGGCTGTCAAAGGGGATCAACCTGTTATCTACCAAGGAACAGAGATTAAACTCAATGAACCATTTAAGCGTGTTCACATTGTTGATGCTGTCAAAGAACAAACAGGTATCGATTTTTGGCAAGAGATGACCATCGAAGAAGCAACTGCTTTGGCTAAAGAAAAAAATGTCCCTCTTGAAAAACACTTTACAACAGTTGGGCATATCATCAATGCTTTCTTCGAAGAGTTTGTTGAGAAAACACTTATCCAACCAACCTTTGTTTACGGACATCCTGTTGAAGTATCACCTCTTGCTAAGAAAAATGCAGACGACCCTCGCTTCACAGACCGATTTGAACTCTTTATCATGACTAAAGAATATGCCAATGCCTTTACTGAGCTTAATGATCCAATTGACCAATTATCACGCTTTGAAGCACAAGCTGCTGCTAAAGAACTTGGTGACGACGAAGCAACAGGTATCGACTACGATTACGTCGAAGCACTTGAGTACGGTATGCCACCAACAGGAGGTCTCGGTATCGGTATTGATCGCCTCTGCATGCTATTGACAGATACTACTACTATTCGTGACGTTTTACTTTTCCCAACGATGAAATAAAATGAAAAAAGAATATATCGCTTTCTTATCTGCAGCTATTTTAATCATCTATGGTCTTCTTACTCAAAAATTTTTATTTGTTGGACTAGGAATTACCTTTATACTAATTGGAATTGCTGAAATATTAAGAAACAAGAATCATTAAAAAATCACCTCGACACATGTGTCGAGGTGATTTTTGGCCTACTGTCATCTAGCGATTAGCCCCATACTTCTTTAACAATTTCTTGAATGAGAGCTAACTTTTTCCACTGATCTTCAATGGTTAATTTATTGCCTTCTTCTGTTGAAGCAAAGCCACACTGGGTACTAAGGTAAAGATCTTCAAGAGGAATGTACTGGCTAGCTTCTTTGATTCTAGCGATCACCTCTGTCTTATCTTCTAAATCTGCTGATTTTGAGGTGATTAAACCAAGTACAACTTTTTTACCTGGTGTCACTTTAGCAAGGGGTTCGAATCCGCCTGCACGCTCTGTATCAAACTCAAGATAATAAGCCTTAACATTTTCTTTTCCAAAAAGTGTTTCAGCTACCTTATCATATCCACCTTGAGATGCCCACGTAGAATGATAATTGCCACGGCACACATGCGTTGTAACATTAAGATCTTCTGGCAAATCTTCCAAAATACCATTATTTAAGGTAAGAAACTCAACACTTAACTCTTGACGAATCTGTTCAGCTGTCTTTCCAGTGTGTCCTGCAATTAAATCCATTACGCGATCATCAACCAAAGTTCCCCAAGTACAATCGTCCAACTGTAAATTACGTAAACCTACTGCATAAAGATCAGCAATGACGTCTTTATAAGCCTTAATAATATCCGCAAACAACTCTTCCTTATTTTCATAGTAAGTAAATGTATTTGCTGTATGCTCTGCATCACGAATTAATTCAAAATAAAACTGAGCTGGTGAAGGAATGGTGAGGCGTGAAGCCAAGCCTTCTTGATCGGCTAAGTCTTTTAAGAAAGTGTAATGTGCAATAAAAGGATGATTCTTTCCTGATATTTTGCCTGTTAAGGACGCAGCATCTGGTTTAGTCGTCTCATCATGAAATTGATAGCCAATGGCAGCTTGTGTATGTGCTACTCCTTCAAGTCCCCAGAAAAAATCTTGATGCCAGTAAGCACGACGAAATTCACCGTCTGTCACACTCTCGAGGCCAGCAGCTTTTTGTTGTAAAACTAATTCACGAATGGCTTGATCTTCTACGGCAGTCAATTCTTCTTGTGAGATTTTCCCAGAAGTAAACGCGTCACGCGCTTCAACTAAGGCTTTTGGACGTAAATAAGATCCAACATGATCTACACGGAATGGGGCTGTTTGATGGGTCATAAAATTTCTCCTTGCGATATAATAAGAACATTATAACAGGCACTTGACTTCAAAACAAATTCTTATTTTTCATAAATAGATATAGTTTGAAACTATATCTATTTTACAGGCACTTTCTTTATAATATAGTCATTCTATTGGGGTTAGTTTTTCCATCCCTAGTAATCTTTCATATGAAGTTGTCAAGAAAAAAACCTCACTAAGATTATACACCTAGTGAGGTTTTTATGATTATTTTCATTATTCTAAGGCGAGGGAAGAGGCGGAGCCATCATAGATAGTTTGATCTGTCTCTTTTCAGTCTAATTTTTAAAGGCATTTACCAAGACTTCAAACTCTTCATTTGAAAGAGTAATCCCTTTCCCCATCTTAGTGTGATCGGGACTCCAAGTTCTAATATCAAACTTAGCTGGTGCGCCATTAAAGCTGACACGGTTCAACTCTTTTGTCCAACCTTTGTCGTTTTCTGATAAAACGAGTAATTTTTCTTCAATTTCAAATTTAAATTCTGCCATAGGATTTCCTTTCTATTTTTTATTCGTAAAAAATGGTGTTAAATCCCAAATACTGAAAGATAAGTGACTAAACCTCTGACCTACTCTGCTTTTTCCTCTAAAAATTTCACCATAAAATACTGATTGTCAACCTCAAAGGGAGGTTTTATGCCATAGTCAGATGCTGTTTGATAATCAAAACGGCTATAATAAGCAGGGTTCCCAAGAATAATAATCGTATCATACCCTTCTTTTTTAGCAACATTTTCAGCTTCTAATAATAACTGGCGACCAATCCCTTTTCCTTGATAAAGCGGATGAACAGACAGAGGAGCTAGAGCCAAGGCTCTGCTTTTTTCCACCTTTATCTCAGTAAATAAGACATGTCCTACCATCTCTTTCTCGTCAGTAGCAATCAAGCTAAGCTTAGGATGATAGGCTGGATCTTGACGAAGTCTTTGAACCAAGTCTGCTTCTTATCCATCAGAATGAGGACTACCATTAAACGCTAAAGTAATCAACTCCTCCACCTGTTTATAGTCTGAAAGGGATTCTTGTCTGATGGTTAGCATTAAGCACGTACCGTTTGACTCGAGCCATCTGTTTTATAGAGATTAATCAGTCCTTCTTGACGATTACGAATCATATCTCCTGGTTCTACCTTTTGCGGTACGGTTATTGTTAATAATTCCATTGGATTAGGGGCGCGGTCAATTTTATTCCCCTTATCATCATGAAGATCTGTGATCGTCGCATCAAAATGGCGGAATCCTGGACCATAAAACTCGACCTGATCTCCTTCTGTAATAACATTACGTTGACGAATAGTTGCCGTCATAGTCTCTTCATCAAAGGAAACGACTTCACCTACAAATTTATACTGCGGAATTTTACGACGAGCACCAAAAAGCTGCATATTTTCATCTGGTGTTTCATAGTAAAATCCTGTTGCCAACTCACGTTGCGCAACTTTCCACATTTCATCAATCAAATCTTGTTTAATGGCTTCAAACTTTTCTGGGCTCTCAAGATAAGCATCAACACCTGCCTTATAAACATTTGCTACGGTTGAAACATAGTGAACAGACTTCATTCGACCTTCGATTTTAAGGCTATCCACACCATTTTCAATCATGTCTGGTAAATGCTCAATCATTGACATATCTACAGCAGACATAGAGAACTCTTCTGGAATTTCACCTTCTAGACTCTTTCTTTCTTGACCAAATGGCATCTCATAAAGGTCATACTTCCAACGGCAAGACTGTGAGCAACCACCACGGTTAGCATCACGCATACTCATATGGTTTGACAGGGTGCAACGTCCTGAATAGGAAATACACATAGCTCCATGAACAAAGGCTTCAATTTCAACATCTGTGCGACGACGAATATCAGCCAACTCTTCCATAGAAACTTCACGCGCCAAAACCACACGTGTTAACCCTAGATTTTTCCAGAATTCAAGCGTTTCTACATTAGTAGCAGATGCTTGTGTCGAGAGATGAATTTCAAGACCTGGCGCTTCTTCAGCACAAATCTGAATAAGTGCTGGATCGGATACAATTACTGCTGCAATGCCGATATCACGTAAGCGACGGAACCACTCTCCTGCTCCTTTTTCATTTCCCTCATGGGTTACCATGTTTGCTGCCACATAGACTTTTGCACCGTACTTTTTCGCAAACTCTACTCCCTCTTCCATTTCTTCAAAAGTGAAGTTTCCTGCACGGCTACGCAAACCATATGCTTGCCCACCAATAAAAACAGCATCTGCCCCATAATGAATGGCAACTTTTAATTTTTCCAATGTACCAGCTGGTGCTAAAACCTCTGGACGTTTTTTTACTTGTGTCATTTTATACTCCTATTTGCAAGATAGATGTAAGATAGTGCTCCTGAAAATAGACAAATCTAGCACTGTGAGACATTACTTGACCATGTCTGGGTCGTAGTCATAAAATCCGGTATCAAGACCGCGCTCTATAGGGTGATGTTTTCTAATCTCTTCATCAAAGACAAAGGCTTGATCTTGAGTAAACTCACCTTTTTCCATCAAGTCACGCGCCTTCACAAAAACGGTTGCAATAGCAAGGAAATCTTGACCTGGTGTATAGAGTCCCTCTAATTTCCAATGGCTAAAGCCATGCTCATAAACCTCTAACAGTTTAGGCATTAAATCCAAATCATTGTTAGCAAAAATATGGGTACCATGCTTATCCTCAAAGATAGAATAATGTGAGTCTGGATCATTTGGCTCACTTAAGAAAAGATTACGCTCACGCGATTTTTCCTCATTCATCTTAGTAAAGTTATAGTAATTTTGTAACAATGGGCGTTTTGATTGGTGAATAATGCTAGCACCATAAACCAAAAGTTCAGCTGGAATATCAAGATTTTCAGCCATAATAAAGAGTTCAGCTGATGGAATCTCTCTAGCCAATACAGCTTCTGAAATTCCCGCATTCTTAGCCCAAAAATTGATTTGACGGCTGGAGGTCACCATTGTTGAGGCATCATAAATCGTTTTTAAGGCTATGCCATCACGCTGTAAGGCATAAAAAACCCCAGCATCTCCAACAGTGATATAGTCAACTCCAATAGATTCTAAAAATTTCAAGTATTCTGGAAGAGAATCCATCATATCTTGATGCATCAAGGCATTGACAGCGACCACCATTTCTTTACCAGCATTATGGATAAGGTCAGCAAGTTCCCTCATCTCCTCACGACTAAAGTGATAGGGAAGACGAAGACCATAATCGCCTTCTCCCACATAAATACGATCGACACCGAGAGCTAGGAGAGCTTTTGCTTGATCCATGCTCTCTGCAGTTGCAGTAATCATAATTTTTTTCATAACTCATCCATTATAGCAAATCTCATGCTTTTTGGCATAAAATAATACAAAAATCTTGATTTTCTCTTTATTTTATGAAAGTTTTTATGAAAAACAGTGACATTTACGGTAATTTATGATAGAATAGATAAGAATTTTGGAAAAGAAAGGAGGTTAGACTGTGAATACCAACAGAAAATTCGACCAGCACTACGATGAAGAGTATGAACAACAGATTGAGAAAAGTCCGAAATATCAACCTTATCAACACATCAACACTCAATCTGCAAAATTGCGTGAACTATTGTTTTTTGTGCAAATTGCTGGTTTCTGCATTTCGACTATTATCTCATGTCTAATCTTACTTTCCCTTCAGGTTAAAGTTATCCTAGCCTTTCCTTTGGCTATGATAATCAGTTTTACTCTCTTATTGAGTTTAAAATTTTATATTAATTATCGAAAAAGACGAGGTTAATCTCCTCGCCTTTTTTTATTCCTTATGATCATCAGGATAATCAATCACAATATCATCAACTTGAACATCAGACTCAACGATAGAATCTGTGACATCTTTTACCTTACTTTCATGTTGGTTTGCTTTTTGTTTCACATGAGTAAAAGAATCTTTAGCAAAAGTTGCTGCCTGATTGGATTTTGTTTTTAATTCCTCCACGACGCTTTCTGTAGTGATTTCTCCTGTTTCCCATTTTTCTTTATAATCTTGGAAAGCATGGACAGCCAAATCTTTGTACTCTGCTGCCTTATCGCTGGCTTTTTGATGATAGTCATCTTTGTTTTCTTGATAGTCTTTAAATAAATCTTGTGCTTTTTCTTTTAAGACTTTTCCTTTTTCGGTTGTTAAAAAATATGCTGCTGCTGCACCTGAGGCTGCGCCAACAACCAAAGTTTTTAAAAATTTACTCATGAGCTCTCTCCTTTTTTCTTAACACTTTTGAAGCAAATTTACTAACAGTATACGCTGTTCCTACTTTAGCAGATTGCTTACCGACAGCACTTGCTTTAACAGATAGATGCCTCGCTTGCGTATTTAAATCAGAGACACTTTCAGATAAATCTGCTACTGCTGTAAACAGGGGATCAATTGTTGCGACTTTACTATTCACATCTTCCACTAAAACATTTGCTTTAGCAAGAATTTCATTGGTATGGTGTAGGGTCACATTAAGATCACTGGTCAAAATCGTCAGAGTTTGCTGGGCCTCCCCAACGGTTGCTGTTAATTTTTTTATAAATAGTATGAGATAAATTACCAAAGCTACAAATGCTAGAGCAATCAATAAGACTGCTATTTCCATCATATCTTTTTCTCCTTTATATTATGTTTTTTCTAAATAAAAGTTAATGGCTTGATTTTTTCGGCGATAAATCCACAATCCCAAACCAATACAAAATAAAATTATCGATAACCATTGAGAAACACGTAACCCTGCTAACATGAGACTATCTGTTCGCATTCCCTCAATAATGAATCTCCCCAAACCATACCAGATGAGATAAAAGAAGGTCGGCTCTCCAACCTTTAATAACTTAGGTCGGCGAATGAGGATGGAAAGTAGTGCAAAACCAAGTAAATTCCACAAAGATTCATATAAAAAAGTCGGGACACGATAACTACCATCAATGTACATTTGTTCCTGCATCCATCGAGGAAGATAATCGAGATTGTTGATAGCCTTGCCATAAGCTTCTTGATTCACAAAATTTCCCCAGCGCCCAATAGCTTGTGCCAACATGACATTAGGAGCTATGATATCTAAAAAGTTTAAAGGCTTGATAAACCTCTGATAACAAAACCAAAATAGATAGGCTAGCCCTGTTAGTAAACCACCATAAATAGCCAAACCGCCATTCCAAATCGCAAAGATTTCAGAAGGATGTTGAGCATAATAAGGCCATTGGAAAATCACATAATAAAGACGAGCCCCTAATATCGCTAAAGGAAAGGCAACCAAAATAAAATCTAAAATATCATCTGAGGTAATTCCCTTTTTTTTACCCTCATTTATTGTTAAATAAACAGCTAATATCAAGCCTGTCACAATAAAAATAGCATACCAATGGATAGCAAAGGGGCCTACTTGAATAGCGATAGGATCAATCATGGCTACCCTCATTTTGGCTAATCAACTTGGTCAAACGCTCTTCAAAGGTCTTGGTGGCATCATAGCCCATTTGTTTTGCACGATGGTTCATGGCTGCCGCCTCAATAACGACTGATACGTTACGTCCCGTTTTAACAGGAATCCTAACTCGTGGAATTTTTACAGATGATAATTCAATTTCCTCGCCACCATTTCCTAATCGATCAAAAACTTTACCTTTTTCAAAATTTTCAAGATAGACAGCCAATTGAACTTGAGAAGAATTGCGGACAGCGCTAGCACCATACAAACTCATAACATCAATAATGCCAACCCCTCTAATTTCAATCAAATGTCGTAAAATTTCAGCAGGTTCGCCCCAAAGAGTTTCCTCATCTTTAGCATAAACATCGACACGGTCATCAGCTACTAAGCGATGGCCACGCTTTACTAACTCAAGAGCTGTTTCACTTTTTCCAATTCCAGAATCTCCTTGAATGAGAACTCCCATCCCATAGATGTCCATTAAGACACCATGTACACTGGTACGTTCTGCTAAACAAGTATCTAAATACCAGGACATCTCGCCAGATAAACGGCTAGTAGGCACACGACTTTGTAAAACAGCTATCCCTTGCTCCTTAGCTGCTTGAACCATCTCATCTTGAATATCCAGATTGCGTGCCACAATAATAGCGGGAGTCTCAGGCTGAAACATTTTTTTCAAAACGGAATAACGGTTATGAGAGGTCATAGCATTTAAATAAGACCACTCCTTCATCCCTAAAAGTTGAATCCGCTCAGGAGAATAATAATCAAAGTAGCCTGTCATTTCAAGACCAGGACGAGAAATATCTGATGTTATAATTTCTTTTTCTAGGGCTTCATCGGTAACATAAATCGGCTTTAACTTTACCTTTTCTGCTAACATTTTTACTGTAACAACCATAAGCTCCTCCTTTTTCTGTCTATTATACCATATTTATTTTCTGAAAGTAAGCGCTAACTTTTCCGAAAGTTAATAATGTCACCAGTTTTTGTCTAGTCAACATCGGCATACTAATATGTCATATCAATAACTGCTTTACTATCGTTGATAAAGCAAAGTAAAAAAGATAGCAAACTACTAAAAAAATCAGAAACAAAGTCACCTCATGAACTTCTGTTTCTGATTTTTTTCAAGATTACCAAAACCATTTTCGGTCATTGATAACTTCGGCTTCTTTACGTTTACGTGGACCTTGTCCATAAGCATCCTTAATCAAGTCTTCTTTATAAGGTAAGATAAGAGCTAGTATCAAATATAAGAAAGCGCCTCCTTGTATAAAGATGAGTAAAAGTACAAACAATACGCGTACTAAATTCAGATTCCAGCCAAACTTATCTGATAAACCAGCTAAAACACCGAAAAACCATCTATCTTTTTTTTGTTTATAAAATTTACCTTCCATAGAAGCTCCCTTCCAGAAATTTCCCTTGATTTTATTCCTGTTATATAAAATCAACGTTATTCTTAGAATCTTTACTTTACCATTTTAAAGTATTTCTACAAAAAATAAATCAGCCCTTAGACTGATTTATGGAATGGTTATCTGTTTTAAAAAATCCACCATCTTCTCTGGCTCATGAGAGGAAATAATCTGATTGGCTAACTGAGGATGGTGGGCAGTGGTGTCAAAAGCTAAAATAACTTTATTGAGCTGATGAGCTCTTGACACAATGTCCCGTACTTCCGCATAATGATTAATATCTAGATAAATATCACAATACTTTAACAATTTTTCTACCCTGGCATCAATAATCTCAGGATAAATCAAAACATTGTCATACGAAGCTAAAATGGACAATTTTTCAGAAACCATCGTGTAGGCTGCAATATGAAACTGATAATCAGGCAAAGATTCAATTAAAAAACCTATCTGCTCTAGCTGGTCTGTCTCTGTCAAAATAAAGATATTTTTATCTGAGTAAACCACTGTCGCCATAGCTTCCTCATAGGAAACTGGCTTTTGACGTTGCTCATCCATTTGGCTAAACTCCAATTGGAAATAATACCACCATAATTCCCTAAAGCGCGCGACGCTATAGCTGTTCCACGGCTTATCAGATGTTAAAAAATGAACAATACGGGGAACCGCATCTTTCAAATCTTCATAAAGGTAAGCTCTATGCTCATAGCGACTAACAACATCATAGGTCTGATAGTTGTATGTTTTATCTAATGCTAACCACTTTTGATCACAAACAATATTGAGGATACTCTGATCACCATTTCTCACTAAGTGATGCATGGCTTCTGCTGTCCGTAACAATTTGTCCGTTAAACCTTGCTCACGCCATAAACTTGCATTGATCAACATCACACCAGAATTAAAATTTCCACTTTCATTTTTATTAGGATCTTGAACAGCTGCAATATAATCTTCCTTCAAATCTAGGGCAAATAAGTCATCGAGATTTGTGTTAACAATCACGTCTGAATCAAGGTACAGGACCTTATCTGATAGTACAAACTCAGGGATAAATAGTCTCAACCAACTACTGGCTGTTAGAAAGGTTTGAAATCTTTCAATTTGACGATTTGAAATAATCACATTTTTAAGGGTAGAGCCTAACTGTTTAAGTTGATAATTAACTGTTCTTATCCATTCTGTTGGCACTTCACCTTGATGAAATAAATAAAAATCCACATCACGATTATAGACACTGACAGACTTTATTGTCACCAAAGCCTTATCCAAATAATTTTTATCTGTTGCTAATACAATCGTTTTTCTCATTTTCGCCTCTCTACCATGAATTCGTAATAAGTGATGCTTTAAACCGCTATTAAATATAAGGATGATTGACATCTCCCGCAAACATAACGCTTTAGGTTCATTTTTCTTTTTCTAAAATAATCTTGTCCACAAGCTTGACACTGGTAATGGTAGGGATAAACCTCATCGTTTATTTTCGGGACAAAACGAAGTCCATTAACAGCTTTTAAAAGTTGTTTAAAGTCTCTATCTTGATGTCTATATCCCTTTTTTTCAAAATAAAGATGATAGTGGCAAAGCTCGTGACGGACAATTTTTCTAAAGACCTCTAAACCTAGGGCTTCATAAACTTTAGGGTTAAAGTCCAAATTGCCACTATTTGGATGAAAGCGCCCGCCTGTTGTTCTGAGCCGCTTATTCCAAGTAGCAGTGTGTTGAAAATTTTTTTGAAAGTCTTCTTGTGAAACTTTCTTGACATAATCATTGAGATTCACGAGGTGCTACCAGACTTAAATTAATCTTTTCACGTTCTAAATCAATTTTAGATACCCAAACCGTTACAATATCCCCAACCGATACTAGCTGACTAGGATGATTAACAAAGGTTTTGCTCATCTGCGAGATATGAATCAAACCATCATCATGAAGACCAATATCGACAAAAGCACCAAAATCAACCACATTACGTACGGTTCCTTCTAATTGTTGCCCAATATAGAGGTCCTTAATATCTAAAACATCTTGACGAAGAGCTGGTGCTGCAAAGCTATCTCGTAAATCACGACCTGGTTTTAAAAGATCAGCAATAATATCTTTGAGGGTTTCAGGACCGATCTCTAAATCTTGAGCCAGTTCTTGTGGCTTCACAGCATTGAGTTTAGCCTTAGCAGCATCATCTAGCTGACTGATCTCTAACTGATGTAAAAGCTTTTCAACTGCTGCATAGCTTTCTGGGTGAACACCTGTATTATCTAAGAAATGCTCACCATTTGGAATACGTAAGAAACCTGCAGCTTGCTCAAATGCCTTAGACCCAAGACGAGGAACTTTTTTGATTTCAGAACGGCTCTTAATTTCGCCATTTTCTTCTCGATATTTAACAATGTTTTCTGAAATCGTCTTGTTCAAACCAGAGACATGTGATAAGAGCGCAGGACTTGCCGTATTGATGTTAACACCTACTTGGTTAACAACCATATCTACTACAAAATCAAGATTTTCAGTTAATTTTTTCTGACTAACATCATGCTGATATTGTCCAACACCAATAGATTTAGGATCAATTTTTACCAATTCAGCAAGTGGGTCTTGGAGACGTCTTGCAATCGAGATGGCAGAGCGTTTTTCAACCGTCAGATCAGGAAATTCCTGCCTTGCTAGTTCACTTGCCGAATAAACCGAAGCGCCACTTTCATTGACAATCACATACGAAACCCCTTTGACATCTTTGAGTAGGTCTGCAACAAAGGCTTCACTTTCACGACTAGCTGTCCCATTTCCAATAGCAATAATCTCAACCGCATATTCTTCCACCAAGGCTAGAAGCTCTGTCTTTGCTTGCGCAATCTTAGCAGGGCTTGCAGGGGCAACAGGATAAATAACCTGGGTTGTTAATAACTTCCCAGTCTTATCCACTACTGCTAACTTAGCTCCTGTTCTAAAAGCAGGGTCAAAACCAAGCACAATTTTACCTTTCAGTGGTGGAATTAAGAGAAGATTTCTTAAGTTTTCAGAAAAAAGGGCAATTGCTCCGTCTTCCGCAGTTTCTGTCAATTCTGAGCGAACACGGCGCTCCATAGCAGGTAGGACTTTCTTTTTCAAGACTTGTTGAATCACGTCATCTATATAGCGGTTTTTTTCCTTAAAACGTGTCGCATAAAGAGCCAACATCGTATCAGTATGATGATGGAAACCAACTTTTAAAACACCCAAACTCTCCCCACGATTAAGGGCTAGAGTGCGGTAACCCTGCATTTTTGCAATCGCTTCTGAGAAATCATAGTAAATCTCAAAAATCTTTTTATCATCCAAGTTTTCATCTTTTACTTGTGAGACAATCTGACTGTTTTCCAAAATCTCATTGTATATCAAAGAACGCAGTCTTACATCTTCTGATAAAGCCTCAACCAAGATGTCAACAGCTCCTTGCAAGGCATCCTTTGGCGTTTTAAAAGTCTCATTGATAAAGTTTTCTGCTTCTTTTTCAAGATTAGGAAGATTTTGTAAAATAAGGCGTGCTAACGGAAATAACCCAGCTTCTCGAGCAATCATTGCTTTGGTTCGGCGTTTTTCTTTATAAGGCAGATAGAGCTCCTCGACATCTGCCAACTTTTCAGCCGACTCAATCGCTTGACGAAGAGTATCTGTCAGTTTTCCCTGCTCTTCAATTTTTGCAAGAACAGTTGCCTTTCTATCTCTCAAGGCTGTTAAACTCTTATCTAGATCAATGATCGCTTTAATGACCACCTCATCTAGATTTCCCGTCACATCTTTACGATAGCGCGCAATAAAAGGAATGGTGTTTCCCTCTTGTGTTAAACTTAAAACCCTCTCAACCTGATGTTGTGAAATTGAGAGATGATTTGCAATTTGTATCATATTTTCCATACAAATATTTTAGCATAATTTACAGAGAAAAAAGATGCAAAAGTAAAAAACTAGACCTCTGGCCTAGCTTTTTATTCATATTATCCTATCAGCTAAAACTAGATATAGGTTAATCAAATGACCTGTTAAGTTCTCAAGTTTCAAGAGTATTTACCTCACCGACTTTCAAGAAGTCAGCTCCTTCCTTATATCCTTTATCTTCCAGTTGTTTTCGCCAATAGAAAGCACCGTCATGGTAGCTCATCACAATCTCGTCTCCTAAATGTATTTCAATCATTGAGTGCATAAATCCGGTTAGAAATCTTACACAAAATGGAAAGTCATTTAGTTTATATTTATTCCACATTATTTACACCTATTATTTTATATAACCTTTCTAAATTCATTGTGTCATCTTTTAATATTTTATCAGCTATTTCAAGTAATTCTTTGTTTTACAGTTACTTAAATCTTGAGAGTACAAAAACATAATACGTTTATAGTTTGGGAATATCTATGTTTTACAGTTACTTAAATCTTGAGAGTACAAAAACAAAAACCTATTGACAAATGTTTAAGATATGTTTTACAGTTACTTAAATCTTGAGAGTACAAAAACAGGCTTGCTGTTTTCTGATTTCAATGAAAAGTTTTACAGTTACTTAAATCTTGAGAGTACAAAAAC
>CAMCQB010000006.1 GCA_945876895.1 uncultured Streptococcus sp.
CACGAAGTACGCTAGCAACTACTGCTGAAAGGCGTCCAAGAGGTACATCAGTAGCGTCAACTACATACCATTTGCGTTCAACTTCACCTGGCTTAGCCATGTATGTTGTTTTGTTCATGATTTCTCCTATATAATCGTTTTTGTTTACTAGGCGGATGTTCCGGTCCGCGAGTTATTTGAAGGGTTCCGGGGCCTTTCAAATGGGGTAAACAATACCGCTTATAATCATACCAAAATTTAACCTCAATCGTCAAGTCATTTGCTAGGATTTTTTTACTTTTCACCAAATTAAATCTTTTGTTTACACTATCAAACTATCCTCTGGCATATCGTATCTAAAACAAGCACTAAACCTTCCATTTTGGGCCTCATTTTTTAATAGCGTTTAACGTGAAACAAAAACGGCTGGAGCATTTCCAACCGTTTTTTCGTAACCATTAATTAATTGTGAGCATCATTATTTTCCCAACTCGTCTAACATATCTTGTAGTTGATCGAGTTGGTCTGCATTCCAAGGACGTAAAGGGGGCTTGGTTAAGTCCAAATCCTTTTTAAAACTTGCGACGTCTTTTCTTAATTGGTTAACATCTTTTTCCAGCTCTCTGGCTGAAACCCTCAAGGCTCCTTGGGAAAAGATTAACCATTGTTCATTCAAATCACTAGTGGCTACAGATACACGCGTTGTGAGGCGATTAAACTGACCTGCCAAACGTTCAATATAGGCATCAGCAGTTTCCCCTTCTTCTGTAAAAACAACCTGTAGCTGATAGTGATCGTAAACCTGTCTAACACCTGGGACATATTGGGCATCAAAAACACAGATAATCTCTAACTCTTCAAATCCAGCATAATGACTCAGTTTTTTCAACAACAGATCACGCGCTTCTTCCAATTGATTGGTTTTAAAAAAGTGCTTAGTCTCTTGCCAATAAGCAATCATATTATAACCATCAACAATCAAAATACGACGTTTCATCTTAGCCACGATTTCTAAAAACCTCATACATCAACAAGGCTGCTGCTACACTAGCATTGAGACTTTGGACATGTCCATTCATAGGAATCGTCACCATCTCATCTACCTGTTTTTTGATATTAGCAGAAATCCCCTTGCCTTCATTACCAATAATAAGAGCAAGTTTTCCTGACGTGTTCCATTGATGTGATGGTGTGCCATCCATATCAGTCCCAAAAACCCAGAAACCTGCTGCTTTAAGCTGATCAAGAGTCTGACTAAGATTGGTGACACGAGTAATAGGGATATGTTCCACTGCACCTGTTGATGTTTTAGCAACAACTGGAGTAACACCAACGGCACGATGTTTAGGGATAATCACACCACAAACATTAGTTGCATCTGCTGTTCGCAAGATAGAACCGAAGTTGTGTGGGTCATTAAGACCATCTAAAATGAGAATAAGGGGGTTATCTTCCTGCTCTGCTTTTTCTAAAATCACAGACAGCTCACTATAAGCAAATTCGGATACCCGAAGAACAAATCCTTGATGGACAGCTCCTTCTGTCATCTCAGACAATGTTTTTTTAGGAGTCCAGGAGATGGAAACTTTTTTTTCTGCTGCTAGTTGTTTGATTTTCTCCACATTTTTCCCACGAAGGTCATCTTGTAGATAGAGTTTATTTCCTGTGTTGGCAAGCAAGCTTTCTGTCACTGCATGCACACCATATACGATATCATTTTGTTCCATGCCCTTATTATAGCACAGTTTTAACTCACTAGGAGCTCCAAAGCCTATCCATTCTAAAAAAGCTGGAGAAAATCCCCAGCTTTCTGCTCAAGCATCATCTTTTAATAGGACTAGCTTAGACTACATTTTATGTTTTGGATGGTAAGTTTTAAACAAACCAACAAGACCTGCAATTAAGAAGCTAACAAAGCCAGCATAAGTAAGTTAAACAGAAGTTTCTTCTCCTGTTTTTGGTAGAACAGATTTACCCGCACGTGTTACAGGTTTAGTAGCTCCTTTTGTCACTCCGCTAACACTTGATGCGCTGACTTTAGCTGCAGATTGGCTAGCAGTCTGTTGACTTGCTGATACTTCTGAAGTTGAAGAAGCTGTACTAGTTACCGCTGTAGATGTTGCAGTTGATTGACTTTCAGAAGCAGCTTGACTAGCTGAAGTGCTAGCAGCTACCTGAGTTGATTGGCTTTCAGATGCAGCTTGGCTAGCTGAGGTGCTAGTAGCTACTTGGGTTGATTGGCTTTCAGATGCAGCTTGGCTAGCTGAAACACTTTCTGATGCAGCAACACTAGTAGAGGTAGAGCCTGCTGCCACTTGACTTTCAGAGCTTGCTACAGTGCTAGTAGATGTAGCAACACTATCACTGACAGATGTAGAAGCTTCAGTAGAACTAGATTGACTAGCTACTTCTGAACTGGCTGTGGTAGATGTTGCTGTAGGTTGATAGGTAAACATAGTGGTACCACTACGCAATCCTACACCTGCTTCATCTAGGTTAGCCTTGATAACATAATCCCCTGCTGGCATTCCTTTCATTGTAAACCAAAAATTAAATGTGGTACTACCTTTTGGAACAGCATAAGTGATGTCAGAAACCACTGTACCTGAACTATTTAGCAAATCTACCTTAAGATTTCCGCCAGCAGTTAGGGCGCTAGGTAAGGTAACAATCATTTTTGTCCGATCGTTTTCACTTACTGTTTCAATCAAAAAGTTCACATTATCAGTGGTAACAGTTGCCATAGATGCTGTATCAGAAGTTGTAGCATTATCAGCAAAAGCCACAACTGACGGACTTCCAGCCAACAAAGCCATAGTAGCTAAAGATGTTACAAATAATTTGCGTGATTTCATCATTCTCTCCTCCTCATTTTAGTACTCTTTATACTTCTATTATATACCTTTGTAAGCGTTTTTCAAGTAATTATACAAGATTTTTTACTTTTTTATGACAAATTATTACAAAATATTACAAAACAAAAAAACGGATGCTTATCATCCGTTTTTCGTTTCATTTTCTTGCGACTCGATCGTTTGAATTGCCCACTGAATCAACTCTTCTAAACGCTCAATACGCTCTAACATGTGAAGATAGCCCATGACGGCTTCAAAACCTGTGGACATCCGATAGGTAATTACATCTGCATTTTTTGCTTTTGTATGACTAGTAGCATTACGGCCACGCTTGTAAATTGCTTCTTCTTCTTCTGTCAAAAGGTTTTGTGCCATCCATTGAGTCGCTAAGTAAGCTTGTGCTTTGGCTGAAACGTACCTTGTAGCCTCACGATGTAATTGATTGGGCTTGGTCTGACCCTTAAAGATTAAATACTTTCTAACATAGGTGGAATAGATGGCATCCCCCTCAAAAGCCAAGGCGATACCGTTAATCAATTTGACATCAATCACGTGTCCACCTCACACCATCTTTGGTATCAAGAAGTTTTATCCCTTTTTCTGCCAATTGGTCACGGATGCGATCAGCAGTTGCAAAATCACGATTGGCACGCGCTATTTGACGCTCCTTAATTAATCTTTCAATATCAGCATCAAGCTCCTCTTCTTCAAAGACAATGCCAAATACAGCCAACATTTTCTCAAACGTTGCTTTGATAGCCTCAGTATAGTGACCTGAATTGATCCACTTAGCCATATCAAAAATCGCTGTAATCCCATTAGCTGCATTAAAATCATCATCCATGGCTGATGTAAAGGCTGAAATATACTGATCCAAAGCCTCTAGATCGGTATCATCCGTAAAAGGTTGTTGGTAAGTATTTTTGAGGTATTTCAAATTTACCTCCGCATCATGAATGGCTTTGTCTGTATAATTTAAAGGACGACGATAGTGCTGAGTAGCTAAAAAGAAGCGTAAGATCTGCCCATCAATTTCTTGAAGCATATCATGAGCCGTCAAAAAATTACCTAGTGACTTGGACATCTTTTCATCATTGATGTTAAGCATAGCATTGTGCATCCAATAATTTGCAAATTTTTTGCCTGTTTTTGCTTCTGACTGTGCAATTTCATTAGTATGATGCGGAAATTCTAAGTCTGCACCGCCACCATGAATATCAATAGTATCTCCTAATAATTCTGTCGCCATTACAGAACACTCGATATGCCAACCTGGACGCCCAGCTCCCCAAGGGCTCTCCCATGAAACTTCACCTGCTTTAGCAGTCTTCCAAAGTGCAAAATCAAAGGGGTGTTCCTTCAAATCAGCCTCATTGTCCACACGTCCAGAAGCACCTGCTTCCAGATCAGCTAAAGTTTTATTGGCTAACTTTGCATAGTTGTCTGATTTTGCCACACGAAAATAAACATCTCCTTTTGACACATAGGCAAAATCTTTTTCAATCAACTCTTCCACAAATGAGATAATCTCATCCATATAATCAATCACGCGCGGATTGCTAGTAGCAGGCTTGACCCCTAGGGCTTTGACATCTTCTTTAAATGCAGCAATAAACTGGTCTGACAATTCCTTAGTTGTCACACCTGCTTCATTTGCCGCTTTGATAATTTTGTCATCTACATCTGTAAAGTTAGAAACATAGGCCACTTCAAATCCACGGTATTCAAAGTAACGACGGATAGTGTCAAAAGCCACTACACTACGTGCATTACCAATATGAATATAGTTATAAACCGTTGGTCCACAGACATACATCTTAACTTGCCCTTCTGTCAAAGGAGAAAACTCACGTAGGGAACGCGTTAAGGTATCATAGATTTTTATTGTCATCTTTTATTATCCTCTTTCATCATCCTTTACAAGATGATCTAGTTTACGCTTTTTGACAAAGGCTAAAGCTACACTTGCCCCAGAAAAAACAAGCCAAAACAAACCAAGTTGCCACTGATGATCTTTAAAATGTAAGAGCATCAACACCAAAGCTAACCCAACTGTCAAAATATTGATCCAATAATTTTTCCAAATCATCTTAAACACCTAAAATAGCTTAAAGTCTAGCAGAATGATAACTTTCTTCACGCCTTTGCTCAATCGTTTTAATAGCAGTTTCATTTTTTTGCCCATGAACACGGACCACCTTAGCAGGAACGCCAACCACTGTCACATCAGCTGGAACATCAGACAAAACTACTGCGGCCGCTCCAACCTTAGCATTTTCTCCAATCTCAATAGGACCGATTAACTGAGAGTGGGCAGAGATTAAGGCGCCTCTTCGGACTGTCGGATGGCGCTTACCGACATCTTTTCCTGTTCCTCCAAGCGTCACACCATGATAAAGCATGACACCTGACTCAACAATAGCGGTTTCACCAACCACCAAACCGGCACCATGGTCAATAAAAACACCCGGTGCAATCTGAGCTCCTGGATGAATTTCAATATTGGTCCAAAAACGCCAAAATTGA
Organism: uncultured Streptococcus sp.; assembly: GCA_945876895.1. Classification (GTDB taxonomy): domain Bacteria; phylum Bacillota; class Bacilli; order Lactobacillales; family Streptococcaceae; genus Streptococcus; species Streptococcus porcorum. The sequence continues at coordinate 5,361 of CAMCQB010000006.1, forward strand.
CTGTGCATTCTAGCCAGCAGTTTAAAATGATGATTCCACAAAAAATGGGATAAGCGATGGGCCGCTAAAGCCTTGACACCAGGGTAAGTTAAGAGAACCTCCAAGCTTGTTCTCGCTGCTGGATCATTTTGTTTTACAATATCAATCGTTTCTCTCCACCACCCCATAGTGTCTCCTTTATCTTTACTGTTTAATCATTTCCCAAGTCAGCATCACCATGTCCTCATTAAAAGGATCAATCACAATGCCCTTTGTATCATCAATATCATTTTCACCCATTTCTGGATGGATCAAATCTGCTATTTTCCAAGTCATCACACGCCCTTGGGCTTGCCTAAAGTTCCCACCGAAATCGTCTTGATTGTACCATTTAGCAAAGCTCATCAAATCTGAAAAGACTGGCACATAACTCTCACCATCTGGATTAGACATAGTTGGAAACAAACGATCCTCACTTCCATCCTCAGTTGGATGAATGAAAGCTGGAATCAAATAGTATTTCTCTAACTGATCTGCCGCCTTATTTTTCTCCCCCATAATATGATTCAAAGTTAGGGTAAAACTATTCACAAACTGAATCATGTCATGGCTAGCAAAAAAAGTTGAATTACCAGCATCTCCTCTTTGCTTTAAGTTAAACACTAAACCAGCTAAACCTATCTCAATCACCTCACGCAAAACATCAAGAGCCGAGCGTAATACCCACTCTTGATTTTTAGCACTGGCTTGACTTTCTTGAAAGGCTAGGCAGTCTTCCTCATCTGTAAAAACAGGGGTCACACGCTTGCCCTCAATCTCCACTGCATAAGCTTCTTTACTAGCTAGGACAGGAAAAGCATGGAAACAATTGACTAGACCAATACTTTCTAAATAGTTATCTGGTGCATTGATAAAGGCACGCAAACGCAGATCAAATTCTTTATTTAATTTATTTGTCATGGCTTTCTTCTTTTTTCTCTACTTTTGGTGGACGTGGTAGAAGAGCTTTCATTGAAGCATCAACACGTCCTTTATCGTCAACTTTGATAACTTTAACAGTGACCACATCTCCAACCTCAACAAGGTCCTCAACACGATTAACACGGCTCCAAGCCATCTCTGAGATATGAACTAGGGCATCCGTCTTATCAAACAAGTTGACAAAGGCTCCGAATTTTTCGATCCGCACCACTTTAGCTTCGTATACTTCACCAACCTTAGCTTCACGTACAAGGTTAGCAATAATCTCTTTAGTTCGATCAATGGCTGCTTGATCAGAAGAGTAAATTGAAACATTACCTTCTTCATCGATATCAATCTTGACACCTGTTTCAGCAATAATCTTATCAATCGTTTCGCCACCTTTACCGATAACAACCTTGATTTTATCTACATCAATCTTGATGGTATCAATTTTTGGTGCTGTTGGTGCCAATTGAGGACGAACTTCTGGAATAGCTGTATGAAGGACATCCAAAATTTCAAAACGGGCTTTCTTGGCTTGAGCTAAGGCTTCTTCTAAGATTTGTGGTGTAATTCCTTCAATCTTGATATCCATTTGAAGGGCTGTAATCCCCTCACGCGTCCCCGCTACTTTAAAGTCCATATCACCAAAATGATCTTCAAGACCTTGAATATCCGTTAGAATCGTATAGTTTTGACCATCTGAAATCAAGCCCATTGCAATCCCAGCAACAGGGGCTTTAATCGGAACACCTCCAGCCATCAAAGCCAAGGTACCAGCACAAATAGAGGCTTGAGAGGATGAACCGTTAGACTCTAACACTTCTGCAACCAAGCGGATAGCATAAGGAAACTCTTCCAAGCTCGGTAAAACTTGCTCAAGGGCACGCTCACCTAAAGCACCATGACCAATTTCACGGCGACCAGGAGCCCCATAACGTCCTGTCTCACCAACAGAATATTGTGGGAAGTTGTAGTGATGCATAAAGCGCTTTTTGTACTCGTCATCAAGACCATCTACAATTTGAGTTTCCCCCATCGGAGCAAGTGTCAAAACAGATAAAGCCTGAGTTTGCCCACGGGTAAAGAGACCTGAACCATGAACTTTAGGAAGGAAATCCACCTCTGCATCCAAAGGTCGAATCTCATCGACACGACGGCCATCAGGACGAATCTTATCTTCTGTGATTAAGCGACGTACCTCAGCATGTTCCATTTGCTCAAGAATTTCTGCAACATCACGCATGATACGCTCAAGCTCTTCTGACTCAGCAAATTTTTCTTGGTACTCAGCTGTCACTTGATCTTTGACAGCCTGAGTGGCAGCTTCACGCGCCAGCTTTTCTTCTACTTGAACGGCTTGTTGGAGGTCAGCATTGTACTGAGCCACAATCTCTTTTTGTAAATCAGCATCAACTTGCAAAAGTTCAACATCCGCTTTTTCCTTACCAACAGCTCTAACGATTTCTTCTTGGAAGGCAATTAAATCTTGAATGGCCTCATGACCTTTTAAGAGGGCCTCAAGCATAACCTCTTCACTCAATTCCTTAGCCCCTGATTCCACCATGTTGATGGCCTCTTTGGTACCTGCTACCGTTAGTTCTAAAGCAGAAGCTTCTTGCTCAGCCTTGCTTGGATTGATGATAAAATCTCCATCAACATAAGCCACTTGCACGCCTGCAATCGGTCCGTTAAAGGGAATATCTGAGATAGATAAAGCCAGTGAACTTCCAAACATAGCTGCCATTGGGGCAGAGGCATTTTCGTCGTAAGAAAGAACCGTGTTAATCACCTGAACTTCATTGCGAAAGCCTTCTGCAAACATAGGGCGAATAGGACGGTCGATTAAGCGAGCTGTCAGGGTCGCATCTGTTGTTGGACGTCCTTCACGCTTGTTGAAGCCACCTGGAAATTTCCCTGCAGCATACATCTTTTCTTCATAGTTAACTTGAAGTGGGAAAAAATCACCTGTTGCCATCTTTTTAGACATGACCGCTGCTGTAAGTACCGTGGACTCCCCATAGCGAATAAGAACAGATCCATTGGCTTGCTTGGCCACTTGTCCAATTTCAACAACTAAAGGCTTCCCTGCAAACCTTGTTTCAAATACTTGTTTTGACATAAATCGTCTCTCCTCAATTTGATTTCAGATACGTCCGTTTTCTACAAAGACCAATTCAAAGCTACTTTTGAACTCGGCTTTGCATAAAACCACGTATCTCGTCTATTTTACCATAATTTTCAGAAAAATGTAGAAGGATTAAGACTCAGAGACAAAAAAGAGTAGAAAAGCGGCCCGAAACGATGTATTTCGAGTTCTTTTCCACTCTAAAACTTAACCAAAGTCTTTCCTAGTCTCTCTTTGAATCATGAAACACTACCCCAATAAAGTTTGGTAGTCTTTTTCTGTCGCAATAGATAGGGCAACTTCCTGCTCTAAAACAAGATCAGGCAGATTTTTTTGATGCGATAGGACAGACTGTAACACCGCTATCATATCAGCGACAGCAGTTGGCTGATAGATATGATGTTTAGCAACATATTTTGGTTGATGAAGCGTATTAGTAAAGGCTAAAATCAACATCTGATTTTCAAATGCAGAGCGAACTGCAGATAAGATTTCACCACCTTGGTTAATATCCAAATAGATATCACACTTAGCTTGTAAGTGTTGTACCATAGGAGTCGAAATATTAGGATAGAGGGTCACATTGTCATATTTTCCTAAATCCGTTAAGCGACTAGACATCTCAGTAACCGCTCCAATATGGAAATGCAAGCCTGGAAGCTGTGTCACTAAATCGCTAATATGTTCGATTTGATCGGAATTAGTAAAAATAAGAGCTTCTTTACGATTATGATTATCCCTCGCTGAAGGATACATCAAACCGAGATAAGACACCACTTCTTTTTGCTCCTCTGATAATAGCGGTAGCATTCTTTGATAGGCTTCTTTGTCTTGGACCATAACTTTGGTATGATGTGGTCCTTTTTTCACCAAGAGCTGCATATTACCTGGAATAGCATCTTTGATATCTTCTTGCCAAAAGAGCACATCTTGTCTTTCCCCTTCTAAATAATAAGCAACTAAAAATGGCGTTGACAGAGAATTATAGAAAATACCATCTAGCTTAAAGCCAGCCTCTTTTAAATAGAAGATAATAAAGTCTGTCTTGGATTTGAAAATATAAACTTTCCCTTGATAATTCAAGGTGATGTCACCTGTGTGATGATTCTCCACGATAACTTCTTGATTTTTAGCGTTAAAATAAGAGGTCAACGAAGCTTGTGCGCTGGCATTATAGACAGTTTGTGCAAACCGATAACCTTGTTTATTATAACGATCCGTTACGCGAGTAACACCTTTTTTATCATACCAGTCAACAGATTTTACCAAGCGTTTATGAGCAGGAGTTGCATAATGAATGTGCCCCTTTTTTTCTGCATAGTCATAAATTTCACCTTGACTATTGTTGCCTCTAATCTCCCAAAATTCTGGAACAGTAATCTGGTTAAAATATAAAGGAGTTTCTTCTGCCTTGGGATCAAAACCTGTAAAAAAGAGATAAGGGGACGTGACATCATTAGGAAGATACCCGTCATCATTGATGACAATGGTTGGGTTATTATAGCCTGCTACCAAAAGAGAATAATGCAGGTCCCAACTCGCTTGTGTATATGTGTCAAATAAATTTATCATCCTTTTGTCATCTCCTCAATTAGCTTATCCCAGCGTTTTTCAATATTTGTTGTTAAATAATCTTCTGCTATGCGATAAGAAAGCTCACGCATGGCTTGACGATCTTGACGTTCAAAGAAAGTAATCAAATGATCTGAAAAGGCTTTTACAATGCTTGATTCATCATCTGTTTCTGATATTGGCAATAAGTAGCCATTGTTTCTATCAGAAATAAAAGTTTGATTACCATAACGCACATCAAAGCCAATAATCGGTAAACCTGAGCCGACAGCTTCTAGCAAGGTTAAACCAAATCCCTCACTTTTTGAGGCAGATAAATACAGTTCATAGTCTTGATAAACCTCTTCTAACTCCCTGTGTCCTTTTAGGTGAATGTAGTCTTGGGCTTGTCCTTCCTCAATAATCTTATTGATTTTAGCACTTTCCCCACCAGCACCATAAATATCAAAATTCAATGCTGGAATGACTTTTTTGGCTTCAATGACTGCTCGAACTAGCCAGTCCACATGTTTTTCAGCTGCCAAACGCGAAGCTGTAATGATACTATAAGGTTTACGCTCTTGTAGTGGGCGATGTAATTGTTCTAGACTCCCAACAGGAATGGAGACAATTTTAGGAACCCATCCAACATATTGCTCAAACTGCTGGCTTAACACTTCTTTCTGACGTTCCGTAGCAGTGACAAAAAAATCAACCTTATCTGCATTAGTAAACTGATATTCATAGTAATTATTCCACAAAATCGTTTGATCTGTCACAGCATTTTCACTAAAATGTTCCGCATGAATCACAACTCCTAATTTAGCTGGCTTTGTATAGCGGAATACACCTGGTCCTGTTTCTGTTGCACGATCCAAAATCACCACATCATCAGCCTGTAAGGCTAATTTTTGCATAAAATAGGCAATAAATTCTTCTTTTGAATTTAAGATAGCATCTGACATACGGTAAACACGACTGTCACCATCAACCAACTCATCATAGGCAACAGAGCCATCTTCATTAAAGAATCTTCTCTGATAAAGATGGGCTTTATTATCACGAGGAGCATAATATTCCGTAAACATCTTAGTATAAGAATAATAATCTTTTCTAATTAGGCTACCACGCGACACGTACTCCACACGATGAACAAGGTCCTGATCTTCCTTAATGAGGTAAGCTGTTAGGAAGGTATCATTTTCATCATAGAAGAAACGCACTACTTTTCCATTTCTTTCTTGACGGGTCACGTTACCATGATATTGCGCCTCTAAATCTGCTAAAGTAAATGTTGTTGGTGCTACTTTTAAATCTGTAAAAAAACCATAAAGCCAGATAATTTCATCATCCTTAAACCCGATATTCCGTGTCAAGTCAGATAAGTTATCTTGGACAAAGCAATCTGTAAAGACAAACTTTGCTGGGATATTCAAATTTCTAAAAAGGTTAGCACGATAAGCTTGAGCATACTCAACACCACTACTAGCCCAACCGATACCACGATTAATGTTATAGACTGTCATTTCAATCCTTCCCTAACTTTCTACCATTTAGCATCATACTAAACTTAGTTTTCAGAAATTATACCATAAATTTAACCTAACTGAAAGTTTTGTCACATTTTCCCTCTCATTCTCCCTAGTGAAATCTCGAAAATAGACAAAAATAAAAATGAGCCATTTACCAAGAGAAATTAACCTCTTAGTAAATCACCCATTTTAATGATGCAAGAGCTCTTCAACTGAACACGACCTAAAAGCAACGAGAAAAAGATAAATTCCCTTGTGTGTATTACACACTACGTCAATTTCCTATTTTCTTCTTGCTTTCTTAACGGTCTTTGTATCTTGATTAACGACGTAATCCAAGTGAGCTAATCAATTCACGGTAACGGTTAACGTCTGTGCGGCGTAGGTATGCCAACAAGTTACGACGGTGACCGATTTTTTTCATCAAACCACGGTAAGTAGCGTGGTCTTTTTTGTGTTGTTTGATGTGGTCGTTAAGGTGGTTGATTTCCCAAGTCAATACTGCTACTTGAACTTCAACTGAACCAGTATCACCTTCGTGACGTGCGTATTGAGCAATGATTTCATTTTTTTTCTCTTTTGAGATTGCCATGATATTTCTCCTTTTATTGCTTAATCCGAGTTTTAGGGTTTGGCTAGCCTAAAACCAAGAAAAAGTTGGTATGTCTTTTAGACATCTGTAATTGTATCAAAACTATCTATTTTTTGTCAACTGATTTTCTCTGATGATTTAGAGCCACCCTCACATAGCTCACTAAAGAAAAACTCACACTTAAAAACAAAAGGTAGGCAAAACTAATTCGAGGATCCTTAGAAAATTGAGCTAAATAGTGATCTACTAGAGCAGACAGACCACCACCAAGATTACACCCCAACAAAACACCTGTGGTAGCTAAGGTCAACTGAGGTTGAGGTAAGTTTTCAGAGATGTTTTGAAAAACTGACACAACTCCTGTAGTATAGATGAAACCGACTACTAAAGCCCCTAAACCCAAAAGCCAAATTGTCGTTGACTGCCACATGATATATAAACCTAGACTCAACACTAACAAAACAAAAGGCATCAAATAATCTTTAAAATACACCGATAAATAACTAAACAACATTCCTGCTGCAATCCCCATCAACATCATCAAACTTAATACCAGACTAGCTTGACGACTGCTGCCTAGATGAAACTGACTCACAACTAAAGGAATCCGCAATACGCTGACACTATTAATTAAAATCACAAAACCCGCATAAGATGCCATAGCAAGAAGGTACAAACGTTGATGCCCTGAAAAACGCGGTCTCTGTACTGTCTGTTCTAGCACTTGCGTAGTCTTTTGTTTAGGCACAAAACTTAGATATAAGAGCAAAACGGCTAAAGCAAAACTATAAATCAAATATGCTAAAGGCCAATCATGTTCTGCTAGCATTCCTGCTAGGTAGGTTAAAACGGCAGAACCCAATACCTCTGTCGCCCCCCTTATTCCTAACATTTTCACCCTTTCTCTACCAGAAAAGCGCTCACTAATCAAATTGATGGCTTTAGCATTAATGAAACCAATCCCCAACCCAAGAACCAATCTCCCTAAAAAGACCATACCATAGGATTGAGAAAAAACTGGTAACGTCCCTCCCACAGTTATTAACACTAAGCCTAAGATGATGATAAACTTATCTGATAAAGATTTACTCAAGCTAGGCATCAACAACAATACCGATAAAATCGCAAAAGAAGGCACTGAAAATAAAAAACTAACCTGACCTGCTGTATAGCCCAATCCCTGATAATACTCTAGCATCTTAGGAAGAGCAGGTGAAACCGCAAAGGTGGAAACCAACATAAACGATAAGGAGAGAAGGCTAATCTTCTCTAGCAATTGTTTCATACAAACTCCTAAACTTGTTTTTTCTACTACATTCAGTATAATCAATAGTAGAAACATCACCTATGACATCTGTCACATTTGAGGAGATAACATGAAAGAAATTGAAAAACTATTAAAAGAGTTTCAAGTAGAAACCCTATTTCCCAAACACTACTTTCCTCACCTTATCCTAAAAGAATTTGCCAAATCCGACTACCTCTGTCATCAAGATGAAGAGCTAACCACTATTTCTTACGTCTTAACAGGACGTATTAAAATCGTTAAAAAGTTAGCAAATGGAAAAGACTATATCTTGGATATCAAAAACCCTCCAACCATTATCGGAGATATTGAACTTCTAACCAACCAAACAGCCTCCTCATCTGTCATCGCTGAAACCAAAGGACTCATGCTCTCTCTTTCTTTAAATCAACAAAAAGAGGTCCTTTTATCTGATCCAAGCTTTCTACTAAGATTAGCTAAGGGCCTAGCTAACGCCTTGCATGAGCAAAACACCAAAACTTCTACCAACCTCTCTTACACCTTAAAAGAGCGTTTGGCCAGCTATATTCTCACGCTTGAGGAAGATAAACCCTTTACTCTACCACTAGCTACCCTAGCAGATTCTTTTGGTGTTAGCTACCGCCATCTTCTGAGAGTTCTAAAAGAACTCATTACCGACGGGGCACTTCGTAAGGAAAACAATCGCTACTGCATCAACGACCGAAAACGCTTAGAAAAATGGCAAATCCATGCTTAGTGGCTCACCCTTTCTTTATCCCCTATTTTGTGATAAACTGAATAAGAAATGAACAAGGAGAAACACATGTCTGTTATAAAAAAACTTACCAAAGCTAGTCATCTTATCGATATGAATGATATCATCCGTGAAGGCAATCCAACACTTCGTGCGGTGGCAAAAGAAGTGAGCCTACCACTTAGTGATGAGGATATCATTTTAGGTGAAAAAATGATGCAATTTTTAAAACATTCTCAAGATCCTGTTATGGCTGAAAAGATGGGATTACGTGGAGGAGTTGGCTTGGCGGCTCCTCAGCTAGATATTTCTAAACGCATTATCGCTGTTTTAGTCCCTAACCTAGAAGATGAAGAGGGAAATCCTCCTGCTGAGGCTTACAGCTTACAGGAAATCATGTATAATCCTAAGATTGTCTCGCATTCTGTTCAAAATGCTGCGCTTTCAGATGGAGAAGGTTGCTTATCTGTTGATCGCCCCGTTGAGGGTTACGTCATCCGCCATTCACGTGTGACCGTGGAGTATGTTGATAAAAATGGTGAAAAACAACGCATTAAATTAAAAGGTTATAACTCAATTGTGGTCCAACATGAAATCGATCATATCAATGGTATCATGTTCTACGATCGTATCAATGAAAAAGAACCTTTCAAAGTTGAAGATGGTCTGCTTTTAATTGACTAAAATGAAGGAGCGTCATGACACAATTGGATCTTCTAAACCTCATAGCATCTGATTCTGATTTCATGACTGTTTTAAACATCATCGAATCTCTTCAACTTAAGGACTGCTGGCTAGCAGCTGGTAGCATTCGAAATGCTATTTGGAACCATCTCGATCAAAGCCCCCTCTTTGATCAAGAAACAGATTTGGATGTTGTCTTTTTTGACCCTGATCTATCTTATGAGGATACCTTATGTCTTGAGCAAAACCTCATCAAGCGCTATCCTCACTACCATTGGGAATTAAAAAATCAGGTCTATATGCATCACCATAACCCTAACACCAAGCCCTATACTAGTGCTCGTGATGCTATTTCAAAATATCCTGAAAAAGCAACTGCCCTAGCAGTACGTTTGACAGATGGTCAACTAGAGCTGTTTGCCCCTCATGGGTTAGAGGATGTTACACACTTTATTTTAAGTCCTACTCCCCATTTTAGCCAAGATTCTGAACGTCTAGCCTTATTTCACAAACGGCTTCAAAAGAAAGATTGGCAGAAAAAATGGCCTAAACTAATGATAATAAATAGCGATTAGAAAAAATCTAATCGCTATTTTTATGTAAAACCAGCCTTGTCTTAATCCCATCAACATCAACAAATGCCACTTTGTGGCTGGACAAGTGAAGATCAAGACCAGCTGCTTGAGCTCTTTTAATCACCTCGTGAAAATGGGAGAAATCACTATAATAAATAGTATAGTAAGCTAATCCTGGCATCCCTTCCTCACGTTTGGTTAGATTTTTCCCACCCCATTCATTGACCGCCAGGTGATGATGGTAATCACCAGATGCCATCCAAGAAGCTGCTGGAACAGAAAATTTATCCTCGATACCTAGGATTTCTTGATAAAATTTACTAGAAGCAGCGCTTTCTCGAACAGATAGGTGGACATGGCCCATACGACTACCAGCAGGCATCTGATAGGCTGCGTCAGCTTTTTTCCCTAAAGCATAAATCGTTTCAGCATCCATTGGCTCAGATTTTCCAACAATTTGACCGTCAGCTCGAACATCCCATGCATCTTGTGGCAGGTCACGGTAAACTTCGATGCCGTTACCTTCGGTGTCGGCTAGGTAAATGGCTTCGCTGTAACCGTGGTCGCTGGCGCCTTGGAGGGGAATCTTATTGTCGATAAAGTGGCGGAAAATAGTACCTAGATCCTCACGGCTTGGTAGGACAATAGCCAAGTGGTAGAGGCCGTAGCTTTGGCTAACTTCGCCTTTCTGCTCTGTTTGAATCAGGCGGACAAGGGTGGTTTTTCCAACGCCAAGGTCAATCTGGTTAGGGCTTTGGGAGAGAACTTGGAGCCCCAAGACTTGTTGGTAAAACAGGCTTTGGAGTTCTAAATTACGGACATTGAGGGCAACATGGCCCAGTTCAAATTGGGAATTATACATGGAAATACCTGACTTTCTTAATTAAATAAAATGTATAAACATCATGAATTATTCATATACTTATTATAGAAGTTACATCTTAAAAAACAAGTACTTAATTTTAGTAAAGCTAGTATATTTTTATGAAGTATTGTGCTAAGATAGGTAATTTGAACGAATATTTTTAACTGAAATACATTCTTTCTGATATTTTCATCAACTGAATAGGTTGCAAGCTACTTGGAAGTTTTTTTCTAAGTCATCTACTGTACGAACTTGATGAATCAGATTAAAGAATTTTCCGTCTTTTTCAAGTAACAAGGTTGGGAATGAGGAAATCTCCATTTCATAAGCTTTGATAAAGTCTGGATGTAGATTTTCTGCTTGTTTCAAGGTACTTGACAAGTCTTCCATAGCTTTTTGGGGTAACTGATAAGTGTCGATGATGCTGGCATAACTATCTGCTTGACTGAGATCTAGCCCATGTTCGAAAAACAATGTTTGAATATCCAATGTCAGCTGAGCAAGCTTGTGTGGTTCAACATAGTTTTTCAAAACGGAGTAGGCTCTAGCGGGACCAAGGGAGTCCATGGTAAAGTCCTTATCCTTAAACAATTGATTATAAGCTTCACCAAAAGTCATTTGGTAATAGGTTTCGATTTGTTTGTTGATGGTCTGTGCTTGCTTAAAATCAGCCATTTTCTTTTTATTATCTCCGACAAACAAGCCTCCGTTAATGACTTCTATCTCTAGGTCAGGATGGTGTTGCATAAATGTTGTGAAAATATGGTTAAACCCGTAGGTCCAACCGCAATAAGCATCTATGATGTAATAGAGTTTCATATGAAATTCCTTCCTAATGTTTAATATACAACTAGTATAGTCGATACATTGTTTTTTACAAGTACGATTTTTTTGAAAAGCCAGTATCTTTTTCTAAAGAATTGTTTCATATCAAGGCAAAATTTAGTTTAATTTTTCACACAAAAAAACTAGAACCGAAGTTCTAGTTGCACCTTATTCTCCTTTTAGATTGGATAGCACGGCTTCAACTTGGACTACTTGCGCAAAGGCATTGCCCCATACTGTTTCATGGTGTTTACGGATGGTTGGTGCAGATACCGTTTCTGTGTCAAAGGTATTGGTCAAGCCTTCTGGCACAATGATCTTATAACCATGCTCAAAGGCTACACGAAGAGTGGTGTCCACGCAGTATTCTGTCTACATTCCAGTGATTAGCGGTTGCTCAATGTCTTGCTGATCCAGATAGTTTTTGAGGTCTGTGTCCTTAAAGCTACTTGCAAATGTTTTATCAATGATTTTTTCATCATTTTGTGGTGCAATCTGATGGTGAACTTGCCATTCAGGTGTACCATTTTTCATATTGCCATCATTGTGACGAACATAGATGACTTCAATGCTTGCTTCACGCGTTTGGTGGATAAAAGTCTCAAGTTGATTTAAATAATCTTGAGCGTGATAAGGATTGAGTCCAATTAGAAATTCTTGCACATCAATAACCATAAGGGCAGTTTTAGGGTGTTTATTTGCCATATCTTTTCTCCATTCTTTTCTGCTTTTGCAGTTTATGGTATTATTGTAACAGGTACAATAACTAATACAAATACGTTTTTTTAGACTAGTCACTATCTTTTTGGATAGTATCACGTTAAATAAAGGAGAAATGATGCCAACTTTTACATCTCATACCGTGCCAGAGTGTCCTTATGTGGCGACTCAAAGTGTTTTATCAGAGAAATGGAGTATGCTACTTTTGCACCACATCGAAGAAGGACCGATTCGTTTTAATGAATTGCACCGTCGATTAACAGGGATTTCCCAAGCAACCTTGACCAAGCAATTACGTCAATTAGAAGACGATGGCTTAATTACGCGTAAGGTTTACGCCCAGGTTCCACCAAAAGTGGAATATGAACTGAGTGAGATTGGGCAGGAATTTAAGTTAGTTCTTCAACAAATTGAAAGCTTTGGAGACAAATATATCAACTTTGTTAAATCTAAACAAGATTAACCCTCCTAGACTGACAAATAAACTAACAGGTACTATTTTTATGATCAGAAAACTTCCAGGATTTTTATCTTGTCTTCTCTTAGCTCTCCCAGCTTGGATGTTAGGTCAGGTTTTTCCTTTGATAGGAGGGCCTGTTTTTGCGATTTTTATTGGAATGGGAGCTAGCCCTTTTCTAACAAAACAGGATCAGCTAAAAGAGGGCATCGCTTTTTCTTCTAAAATCATTTTGCAATTAGCCGTGGTTTTATTAGGATTTGGACTCAATCTTCAACATATTTTAACAGTTGGTATCAGCTCACTCCCCATTATTTTGACAACTATTCTCACAGCCTTGGGAGTCGCTTATCTCTTTTTTAAAACCAATAAAATCAACTCCCATCTTGCCACACTCATTGGAGTCGGCTCATCTATCTGTGGGGGGTCTGCCATTGCTGCAACAGCTCCTGTCATTGAAGCAGATGAAGAAGAGGTGGCTCAGGCTATTTCTGTCATCTTCATTTTTAACATCTTGGCCGCTCTGCTTTTTCCAAGTCTTGGGCAAGCCCTAAACCTCTCTCACGAAGGGTTTGCCATCTTTGCTGGAACAGCTGTCAATGATACCTCATCTGTCACAGCCACAGCTAGCGCTTGGGATAGCCTTCATCATAGTCACACTTTGGAAGCTGCCACTATTGTCAAACTAACACGAACTCTTGCCATTATCCCTATCACCTTTGGATTGGCCTTGTTAAAACAAAGAAAAAATCAAGGTTACCAAGGAAAATTTCAGCTCAAGAAAGCATTTCCGAATTTTCTTCTTTATTTTATCTTAGCTTCTCTTACAACCAGTTTATTAAGTACCCTGGGTTTTGAGTTAACACTTTTTGATTCCCTCAAGACCCTCTCTAAATTTTTTATTGTTGTTGCTATGGTAGCTATTGGAGCGAAAACCAATTTCCCCAAACTTCTTAAAACGGGGTCAACAGCTATCATTCTTGGCGCTTTTTGCTGGCTAGCTATAATCTGTATGGATCTTTTGATCCAATGGTTACTAGGGATTTGGTAAATCAAAAAAACTAGGTCGTCCACCTAGTTTTTTTAATAAGAGAAGATTATGCTTCAATCAATGCTGATGCTTGTTTTTCTAAGCTTTCAATCACATCAGCTGACAATGTCAACTCACCTGTTGCCCAAGCTTCATCATTAACACGGCTAGCGGTAAAGTCACCGACCACTTGAGTACGGATAAATGGAAGAAGGGCTTGATAAGCTGCAAACAATTGATCATGTCCACCATTAGCTACAGATGATACTGTAACAATTTTATCTTGAAGTGCTGATGCTCCTGTTGTATCTGAAAGATCAAGAGCGCGGCTCAACCAGTCTAATAAGTTTTTCACAACACCTGGAATAGCAAAGTTGTAGATTGGAGAGAAGATCCAAATCGCACCTGCTTCTACCACTGCATCACGCGCTGCTTGAACAGCTGGTAAAACAGGTGTTTCTAAATCTTGGTTAAACAAAGGCACTTCCTTATAGTTCAAATAGCTCACTTGCACTTTTCCTGCCAAAGCTTTTTCAGCTTCTTTTGCCATTTGGTGGTTGAATGATCCCTCACGAAGTGAACCAACGATAAATAATACTTTTTTCATCTGTTTGTCTCTCATTTCTTTTTATAATATTACTATATAGTAGTATATAGCTCGAATAAGGTTTTGTAAACTATTTTGCCTCAGATTTTTTAAATTTTTTTAAAATCGTAATCAGACTTGACTTTTCCTCATCTGTCAAATGAGCAAAAACTTGATTAACACTGGCAATATGCTGGGGTAAAATAGCCTCAATCAAATCCCGACCAGTCTCTGTCAATCCTACAACAGACGCCCTACGATCATCTGGTGAAACCTGACGATAGATCCAACCATGACGTTCCATATTTTTAATCACCACTGTCATATTTCCTGATGTCGCCAACATACTATCAATTAAACGACAGATTTTCATCTCTCCCTTAGCATAAAGCACATCTAAAACACCAAATTGAGTAGGCGTAATACCATAATCTTTAAATTCTGAATAAACCTGACTATCAATACTTCTCATCGCTTTACGCAAGACAACCATTGTTTTGACGGATAAATTCTTATCCAATTCCTCTCCCATGATATCCTCCTTTTTCTCTTGCTATTCTTTTCTATTATATCATTTATATTACCACTAATTAGTATCAATTACAAGAAAAAGTAAACTGAATTCAGCTTGCTTTTCATTTTTTATTCCTGTTAAAGAGAGATTTAGTTCCCAAAAACTTTAACGCGATCAGAATCTAACATGTATTCTTTTTCTGCTGCTTGGGCTGCAATGCTACCGAATGGTGCTTGGGCACGGAGTTTCCAGTTGGCTGGAATACCGTATTTTTCAGCAACTTGTGCATCTACCAATGGATTGTAGTGTTGGACGTTCATACCAATATTTTTCTCAGCAAATGCCAACCATACAGCGTATAAATTGATACCATGTGCTTGCTCAGACCAGATTGGGAAATTTTCAGCGTAGAGTGGGAAGTTCGCTTGAAGCCCTTCAACAACGGCTTGGTCCTCAAAGAAGAGAATAGTACCAGCACCAGCTGCAAAGCCAGCCAAGCGTTCATTTGTCGCTTCAAAAGCTTCTGCAGGAGTTACTTTTTCCAATTCGCTGTAAGCAATTTCATTCCAGAAAGCGTCTGACTCCGCACCGAAAAGTACAACGGCACGGCTTGATTGTGAGTTGAACGCTGATGGAGATTCTTTCATTGCTTTCTCAACGATAGCCACTACTTCTTCATTTGACACTGGTAGGTCTTTACCAAGTGCATAGATAGAACGGCGTTTTTCTTGTAAATCTGTAAAGTTTGACATAGGATTTCCTCTTTCTTTTTATACTAATTAGTGATTAAAAATACTATATAGTAATATTACGCCTTTTAAAAATATTTGTCAATCGTTTTGACTATTATTTTTTCTTCTAGAAAAAAACGAGTTCCCCTTACTTCCAACCAGGTCAGTTAGGGGAACTCGTTGATCTCTCTATCTTATAATAGGACACTAGACTCTCAACACCAATACCACTACATTGAGAAATGGTGCTAAACTTTTTGACGCTACCTCTCTTAGCTATTGCTTTTGAAATTAATGATTTTTACGACGTAATTGTCCAAAACCAAGAACACTTAGCAAGGCCAAGCCCAATGCTCCTAGAGGTGAAGACTGATCTTCGCCTGTTTTTGGCAATTGTTTTTCTTTGTTTGATGCAACCAAGTTAGTTGATTGAGATGGCGAACCAAGTGTCTGAACTTTTTCCTCAGATTTTTTAAGACTTGTTAGAGAAGTCACTTGTTTCGGCTCTGTATGACCTTTTTCTTCAAGAACAAGGTCTTCACGGACCAAAGGTTTTTCAGGTGTAGGGGTCTGAGCCACTCCTTCTTCAACAGCTGGCTGATCTTGTGATGGTGTTTCTTTAGGAATCTCTTTAATGACAACCTCATTAAATTTTTGACTGATGGTATTTAAAGATCCTCCGCTAGCAATAATAGCTTCTACTTCCTCTGGTGTGTAGATAGACTCTAAATACCAAAGACTAATACTTTGATTTGGAGTCAAACTCACAGCAGGTGTTAAATAACGAATAGCTGAGTCAACACTGCTTGTCATACGACGATCTGCTGGTAAATTAGCACCCTTAACCTGTTGACCCAAAACACTGCCTCGATTTCTCCAGTTTAATGCATAAGAAGTACCATCTGACAACATACGGGTAGATAAAAATGTTTCTCGATCAGAGAAGTACGCACCTCCACTACCATCAGAATAAAGGTTAATATCATCGTCGGCATTTAACATTGTATCTAGTAAAACATAGTACTGTTGTTTGGCGTAAGTTAAATCGCTCTTATTGGTAAAGGTTGTGCGGTGAATAATGTTACCAGATGTTGTCAAACTAGCAACTTCTTCAATTTGTAGATTAGGAGCTAGTGGATTAGTTGTTAAAATTGTAGATTTGATTAAAGCTGTGCCACTCGTGTTTTTCGCGCTATAATAATCACGATTCACATGCTCCTCACCTACTGCAACAAAACTGCCTTCAGCTGAACTACCTGTTTGTGTTACACCGTATTCAGATGTACTAGACGAACCATTTGAAAATGAATAAGTGTAAGGTGTTTCTTTGGTTTCAGTGGTCACAAAGTTTGAAAAAAGTGGGTCATCAGATTCAGATGTTTTATGCGCATTCACCGTAAAGTTAGTGTTATTACGATTCACCTCTACACTAACGACGGCTTCGTTTGCACTAGTAGCAGGGTCAACCTTGCTCCAAGTGGCTTGATCAATCTCATTGTTAAAATGATTGATCACTTCCGCATTGGTCTGTAAGGTCACCTCTTTTTCCACATTGGTCACAACTGTTTGCGTTTCTACTGGACTTGTCTCAGTCACAGTGGTCTCAGCTCCAGAACTAGGGACAGCTCCATTGTCAGCAACAGTGGTTGAAACTCCCTCAACTGGTGCTGCTACAGGTGCAGAATCAGTTGTTGTACTCGTTGAAGCTACAGCCGGCTGAGAGACTTCCTCTGCTTTAGCAAGGCTCACATTAAGTCCACCAACAGCGACAGTAGCTAGTCCTAAAACAGCCCATCTAGATAATTTAGCTGACCGTTTCAAATGATGCCTAAATTTCTTTTCTCTTCTCATAAACACTCCTCCTTTTACTTTCCCTATCATTTTATACTAAGTTTTATAATATGTCCAACGATTTTGTGCTTTTAGCTTTATTTTATTCACATGTATTCGGATACAATTTAATGTTGTGATTTGATAAATAAAAAGCACAACACTTTATTTCAAGTGTTATGCTTTTTAAACCATTTGATTTGGTGCAACTGAGTAACTTATCTCATCAAACGTCTGCTACAAGCTCTGAGAAAATGATAATTTTTCTCTTTGACTTTCTATGCTCTTAGTATCTCATTTTCAAAAGAAGTCATCAAAGAGGCTAAGTTGGTTGTCTTCTGGCATGTTGCCTAGAATGCCCATATCTGACATTTTTTCGACAAGGGTACTTGAGAGACCGCCACGCTTTCTGAGTTCGGTTTTTGATAGGAACTCGCCTTCACTTCTTGCTTTGACCAATTGTTTCGCAACGTTTTCCCCTAAACCATCCATAGCCACAAACGGTGGGATAAGGGTCTTATCCTCAATTTGAAACTCTGTGGCATGGCTCTTATAAAGGTCTAACTTCCCAAACTCGTACCCTCTCTCTAGCATTTCATTAACAAGCTCAAGCGTGGTATAGAGGTCTTGCTCGACATTTGAAGCTTCGTTATTTTTCTTTTTCTCAGCAATTTCTGCCATCTTAGCTTTGACGGCTTCAAGACCGCCACTCATGGTTTTGAGATCAAAGGCTTTGGCACGAATGGAGAAATAAGCACAATAATAATAAATCGGATGATGAACTTTGAAGTAGGCCACGCGTAAGGCCATCATCACATAAGCTGCCGCATGGGCTTTGGGGAACATATACTTGATTTTTCCACAAGACTCGATGTACCAGTCTGGCACATGATTATCTCGCATGGCTTGGATATAACCATCACGCTCTTCTTCAGAGATTTTCAACCACAAGCCTTTTCGCACGCGCTCCATGATGTTAAAGGCCATCTTAGGTGGGAGACCTGCGTGCATCAGATAAACCATAATATCATCACGACAACCGATAACGGTTGACAGGTTGGCAATCCCTTGCTTGATCAAATCCTGTGCATTTCCTAACCAAACATCTGTACCGTGTGACAAGCCTGATAACTGCAAAAGCTCCGCAAAGGTCGTAGGATGTGTCTCATCCACCATTCCACGAACAAAGTTCGTTCCAAACTCTGGAATCCCCAGCATCCCTGTTGAAGTGCCAATTTGCTCTGGTGTGACCCCTAAAACCTCTGTGCCAGAAAAGAGCTGCATCACCCCAGGATCATCAGCTGGAATATCTTTAGGATCAATCCCTGATAAATCCTGTAATTTCCGAATCATGGTCGGGTCATCATGTCCCAGAATATCGAGCTTCAAGACGTTTTCATCAATATCGTGGAAGTTAAAGTGGGTTGTCTGCCACTCTGCTGACAAGTCATCAGCTGGGTATTGAACAGGGGTAAAATCATAGACATCCATATAGTTTGGAATAACAACAATCCCCCCTGGGTGCTGACCTGTGGTACGCTTAACCCCAGCAGCTCCCATAGCCAGACGATCAATCTCAGCATCACGGTAAAACTTACCATAATCACGTTCATAGCCTTTAACAAAACCATAAGCCGTTTTTTCAGCGACCGTACCAACTGTTCCTGCACGAAAGGCGTACTCTGCCCCAAAAATATCTCGAACATCCAAATGGGCAGAAGGTTGATCATCCCCTGAAAAGTTCAAGTCAATATCAGGTACCTTGTCCCCATCAAAACCAAGGAAGGTTTCAAAGGGAATATCTTGACCATCTTTTTTATAAAGAGTCCCACAACTCGGACAGTCTTTATTGGGTAAGTCAAATCCTGATCCATAGGAGCCATCTGTAATAAACTCTGATGCCTGACAGTTAGGACAGACATAGTGCGGTGGCATGGGGTTAACCTCTGTGATGCCAATCATGGTTGCCACAAAACTTGAGCCAACCGAACCACGAGATCCCACCAGATAACCCCGTTCGTTTGAACGATTCACCAGCATCTGCGATGCCAGATAGATCACGGCAAAGCCATTCCCCAAGATAGAGGTCAACTCTTTTTCAATCCTTAAATCAATAATATCAGGTAAAGGATTGCCATAAATCTCAAAGGCTTTTTGATAGGTCAACTCAGCGACCGTTTCTTCTGCTTTTTCAATATAAGGCGTGTAAAGGTCGCCCTTAACCACTTCAACCTCATCAAAACGCTCAAGCATGGCATTGGGATTGGTCACTACCACCTCATAGGCTAACTCTTTTCCTAAAAAGGCAAACTCATCTAACATTTCATTGGTTGTTCTAAAATGTGCTTTAGGCAAAGGAGCAGGTTGAGCATCTTCTCCTCGTCCAATGGTACGGTTAATCATCGCCCCTTGTCCCAGACTACGCACGATAATCTCACGATAGATTTCTTCTTCAGGATCAAGATAATGGACATTACCTGTCGCTAGAACAGGCTTATCGAGTGTCTTAGCGACCGTAATCAGATCACGGATAATGTTTTGAATCGCTTCTTCATCGGCGACCTGCTCTTTAGCGATAAGAGGAGCATAAAGGGCTGGTGGCATGATTTCAATAAAATCATAATACTTAGCCACTTGGATGGCTTCTTCGACCCCTTTAGATAGCACCGCATCAAAAACTTCTCCATCAGCACAAGCTGTCCCTAAAATCAGACCCTCTCGGTGCGCATCTAGAACTGTTCGAGGGATTCGTGCCACGCCTTCAAAGTATTTCACGTTAGACAGACTGACAAGCTTGAAAATATTTTTTAAACCAACCTGATTTTGAACATAGATGGTCGCATGTTTAACTCGTGCTTTTTTATAAGAATCCTCAGCCACCAAATCGGTATTCAGCGATAAAAGATTGGTCAGACCACGTTGTTCTCTTGCTTCTTTTAAAAAGATAAAAAGCAAACGTCCTGTCGCTTCGGCATCGTAGTTTGCCATGTGGTGATGTTCCAAGGACACACCAAAGCGTTTGGTCAAAGGCCCCAAACCATGTCGCTTGTACTCTGGATATAGGTTTCTTGCAAACTCAAGGGTGTCAATCACAGGCTGACTAATCTTAGGCAGACCATAACGCTCATAGTTGGCATCCATGAAGCCAACGTCAAAGGTCGCATTGTGGGCCACCAGTACCGTATCTTGACAAAAGCTCTGAAACTCTGCTAACACCTGTTCAATAGGCTTTGAGCCCTTGACATGTTGATCGGTAATCCCTGTCAACTCGGTTGTAAACTGACTCAGAGGGTGTCCCGGATCAATAAACTCATCAAATTGCTCAATGATATTCCCCTTATACATCTTTGATGCTGCAATCTGAATCAACTGATTGTGCATGGCAGAAAGACCAGTCGTTTCCACGTCAAAGACCACATAAGTCGCCTCATGCAAGTCCAGATCAACCTCATTATAAGTAATAGGGACACGATCCTCAACGATATTGGCTTCTAAACCAAAGAGGGCCTTGATCCCTGCCTTTTTAGCTGCATGATAACCATGTGGGAAAGACTGAACATTACCATGATCGGTAATGGCAATGGCTGGATGTCCCCAACTTGCTGCACGTGCAATCAAGGCTTCAACAGTCGGTAGAGCATCCATGGTGGACATATTGGTATGGGCATGAAATTCCACACGCTTTTGATCCTCAGGCATCAGGTCCTTGCGATCATAGTGGACAATCTCTTTGACATCTTGCACGTTCATGGTCAAGGTCTTGGTAAAGGGATTGTTTTCAATATTTCCTCTAACCCGCAACCAAGCACCTTTGGCAATCATGTCATACTTCTTCAGCTCTTCATCATCTTTTGCCCACTTTTGCATGGCAAAGCTTGAAGTATAGTCGGTCATCTTAAAGTTGATGATATGCCGACCTGTCCGTGTGGTTTTCTTTTCAACATCAAAGACCATGCCCTCAAAGACAATGCGGTTCTCCTCCATCTCCACCTCAATCATAGGTGTGATCTCTGCCTTTTCAAAGCCTGCCTGACGTGCCTGCGCCTGCTCTTTATAGTTAAAGCTTGGGCTAGGCTTCTCCTCTTGCGGTGGCATGGAAGCCTCTAGTGATTTCTGAGCTTCTAGGGCCTGATCTACCGCCTCTTGTAAGCGACTCTCTCTTGTTGAAACAAAATCATCCTTCAACTGCTCAGTCATCTCTTGGTCTGACTCCATCAAAAAGCTGACGCTCCCAAAGCCAAACTGGTCAAACTGTTGGACAAGTTTTGGCAGATGATTTTTCTTAAAATGCGCATTGTTGACAAACTGGGGAGCAGCAATGATGATTTTTTCCCCATCAAAATGAACTTTCAGCTGACTAAAGGAGCTCTTAAAGCTAGCGACCTCACAAAGTGGAAGAGTAAAAGCCTCTTGATAGTAACTTTGAAGCAACTCATCTGAAAAATCTATACGATTGGCCTTAATAGCAAACTCCGCCTTGATCTCAGCCTGCTCAAAAGTCTCCACCAACCGCTGACGCAACTCTCTATAAAGCGCAATAGGCAAAATAGTGTCAAAACGAAAATGAAAATCCCAAACTCGTGTCTTAGGATTCACCTTAACCTCTTCAATCTCTGCAGATGAAAAAGCCTCTGATTCCCTAAGATCCAGTGGCATTTCAATCTGTTCCATCAATTTTTTAAATAAGTCTGACATGGCTTTTCCTCATATTATTCTGACCTTTATTTTACCATATTTTAGGAGAATACGTAAAAATCTTCCTACTCCTAAAGAGTAAGAAGATTTTTTAGGTTATCCTTTACGTTTTCGTAACCCTCCAGCTAAACCAATGACCATTAGTCCCATCAGTGAGAAGATAGCAGTTTGGTCATCTCCTGTATTTGGCAGGCTAGCTGATTTAGCTTGATAGTTTGCTTGTGGTTTTTCTTTTAGGACTTTAGCTGAGACTTGTTTAGTGACAGCTTTGTTGTAAGCTGTTTGGATAGCTTGTTTCTCGTCCGCTCTGCCGTCAACATAAGCAACAATAACGCCATTTTCATCCTTGATAGCTACTGGTTGACCACCGTTTTTGATGATGGCATCGTGTTGAGCTTGTGCTTCTTGTGTTTGGTACTGAGCAAGCAGAGCTTCATAGATAGCAAGGGCTTCATCTGCGATAGCTTCTAGGTCTGCTAGATTTTCCTCTTCTGTAGCTAAGAGCGCCTCTAACTCTTCTAACTTAGCCTGTGCTTGAGTGAGTTGTTCCACTAGACTTGGCAAGTTAGCTTGAGCTGTTTTCATAGCCTTTAGTTGAGCTTTGGCTGTCTCAAGAGTAGCTTGAGCATTGTTGTAAGCTGTTTTAGCATCTGCGGTAGCACTTTGAGCTTGACTGAGTTCTGCTTTTAATTGCGCTAGAGTAGCCTGAGCCTCAGCTAAAGTTGATTGAGCCAAAGCATCAGCCTCTTTTGCAGAAGTAAGGATTGCCTGAGCCTTAGAGAGAGCAATAGCCTTGTCAGTAGCACTAGCCTT
>CAMCQB010000007.1 GCA_945876895.1 uncultured Streptococcus sp.
CTGGTGCCTATGCCATCAACCCTGTCAATGGTAAAGAAATTCCAATCTGGATTGCGGATTATGTGTTGGCAAGTTACGGAACAGGTGCTATCATGGCGGTTCCTGCCCATGACGAGCGTGACTGGGAATTTGCTAAGCAGTTTAACTTGGACATCATTCCAGTTCTGGAAGGTGGCAATGTAGAAGAAGCCCCTTACACAGAAGACGGTGCCCACATCAATTCTGACTTCCTAGATGGTCTTAACAAGGAAGAAGCTATTGCTAAAATGGTGGCTTGGTTGGAAGAAAATGGTGTCGGTCAAGAGAAAATTTCTTACCGCCTCCGTGACTGGCTCTTCAGCCGTCAGCGTTATTGGGGTGAGCCAATTCCAATCATCCACTGGGAAGACGGTACTTCCACAGCAGTCCCAGAAAATGAGTTACCTCTGGTATTGCCAAAAACCTCAGACATCAAGCCTTCAGGTACAGGCGAATCACCGCTTGCTAACCTGACAGACTGGTTGGAAGTGACACGTGAAGATGGTGTCAAAGGTCGCCGTGAGACCAACACCATGCCGCAATGGGCAGGTTCTAGCTGGTACTACCTCCGCTATATCGACCCACACAACGATGAGAAATTGGCAGACGAGGAGCTTCTCAAAGCATGGTTGCCAGTGGATATCTACATCGGTGGTGCCGAACATGCGGTCCTTCACTTACTTTATGCTCGTTTCTGGCATAAGTTCCTTTACGACCTTGGCGTTGTGCCAACCAAAGAGCCTTTCCAAAAACTCTTTAACCAAGGGATGATTTTGGGAACTAGCTATCGCGACAGCCGTGGGGCGCTTGTAGCGACAGATAAGGTTGAAAAACGTGATGGTTCCTTCTTCCACATCGAAACTGGTGAGGAGTTGGAGCAGGCACCTGCTAAGATGTCTAAGTCCCTTAAAAACGTGGTTAACCCAGACGATGTAGTCGAGCAGTTTGGTGCGGATACCCTCCGTGTTTACGAGATGTTCATGGGCCCACTTGATGCATCAATCGCTTGGTCAGAAGAAGGCCTCGAGGGCAGCCGTAAGTTCCTTGACCGTGTTTACCGTCTCTTGACGACTAAAGAGATTGTGGCGGAAAATAGCGGAGCTTTGGACAAGGTTTACAATGAAACAGTTAAAGCTGTCACTGAGCAGATTGAGAGCTTGAAATTCAACACGGCTATCGCTCAGCTCATGGTCTTTGTCAATGCCGCCAACAAAGAAGACAAGCTCTATGTTGACTACGCCAAAGGCTTTATCCAATTGATTGCTCCATTTGCGCCACACTTGGCAGAAGAGTTATGGCAAGGTTTGACTCAGTCAGCTGAGTCTATCTCATATGTCGCATGGCCAACATGGGATGAGTCTAAGTTAGTTGAAAACGAGATTGAAATCGTTGCTCAAATCAATGGTAAAGTCCGTGCTAAGCTAGTCGTGGCGAAAGACATGTCACGTGAGGACTTGGAAAAAGTAGCCCTTTCTGATGCGAAAATTCAAGAAGAAACAGCAGGCAAGACCATTGTCAAAGTCATTGCAGTACCAAATAAACTGGTTAATATTGTAGTGAAATAAAGAAAAGACTGGACAAAAATTTTGTCCAGTCTTCAGATTGAAGAAAAAGTCCATTTTGGACAATTTTCTTCAATCTTTTTTTCTTTATGTTGAAAATAAAAAGCTCTCAGAAACATTGGAATATCAAGAATTCTGAGAGTTTGATAACTTGTCATCTTTCGCAAACATCTCCAATTTTTATATTTTTAAGAAAAAATTAGTATATCTGCTCTCTCAAAATTTACTCTTAGAATATTAAGCTCTATCTCGTACTTGAGTAGGCGTTAACTGAAAAAATTGTTTGAAGGCTTTGGAAAAATACAAAGGGTCGGAAAAGCCAACGGATAAAGCTACAGTTTTTACAGGGACAGATGTGGTTTCTAATAATTGTTTAGCTCTTTCCATGCGAACATGATGGAGAAATTCTTTTGGAGATGAGGAGTTGAAATGTTTAAAAACAGTTGTGAGGTAGGAGCGATTAACGTTTAGTTCATCAGCAATCCCTTGAATGCTGAGGTCAGCTATAGTATAGTGAGTTTCGATGATACGTTTAGAGCGATGATAGAGTTCTTGAGTAGGACTCTCTTGCTTAAGTTTTGTTGTAGGATTCAACAAGGCCAGAAGATGTAGGAGTTCGTAAAGTTGTCCTAAGAGATGCAAGTGATTGTCAGACTTTAATCCATGGGTCTGAGAAATACTTTGGATAATTAATTTTCCGATAGTTCTAGTATCTAAATTTTGGATAATACCAGTCTCATATAATTGAGAAAGTCGGAAGTAGTCTTCTGCTTTGGTGCCACTAATCCCAATCCAATAATAAGACCAAGGTTGTTTTGCATCTGCTTGATAAAAAGTGGATTCGTTGGGTTTTAATAAAAAGAGATCTCCCTTTTTAAGGTGATAAATCTGATTATCATAGTGAAAACTTCCTTTTCCTTTACTGATATAGTGTAAAACAAACTGCTCCCTAACAGCTGGTCCAAAACTATAGTTTTTTGGACAGTCCTCATAGCCATAAAAGTCAACAGCTAGATCAATTGTTCCGGTTTGGTATTCTGAAAACATAAGTGCAAAGAACCTCCTTACCTAACATTTTACCATATATAGTTAACAATATTCTATTTTTGTTATCGCTTTCATGTTGTAAAATGAGAGAAGAAATAAAGGAGAAGAAATATGGGAATTCGTAAAGAAGAGAATTTATACTATATTGAAGCTAAACAATTCAGTATGATTTTAGAAAATCGAGAAGGTTACCTATTGTTAAAGCATATTGGGAAAAAAATTGGAAGTTATCATTTTTCCAATAGTATTTATGAACGCGATCATGCTTTTTCAGGAAATCCAGATCCCAATATCCGTACTTTTAGTTTAGATACACAACGTCAGGTGATTGGCTTACATGGGCTAGGAGATTTTAGAAAGCCCTCACTGGTTGTCGAGTGTGGCAATCATTCGGTAACAGAGTTTAAGTTAGTGGCTGATCGGATTATTTCAGGTAGTTTAGAGGTTGAGGGACTTCCTAGTCCTTATGTCACAGATAAGGCAGAAACGTTAGAGTTAGTATTGGAAGATGTAGTGACCAAGCTTCGTCTTTACCTTTATTATACAGCTTATGAAGACTATGATACGATCACTAGCTTTAATCGTTTAGAAAATGTAGGGTCAGATCAGGTAGTCATTCATCGTCAACTTAGCACTATGCTAGACTTACCTAAATCAAACTATGAGTTGCTAACGTTTCAAGGCGCTTATGCACGGGAAAAAACAGTCCGTCGTCAAAAAGTTAGTCAAGGGATTTTTTCGATTGCATCTAATCGTGGTGCCTCAGGTCACGCTCAAACTCCTGCATTAATTTTGTGTCAAGAGGGGAGCCAAGAAGATAGTGGAGAGGCTCTAGCTTTACAATTGATGTATAGTGGAAATTTTCAAGCTTTTATTCAGGAGAATCAGCTTGGAGAAGTCCGTTTAGGTATTGGTATTAATGATGATAATTTTTCTTGGGAACTTCAGCCACAGTCTAGTTTTTCAAGTCCGCTTGCTCTAATCACTTATTCTAATCAGGGGTTAACACAGCTAAGTCAGGAGAGTCAGGTCTTTGTTAGAGACGAAATCATGTCTCCGGTCTATGCACATCAGGAACGACCTGTTTTAATTAATAACTGGGAAGCTACGTATTTTGATTTTACAAAAGACAAGCTTCTCGAGTTAGCTGATGATGCAGCACAATTAGGAATAGAGTTATTCGTTTTAGATGATGGCTGGTTTGGGAATCGTTTTGATGATAATCGCTCACTTGGAGATTGGGTTGTTAATGAAGAAAAATTAGGCGGAACTTTGGCTAATCTCATTGATGAGGTGCATGCGAAAGGGTTAAAATTTGGTCTGTGGGTAGAACCAGAAATGATATCTGAAAATAGTGATCTTTACCGCCAGCATCCTGACTGGTGTATACAAGTACCTAATCGTTCTCATACCTATTCTCGAAATCAACTTGTACTTAATTTAGCTAATAAAGAGGTTGTAGCCTATTTAAAGACAACATTTGATACACTTTTAGCAAACCATGATATTGATTACATCAAGTGGGATATGAACCGAAATATTACTAATATTGGGAATGGTTCCTATTATTTAGAAACTCAGATGCAATCTCATCGTTATATGTTAGGGCTATATGAGTTGGTGAGTTATTTGACTGAAAGTTATCCTCATGTTTTATTTGAGAGTTGCGCTGGCGGAGGTGGACGAAATGACTTAGGAATGATGCGCTACTTCCCTCAGGTTTGGGCGAGTGATAATACTGATGCGATTGCTCGACTTCCTATCCAATATGGCTCTAGCTATCTTTATCCGACAATCTCTATGGGAGCCCATGTGTCAGCCAGTCCAAATCACCAAATGGGAAGAACTACACCTCTAGATACAAGAGGACATGTTGCTATGATGGGAAATCTTGGGTATGAGTTGGATTTGACGAGCCTATCTCAATCAGAAAAAGAATTAATCAAAGCGCAGGTGAGTCATTATAAACAACTTCGTCCGATTGTTCAATTTGGACAACACTATCGTCTTATCAATCCAGACGAAGTAAGTAATGAGGTAGCTGTACAATTTAATTATCAAGATAACGTTCTTGTGACTTATGTGCGCATTCAATCCCAGATTGAGACAATGGAAACAACTCTAAAATTAAAAGATTTAGAGGAAGGTAGACTTTATCAATTGGTTGGGAGTGGACAAGTTTACTCAGGAGCAGAGTTGATGTATGCAGGACTGACAATGTCTCTTGTGCAAGGGGATTATATCAGTCAACAATTACATTTTCAAGCGCTATAAAGAAAGGATTCCAGTATGAAATGGTCTCATAAGCTAGTAGGATTGGGTCTCTTAGCATTTTCTGTAATTAGTCTAGGTGCTTGTAGTCAAGAAAAGACGAAATCAGATAATGGGCGAGTGACTATAGAGTATTTTAACCAGAAAAAAGAAATGTCGGCTACGATAAAAGAAATCATTAAAGATTTTGAAAAGGAAAATCCTAAAATTCATGTCAAAGTAGTTGATGTTCCTGCGCCTGGTGAGGTTCTAAAAACTAGAATGTTAGCAGGAGATATTCCAGATGTTGTTGGTCTTTACCCTCAAAATATTGATTTTCAAGAATGGGCTAAGGCAGGTTACTTTGAAGATTTAACCAATAAAGATTATCTTGATCATATTGCTAATAATTACGCCTCTAAATATGCTGTAGAAGGCAAAATATACAATGTCCCTTTGACAGCTAATGCTTATGGTTTTTATTACAATAAGACAGCTTTCAAAGAGTTAGGATACCATGTGCCAGAAACATGGGCAGACTTCCAAGCTTTAGTAGCTAAAATGATTAAGGATGGGCAAACACCGTTTGCGATAGCGGGATCTGAGAGTTGGACTTTAAATGGGTACCATCAGCTATCGCTAGCAACCATTACTGGTGGAGATGATGAAGCTAACCAATATTTGCGTTTTTCAAAACCAAATAGTATCTCTGCTAAAGACGATGTCTTAAAAGAAGATATGGAACGTATTGATCTCCTTCGACAAAAAGGAGCAATGCAGAAAAACTGGCAAGGTGCAGGGTATGTGGACGCCTTAGCGACTTTTGCTAAAGGAGAAGCCCTAATAACACCTAATGGTTCATGGGCCTTGCCAAGTATCAAGGAACAGAAACCTGATTTTGAGATTGGAACTTTTGCTTTTCCAGGTGAGAAAAAAGGAGAAAGTTTTACAATTGGAGCAGGAGATCTGGCGCTATCTATTTCTTCTAAAACCCCTTATAAGGAAGAAGCTAATAAGTTTGTAGCTTATATGACTACAGCAAAAGCCATGCAAAAATATTATGATGTAGATGGGGGGCCTGTTGCCGTTAAAGGTGTTGTTACTAGAGGAGCAGACTCTGAGCTAGGTGGTTTAACAAGTCTTGCTTTCACAGATCGCCATTTGGTTTGGTTGGGTCAACATTGGAATAGTGAAAATGACTTTTTTACTCTGACTACAAACTATTTATCAACAGGTGATGGTAAAGCTCTAGCAAATGATTTAAATGCTTTCTTTAATCCTATGAAATCAGATGTCAACTAGGAGGTTGGAATGAGAACGTTTTTAAATAAATATTGAGGTTGGACTTTTTTAGCAGTTCCTCTAATTTTACAGGTAATATTCTTTTATTTTCCTATGGTTCAGGGAGCTTTTTATAGCTTGACCAATTGGACAGGTTTAACCTATAATTTTGACTTTGTTGGTCTCAATAACTATACCATTTTATTAACCGATACTAAATTCATGCAAGCTATTAGCTTTACACTCGTTTTGACAGTTAGTTTAATTGTTGGAGAAATTGGCTTAGGAATTTTAATTGCAAAAGCATTGAATACAAAGTTAAAAGGTCAAACTTTCTTTAGGGCGTGGTTCTTCTTTCCAGCAGTGTTGTCAGGCTTGACAGTGTCCTTGATTTTTAAACAAGTATTTAACTATGGTTTACCAGCTTTAGGGAAAACTTTAGGAATCAGCTTTTTAGAAACAAGTCTTTTGGGAACTAACGTTGGGGCAACGATAGCAGTAATCTTCGTTCTTCTTTGGCAAGGTGTTGCAATGCCTATTATTATCTTTTTATCAGGTTTGCAAAGTATTCCTTCTGAAATTGTAGAAGCAGCAGAGATTGATGGTGCAAATAGTAGGCAAAGATTTTGGAGCATTGAGTTACCTTATCTTTTACCAAGTGTTTCTATGGTATTTATCATGGCTTTAAAAGCAGGGTTGACAGCTTTTGACCAAATTTTTGCTCTTACTGGAGGAGGTCCAAATAATGCAACGACTTCTTTAGGATTATTAGTCTATAATTATGCCTTTAAAAGTAATCAATATGGTTATGCCAATGCTATTGCTCTTGTCTTATTTGTAATTATTGGTTTAATTTCAATTTTACAAATTAGACTCTCAAAGCGTTTTGAAATTTGATGGAGGTCACTATTTATGAAAAAAGAAGAACAGCTTAATCGATTTTGGAAGTATGCTCTTTTAGGAGTTGGTGCTATCTTAATTTTTATCCCTCTTTTAGTGACAGTTTCTAGTTCTTTTAAAACAACAAAAGATATTGTAGAGAACTTCTTTTCTTTACCAAATCCAGTCACTTTTAAAAACTATAATCGACTATTAGCGGATGGTATAGGGGATTATTTTTTAAACTCAACCCTAATTACAGTCATCTCAATTGTAGCAGTCATGGCCTTTATCCCTGCAGCAGCGTATTCAATTGCACGAAATATGTCTAAAAATAAAGCTTATGCTATCATGTATAGTTTATTAATATTGGGGATTTTTGTTCCTTTCCAAGTTATCATGATTCCGATTACCGTGATGATGAATAAACTTGGGATTGCCAATATCTGGGGATTGATTTTACTTTATTTAACCTATGCTGTACCTCAGACCTTGTTTTTATATGTCGGCTATATCAAGATGAGTGTTCCAGATAGTTTGGATGAAGCAGCGGAAATTGATGGGGCAGATAAGTTCACAACCTATAGTAAAATTGTTTATCCTATGTTAAAACCGATGCATGCAACAACATTGATTATCAATGCATTGTGGTTTTGGAATGACTTTATGTTGCCACTTTTGATTTTAAATAAAGATTCAAACATGTGGTCACTGCCACTTTTCCAATACAACTATACAGGTCAATATTTTAATGATTACGGCCCAAGTTTTGCTTCTTATATTGTTGGAATCATTACGATTACGATTGTTTACTTGATTTTCCAAAAAAATATTATTGCTGGGATGAGTAATGGTGCAGTGAAATAAGATGAATATTTGTTTATAAGGATAAAATAGAGGAGTTATTATGGCAATTGAAAATAAGACAATGCTAATTACTTATTCAGACAGTCTAGGAAAAAATTTGAGAGAATTAGAAACTAATCTGGTTAATTATTTTGGTGAAGCAGTTGGAGGTGTCCATCTTTTACCGTTCTTTCCCTCAACAGGTGACAGAGGTTTTGCACCAGTAGATTATGAAGAGGTTGATGAGGCTTTTGGAGATTGGGAAGATGTGAAACGATTAGGTGAAAAATATTATCTAATGTTTGATTTTATGATTAATCATATTTCACGCCAATCGAAGTATTATAAAGATTTCCAAGAGAAGAAAGATGAGAGTCCATATGCAGATCTTTTCCTGCGCTGGGATAAGTTTTGGCCTGAAAATCGTCCGACAGTAGCTGATGTTGATTTAATATATAAGCGTAAGGATCGCGCTCCTAAACAAGAAATTATTTTTGCAGACGGTAGTAAGGAATACTTGTGGAATACATTTGGTGAGGAACAGATTGATTTAGATGTGACTAAAGCAGTGACGATGGATTTCATAACGAAAACAATTGAGCACCTTGCTGCTAATGGTTGTGATTTAATTCGCTTGGATGCTTTTGCTTATGCAATCAAAAAATTAGATACAAATGATTTCTTTGTCGAACCAGATATTTGGGATTTACTCGCTAAAGTTAGGGACATAGCAGCATCATCAGGTGTGGAGTTATTACCAGAGATTCATGAACATTACAGCATTCAATTTAAGATTGCTGATCATGATTATTATGTTTATGATTTTGCTCTCCCAATGGTAACGCTTTACTCTCTCTATAGTGGAAAGGTTAACCGTCTGGCTAAGTGGCTGAAGATGAGCCCAATGAAACAGTTTACAACCTTAGATACTCACGATGGCATAGGCGTAGTAGATGTTAAAGATATTCTGACAGATGATGAAATTGATTTTGCTTCAAATGAGCTTTATAAGGTTGGAGCTAATGTGAAGAGAAAGTATTCTTCAGCAGAATATAATAATTTGGATATTTATCAAATTAACTCAACCTACTATTCTGCTCTAGGAGACAATGATAAAAAATACTTTTTGGCACGTCTAATTCAAGCTTTTGCCCCTGGGATTCCACAAGTTTACTATGTTGGATTTTTAGCAGGAAAAAATGATCTGGATTTACTAGAATCAACTAAAGAAGGACGTAATATCAATCGTCATTACTACACTAGTGAGGAAATTGCAAGTGAAGTTCAACGTCCTATTGTCAAGGCTTTATTAAACCTATTTACTTATCGTAATCAGTCAGAGGCTTTTGATCTAGACGGACATATTGAGATTGAAGAAATAGACGATAACACTATTATGATTAAACGAAGTAATCAGGCGAAAACTTGTCAAGCACAGGCAGAGATTAACTTGAAACAGTTAACTTATCGTGTGGTTGAAAATGGACAAGATATATACTTTGAAGAATAGAAAGAGCATTTTATGGTTGAATTAAATTTAAAACATATCAATAAAAAGTATCCAAATGCAACGTATTACTCTGTTGAAGATTTCAATCTTGATATTAAAGACAAAGAGTTTATTGTTTTTGTTGGCCCATCTGGTTGTGGTAAATCAACGACCCTTCGTATGATTGCAGGACTTGAGGACATTACCGAAGGTGAGTTTTATATTGATGGTAAACTCATGAATGACCAAGCGCCGAAAGATCGTGATATCGCTATGGTCTTCCAAAACTATGCCCTCTATCCACACATGAGTGTTTATGAAAATATGGCATTTGGTCTAAAACTACGTAAGTACTCCAAAGATGAAATTGATAAGCGTGTCAAAGAGGCAGCTGAAATTCTTGGTTTGACAGAATTTTTACAACGTAAGCCAGCAGATCTATCTGGTGGACAACGTCAACGTGTTGCCATGGGGCGTGCCATTGTTCGTGATGCGAAAGTTTTCTTGATGGATGAGCCATTGTCTAACTTGGATGCCAAATTGCGTGTCTCTATGCGTGCAGAGATCGCCAAGATTCACCGTCGTATTGGAGCGACAACCATCTACGTGACACATGACCAAACAGAAGCAATGACTTTGGCAGATCGCATTGTCATCATGAGTGCCACTAAAAACCCAGATAAATCGGGTTCTATCGGTCGTATTGAGCAAATTGGAACACCGCAAGAACTCTATAATAAACCTGTTAGTAAATTTGTTGCAGGCTTTATTGGAAGCCCAGCTATGAATTTCTTTGAGGTAACTTTAAAAGGCGAAAAGGTTATAGGTAAAGGTAATGACTTTGAACTAGAGGTTCCAGAAGGTTGTCTTAAGGTCTTGAAAGAAAAAGGTTATGATGGTAAGACGATAACTTTGGGGATTAGAGCAGAGGATTTGCATTTGGAACCTGCTTTTTTAGAAGCCTTTCCCAAAGCAGTTGTATCGGCAACAGTTGGTCTGTCAGAGCTATTGGGAGCTGAATCGCACCTTTATTGTACGGTTGGACAAACTGAATTTGTTGCTAAAGTTAATGCGCGTGATTATATTGCTCCTAATCAAGAGTTGGTCTTTGGTTTTGATTTAAACAAAGCTCACTTTTTTGACAGGGAAACAGATAGAAATATTCTTTACTAATGATTAGAGAAGGGATGACATTAATCTCCTATTCATCCTAAAGAGATTGAGAAGATATAAATCTTCCTACTAAAAAACGCATGGAATCATTCTTAATAAATGATTCCATGCGTTTTTTACGTAGAGGCTTTGAATGGCTATTTTGTTTATTTACTACTATCACGTAATGTCAGTTTAGTTCCTAATCTAATTAGTTGTGGGACTAAAGGAGAAGATTTTAGCTCGTCATAGAGCAGTTCAACTGCTTTTTTCCCCATTTCTTCTGTGAAGACAGTGACACTAGATAAGCTGGGGAAGACTTGACGTGTAATCGTAGTGTCGTTAAAAGAAATTAAACTAACACGTTCAGGGACAGGTATCTTAGCTTCTTGTAAAGCTTTTAAGGCACCTAAAGCAAGGCTGTCGTTAGCGATGAAAAAAGCACCAGGGAGATTATCTTTCAAGTCATTAATTGCTTTTTTCATTAAATCATAGCCTGCTTGACTAGAAAAATCCCCAATAAAGATATACTGTGGCTGATAAGCTTGCTTTTTATTAAGATAGTTTTGAAAAGCTTGGAAGCGAGGGTCTAGTAGGGGTGTTCTATGATCGCTAGATTTTTCCTCTCCGGCAATCATACCGATTTTTGTCAAATTTTTGCTAAAGAAGTGATCGATGACTCCCTCTACAGAATGAATAAAGTCAGTTGTGACACAAGAGTGCCCAAGAGAAAGGGTGTCACTATCGATAAAAACGATGTGGAAAGACCAAGTCTCTAGGAGGTTGATGTGTTCTAAACTGAATTTTCCAATGGCAATAATACCATCTACTTTCAACTCTAAGTCCCATTTTTGATCTTGGAAAAATCGATAAATCTCGAAATTAAGTTCTTGGGCACGTCTTTCTAAACCGATACGGATCGAGTAGTAGTAGAGGTCATCAAGTTCCTCATCTTGAGTGTACCACTGAACGATAGCTAGTGAACGTTTTTTCTGTCTTGATGTTGTTTTCCTTTGTTTGCTATATCCTAAGTCTCTAGCAATGCTGAGGATCTTTTCTTTGGTTTCAGGACTAACCGAGAGAGTTTGGTCTTGATTGAGGACCCGTGACACTGTCGCACTAGAGACCTGAGCTAACTGAGCAATATCTTTTAGAGTTGCCATCATAACCTCGTTTCTACTATTTTTTCTTTATTATATCATATTTGAACAATATCTTCTAAAATGAGTAAAATTTTTTAGTAAAATTTTACTAAAAACGATTGACGCGTTTACGCATTTGTAATATAATGAAGGTAAATAAGAAAGGGTTTTCAAAAAGGAGGTCGCTTATGAAAACAGAAGAATTAAAGACTAAATTTGAGGAAGTTTTTGGCTATCAGCCCGATGCTTGC
Organism: uncultured Streptococcus sp.; assembly: GCA_945876895.1. Lineage (GTDB taxonomy): Bacteria > Bacillota > Bacilli > Lactobacillales > Streptococcaceae > Streptococcus > Streptococcus porcorum. The sequence continues at coordinate 11,918 of CAMCQB010000007.1, forward strand.
TTCTTTTCACCCGGTCGAATTAATCTTATTGGTGAGCATACAGACTATAATGGTGGGCATGTTTTTCCAGCAGCTATTAGTTTAGGGACTTACGGGGCTGCTAAAAAACGTCTAGATAAAAAATTACGCTTTTATTCTGGTAATTTTGAAAAAGAAGGCATCATTGAGGTGGATCTTAACCACTTGGTCTTTGATAAAAAAGACTCCTGGACCAACTATCCCAAAGGGGTTATCAAGTTCTTGCAAGAAGCAGGACATCAGATTTCGTCTGGGATGGATGTTTATGTTTATGGTAATATTCCAAACGGTTCAGGCCTATCCTCTTCTGCTTCCTTGGAGCTGTTAATAGGGATAATGCTAGAGCGTTTATTTGAACTCAAGCTAGAGCGCCTTGATTTAGTTAAAATTGGGAAAAAAACAGAGAACGACTTTATTGGCGTAAATTCAGGAATCATGGACCAGTTTGCCATTGGGATGGGAGCAGACCAGCGTGCCATCTATCTAGATACCAATACGTTAGACTATGATTTAGTTCCGCTTGATTTGGGCTCTTATGTGATTGTTATTATGAATACCAATAAACGTCGTGAATTGGCGGATTCAAAATATAATGAGCGTCGTTTGGAATGTGAAAAAGCCGTAGAGGAGCTTAATTGTAAGCTAGCCATTAAAAGCTTGGGAGAATTGGACGAAGCAAGCTTTGATCAATATGCTTATTTAATTAAAGACAGCAATCGTCTGAAAAGGGCTCGCCATGCCGTCTTAGAAAATCAACGGACCTTAAAAGCTAGAGCAGCGCTAGAAAAAGGGGATTTAGACCAGTTTGGTCGCTTGATGAATGCCTCACATATTTCTTTAGAGCATGACTATGAAGTGACAGGACTTGAGCTTGACACCCTTGTCCATACTGCTTGGGAACAAAAAGGGGTCTTAGGGGCTCGGATGACTGGTGCTGGTTTTGGTGGTTGTGCCATTGCTATTGTAGCTAAGGAAGCAGTTGAAGATTTTAAAGAGCAATTAGGGAAAACTTATACCGAGGTCGTGGGTTATGCGCCAAGTTTTTATCTGGCAGAAATTGCTTCAGGTGCTAAGCGTTTAGAATAAGGAGAAGAGAAGATGACGGTAGTGCAAGACTTTGTCACAGAAATTATCAAAAGAAGCCAGTATCAAGAGATGGATCGGGTGTATCTTGTCAATCGTCTCTTTCATCTAGTAGGAGAAACTAGCTTGGAATCAACCTCAGAAAAGAGCTTATTGGAGTTAAAAGAGGCACTGGTTGATCAGGCTATTCAAAATGGTAAGATTGAAGATAGTGGAGCAGAAAAAGAGATGTTGGGGGCGGAGTTGATGAACTTCATTACCCCAATTCCTAGCCAAGTTAACCAGAACTTCTGGTCTACCTATCAAAGTTCACCAGAACAAGCCATACTAGATTTTTATCAATTGAGTCAAGACAATGATGTCATTAAGCAAGAAGCTATTGCTAAAAATATCGCCTACCAAGTTCCAACAGATTTTGGGGATCTAGAAATCACTATCAATCTTTCTAAACCCGAAAAAGATCCCAAAGATATCGCAAAAGCAAAAACCATGACCAGCTCTAGCTACCCAACTTGTCTCTTATGCGTAGAAAATGAAGGTTATCAAGGTCGGATAGATCATCCTGCAAGAGCTAACCATCGCTTGATTCGTCTCGACTTGAATGGCGAAGAATGGGGATTTCAATATTCTCCCTATGCCTACTTTACAGAGCATAGTATTGTATTAGATACCAGACATAGACCAATGGTGATTACTCCAGAGACTTTTTCTCAGTTGTTGGACTTGGTAGATATTTTCCCAGGCTATTTTGTTGGCAGCAATGCGGATTTACCGATTGTTGGAGGGTCTATCCTAAGCCACAACCACTATCAAGCAGGTCGTCATATTTTTCCGATGGAAAAAGCAGAGCTACTACAAGAGTTTACTTTTGAAGGTTATAGTGAGGTTAGGGCAGGTATTCTCAACTGGCCTATGTCTGTGATCCGTTTACAAGCTTCTGATAAGACGACTCTTTGTACTTTAGCTGAAAAGGTCATGGCAGTTTGGAAAGATTATTCTGATTTGTCTTTAGATATTTTAGCTTATACAGGAGATCAGCCGCATCACACCATCACCCCGATTGCACGAAAAAAAGGAAACCTTTATGAGCTTGATCTGGTTTTAAGAGACAATCACACCAGTGAATCTTATCCAGATGGTGTGTTTCATCCTCATCAGGATGTTCAGCACATTAAAAAAGAAAATATCGGCTTGATTGAAGTGATGGGCTTGGCTATTTTGCCACCACGACTAAAAGATGAGATGCTTGAGGTTGAAAAATATCTCTTAGATGAGTATAATACTATTAAAGATTATCATAAGGATTGGGCAGATAGCTTAAAAGTGAAGTACCCAACTTGTGATGTAGCTACGGTGTCTGCTATTGTCAAACAAGAAATCGGTTATCGTTTCTTACGTGTCTTAGAGGATGCAGGTGTTTACAAGATGGATGCTGAGGGACAGGCAGGTTTTGTCCGTTTGCTCAAACAGATGGGTGCAATATTCCGTAGATAGAAAAAGGAGAAGATATGGCAGTTTTGATTTTAGGTGGGGCAGGTTATATTGGCTCTCACATGGTTGACCGCTTGATTGAACAAGGTCAAGAAGATGTGGTGGTAGTGGATAATTTGGTCACAGGGCACCGTGCAGCCCTTCACCCTGAGGCTAAGTTTTATGAGGGTGACTTGGCAGATAAGGACTTTATGCGTCAGGTTTTCAAGGAAAATCCAGAAGTAGATGCGGTGATTCACTTTGCGGCCTATTCTCTTGTAGCAGAGTCTATGGTTGAACCCCTAAAATACTTTGAGAATAATACATCAGGAATGGTCAATCTCCTTGAAGTGATGCGTGAGTTTGAAGTGAAGCACATTGTCTTTTCATCAACAGCAGCAACTTACGGCATTCCAGAAGAAATTCCTATCTTGGAGACAACACCACAACGTCCCATCAATCCTTATGGGGAAAGTAAGCTCATGATGGAAACCATCATGAAGTGGTCAGATGAAGCTTACGGTATCAGTTTTGTTGCTTTGCGTTACTTTAATGTGGCAGGTGCAAAACCAGATGGCTCTATCGGAGAAGATCACGGTCCTGAAACTCACTTATTGCCTATTATTTTACAGGTGGCGCAAGGCAAACGTGATAAGATCATGATTTTTGGTGATGATTATCAGACGCCAGATGGTACTAATGTGCGTGATTATGTGCATCCTTTTGACTTGGCAGATGCTCATCTATTGGCAGTGGATTATCTCCGTAAAGGAAATCCATCGTCAGCCTTTAACCTAGGATCATCGACTGGTTTTTCAAACCTTGAAATCCTAGAGGCTGCACGTCGAGTAACTGGAAAAGAAATCCCAGCAGAACTGGCTGATCGTCGTCCAGGAGACCCAGATACCTTGATTGCAAGCTCAGCTAAGGCACGTGAGGTTTTGGGCTGGAAGCCACAATTTGATGATATTGAGAAAATCATTGAGACAGCTTGGGCATGGCATTCAAGTCATCCAAATGGCTATGATGACCGAGACTAAGAATAATCATATGACAATTGTGATAAGGACAGCTAATGCCTTGTCACAATTTTTTTGATTTTCGTTAAAAATTTTTGTGCTTTAATAGAATTTTCTATATGATAGACTTATCATAAAAAAAGGAGAAAGCAGATGTTTACATTTCAAGAAGCGATTCAAGATTTTACCCCGATTTTAGCCAAGGATCTCAAAGACCTGTTGGCGACTCAGCAAGATGTGGTGGTCTTTATTGGACGTGAAACCTGTCCTTATTGCCAACGTTTTGCGCCTAAGTTATCTCGTGTGGCCAAAGAAAAGGGTGTCAAGGTTTATTTTTTACATAGTCAAAATCCAGCTGATTTAGTGGAAACACAGGCCTTGCGTGATGCCTATGGTGTGAAAACTGTTCCAGGGCTTTTAGTTGCAAAAGCTGGTCAGGTTAAAGTTGTTTGCGATTCCTCACTATCTGAGGAAGCTATTACAGCCTTCATCAATTAATCAGAAACCGAGCTTCTTCTTGCTCAAAGCCTGTAATTTTGCTATAGTAGTTTATGACTTTAGTATTTTGGAGGATAAGATGAACTTTAGCTTAATTATTATTTTAGTCATGATGGTAGGGATGATGTATTTCACCTCACGCCAACAAAAAAAACAGGCAACAGAGCGTCAAAATCAACTTAATGCCCTCGTTAAAGGGGATGAGGTAGTGACGATTGGTGGTATGTATGCCTTGATTGATGAGATTGATCAAGAAGCGCAGAAGGTTGTCTTGGATGTTGAAGGTGTTTATTTGACCTTTGAATTGTCAGCTATTAAACGCGTTGTCAAAAAAACGAGTGACACTGCAGAAAGTGCTGTCACTAGCGAAGTTGAAGCAGATGATGCTGCCATTCAAGAATAAGTAAAAACTCATGGCTAGTCCATGAGTTTTTTGAGTTTTTGTAGTTTATCACTAAGATAAGGCTCGCTTAAAACGAGGTAGCCTGATGTTGCTCGGTAGGGAGCATACAGTTGAAATTCAGGGAAATAGGGAATTTGTTTTTTGAGCTTGCTTAATTCAGTGTGATCCAGCCAAGTCGCATAGTAATTTTTTTCTTTTTTAAGATGGAGATCCATAGGATAATCGAGTGCCTGCTTGATCATGAGATGATAAATGTTAGTTTGCCAAGCAAGGTAACTTGGTTCAAAGCTTTGGTGGACACCTTGTGTTATCTGTTGGAAGATAACCTCCTCGCCTTCAAAAATAAGCGCTCGAATACTGATCACTTCATGCAGGTTGAGTAGGTTGCTTAGGTGAGCTAATTTTGTCTCCAACTTTTGATAAAGGGTATGGCTGATTGGAGGGGACACCAAACTTTCTTTGAGTTCTTGGTGCTGGTAGCTATTTTGACTAATGGCTAAAATTTGACTCTTAATATCTGCTAAAAATAAGATATGTAAGTCTTTTTGGATTTTATTTCCTTTGGTGATAATATCTGAGATACTATTGAGTTTGAGGTTAATCGTATCGGTTTGAGATAGGTAATGGTAGAGGTCTAAATTTTGAACAAACTGAGTAAGGTTTTCCAACTCTTTTAATATACCCACTTGTAACTCCCTATCCACAATAAAAACCTTATCACTATCCATAGCAAAGTTAATAATAGATTGAATATCACGTGCCTGATAACGACTATCGGCTACCTGATAAATCCTAGAATTTTGGTGCCGTGTTAAACAATTAACCCAAATCCCCATTTTTTGCATTTCAAGGCAAAGTAGTAAGGCGGTTTGACTTGATCCGATAATTCCAAAGGTTGTCATGACATCTCCTTTTTGTTTTATTTTATCAAAAGAAAGAGAGAAAGTCTTCTCAGGGATCACATTAGAAAAATTATCAAAACCGCCTAAATTATGGTAAAATACCAATAGCACAATTTTAGGATATCACGATTATGTTTAATTTTAAAAGAAAAAAGAAAATACTCAATTTAGAACACATTCCACATCATATTGGGATTATTATGGATGGCAATGGTCGGTGGGCTAAAAAGCGGATGCAGCCTCGTGTGTTTGGGCATAAGGCAGGTATGGATGCTCTTCAAAATGTGACCATTAAAGCTTCAGAGTTAGGTGTTAAAGTTCTAACGGTTTATGCCTTTTCGACAGAAAACTGGTCTCGCCCAGAAGATGAGGTCAAGTTTATTATGAATCTTCCTGTGGAATTTTTTGATAAATATGTCCCAGAACTCCATCGCAATAATGTTCGTGTCCAAATGATTGGTGAGCTTAATCGCTTACCTAAAGAAACCCTATCGGCTTTAGAGCGTGCCATTGAAAAAACCAAGCATAATTCAGGTCTCGTCTTAAACTTTGCTTTGAATTATGGTGGTCGAGCTGAGATTACCAGTGCTATTAAGTTGATTGCACAAGATGTTTTAGAGGCTCGTTTTAATCCTGGAGATATTGATGAGGACTTGGTGGCTAATTATTTGATGACCAATCATTTGCCTTATCTTTATCGTGATCCAGACTTGGTGATTCGTACTAGCGGTGAGCTTCGTCTTAGTAATTTTTTACCTTGGCAAACTGCTTATAGTGAGTTTTACTTTACAGATGTTTTGTGGCCAGATTTTAACGCAGAGGAGTTAGAAAAAGCTATTTCAGATTTCAATCAACGCCATCGTCGCTTTGGTGGGGTTTAATTAAGGAGATATCATGCAACAAAGAGTGATTTATGGAGGAATAGCTTTGGCTATTTTCCTGCCATTTGTTTTTATTGGCGGACTGTCTTTCCAATTACTATTAGGAGCTTTAGCTGCTATTGGTGTATTTGAAATGTTAAGGATGAAGCAGTTAGAGCCCTTTTCATTTGAAGGAATTTTAGCCATGTTGGCAGCGATTGTGATGACCATTCCGATGGATCAATACCTGACCTTCCTTCCTACAGACAGTAGTTTTATCAGTTATGCCTTGGTTGTTTTTCTGATTTTGGCAGGAACGGTTTTAAATAGCAGAGAGTATTCTTTTGATGATGCTACTTTTGCGATTGCATCGAGCTTTTATGTTGGTATCGGATTTCATAATCTCGCCCTAGCTCGCATCTCAGGACTAGATAAGGTACTGTTGGCTCTATTCATCGTCTGGGCGACAGATACAGGAGCTTATATGATTGGGCGACAAATTGGCCGTCGAAAATTATTGCCAAGGGTATCTCCTAACAAGACAGTTGAAGGTAGTCTTGGAGGGATAGCCAGCGCTGTTTTGGTCTCTTTTGTGTTTATGTTGGTTGATAAGAGTGTTTACGCCCCTCATAACTTTTTTGTGATGTTAATTTTAGTAGCCTTATTTTCAGTATTTGCGCAATTTGGTGATTTAGTTGAAAGTGCGATTAAACGTCACTATGGTGTGAAGGATTCTGGAAATCTTATCCCAGGTCATGGTGGAATTTTAGATCGTTTTGATAGTATGATTTTTGTCTTTCCGATTATGCACTTCTTTGGTTTATTTTAAGGAGGCAGTTGATGTTAGGGATTTTAACTTTCATATTAGTTTTTGGTATTATTGTAGTCGTCCATGAGTTTGGTCACTTCTATTTTGCCAAAAAATCAGGGATTCTAGTACGTGAATTTGCCGTCGGTATGGGACCAAAAATCTTTGCCCATATTGGAAAAGACGGCACAGCTTATACTATTCGTATCTTACCTTTAGGTGGTTATGTCCGTATGGCTGGATGGGGTGAGGACAAACCGGAGACTAAGACAGGAACACCCGCAAGCTTGACGGTTAATCCAGATGGCTTGGTCACGCGGATTAACCTATCAGGAAAGCAAATTGATCCAACTGCTCTTCCGATGAATGTCATCTCTTATGATTTAGAGGATAAACTGACTATCACAGGTTTGGTCTTAGAAGAAACAAAGACCTATCAGGTTGATCATGATGCCACTATTATTGAAGAGGATGGGACAGAGGTCCGTATCGCTCCTTTAGATGTTCAATATCAAAATGCTAGTGTTTTTGGACGGATGATTACTAACTTTGCAGGTCCTTTAAATAATTTCATTTTAGGGGTTTTGGTTTATATCCTTTTGATGTTTGCTCAAGGTGGGGTTCAAGATGTGACCACAAACCATGTCCAAGTGGTTGAAAATGGTGCTCTTGCTCAAGCAGGTCTTAAAAATAATGACCAGATATTAGCCATCGAGGGGATTAAAATTAGTAACTGGGAAGATCTCGTGTCAGCTGTAGATGAGACGACAAAAAATATGAAGTCTGATCAGGTGCTTCATTTAACGGTGAAGTCTGACAATACGGAGAAGGAAATAGAAGTTACTCCTAAAAAATCAGGCGATCGCTATCTCTTAGGTGTCTCACCAGGTCTGAAAACAGGATTTTTTGAGAAAATTGTTGGTGGGATCACGCTAGCTTGGGATCGTGCTTTCCTCATTCTTGATGCTTTTAAAAATTTAATTTTACAACCAGATCTTAACAAATTAGGTGGGCCAGTTGCCATGTATCAGATGACAAGCAGTGCAGCCCAGTCAGGATTGATAGCTGTTTTGAATTTGATGGGTCTTTTGTCCATCAACTTGGGAATTTTTAACCTCTTTCCCATTCCAGCCCTTGATGGTGGAAAGCTAGTGATGAATATCTTAGAAGCTATTCGTAAAAAACCTCTTAAACAAGAAACAGAAACCTATATTACCTTGGCAGGGGTTGTTTTTATGGTCTTGTTGATGGTTGCAGTGACATGGAACGATATTGTGCGTGCCTTTTTCTAAAAAAGTGAAATGGAGATTTAATAAAACAATGAAACAAAGTCAAATGCTTATTCCAACACTTCGCGAAATGCCAAGTGATGCCCAAGTTATCAGCCATGCCTTGATGGTGCGTGCGGGCTATGTTCGCCAGATTTCAGCAGGGATTTATGCTTATCTTCCACTTGCTAATCGAGTGATTGAAAAAGCAAAAAATATCATGCGAGAAGAGTTTGAAAAAATTGGAGCTATCGAGATGTTAGCACCAGCTCTTTTAACCGCTGACCTTTGGCGCGAATCAGGGCGCTATGAAACTTATGGCGAAGACCTTTACAAACTAAAAAACCGAGACAAGTCTGACTTTATCTTGGGTCCAACCCACGAAGAGACTTTTACCGCTCTTGTGCGTGATGCGGTGAAATCTTATAAGCAATTACCCCTTAGCCTTTATCAAATTCAGCCAAAATACCGCGATGAAAAACGTCCACGTTATGGTCTGCTCCGTACACGTGAGTTCATCATGAAAGATGCCTATAGTTTCCACCCTAACTATGACAGTTTGGATGTGACCTATGAGGACTATAGAAAGGCTTATGAAGCTATCTTTACACGCACAGGCTTAGAGTTTAAAGGAATCATCGGTGATGGTGGTGCTATGGGCGGAAAAGATAGCCAAGAGTTTATGGCGATTACAGCTGATCGTACAGACCTTGATCACTGGTTGGTACTTGATAAAGCGATTAGCTCTATTGATGAGATCCCGACAGATGTTTTAGAAGAGATTAAAGCAGAGCTAACATCATGGTTAGTTGCTGGTGAGGATACCATTGCTTACTCTAGCGAATCTAACTATGCTGCCAATCTTGAGATGGCGACAGATCTCTATAAGCCAAGTACAGTGGTTGTGGCAGAAGAAGAAGTTGTCAAAGTTGCCACACCAGATTGTAAGTCTATTGATGATGTTGCAGCTTTCTTGGAAGTTGAGGAAACACAAACCATCAAAACTCTTCTCTTTATGGCAGATGGTCAACCAGTTGTTGCACTTTTAGTGGGCAATGACCAAGTCAATGATGTGAAGTTGAAAAACTACCTTGGAGCAGATTTCTTAGAGCCAGCAACAGAAGCAGAAGCACAAACTATCTTTGGGGCAAGCTTTGGCTCACTTGGTCCTGTTAACTTACCAGATACAGTTAAAATTATCGCTGACCGTAAGGTACAGGATAGTCGCAATGCTGTAACAGGAGCTAACGAAGATGGCTTCCATTTGACAGGAGTTAACCCAGGACGTGACTTTACAGCAGAATATGTCGATATTCGTGAAGTTCGTGAAGGAGAACTTTCACCAGATGGTCAAGGTGTCTTGAAGTTTGCGCGTGGTATCGAAGTTGGTCATATCTTCAAACTAGGGACACGTTACTCAGATAGTATGGGGGCTACGATCCTTGATGAAAATGGCAAGGCAACTCCTATGGTTATGGGATGTTATGGTATCGGTGTTAGCCGTATCTTGTCAGCGGTCTTAGAGCAACACGCTCGTATCTTTGTTAATAAAACACCAAAAGGTGATTTCCGTTATGCTTGGGGAATTAATTTCCCTGAAGAATTGGCACCGTTTGATGTTCACTTGATTACTGTTAATGTCAAAGATGAGGCTGCCCAAGAATTGACCGCTCGTATTGAAAAAGACCTGATGGCTGCTAAATATGAGGTGTTGACAGATGACCGCAACGAACGTGTCGGCTCTAAATTCTCAGATAGTGATCTGATTGGTCTTCCAATTCGTGTCACTATCGGGAAAAAAGCATCCGAAGGTATTGTTGAAGTCAAGATTAAAGCGACTGGTGATACCATTGAGGTTAATGCTGAAAACTTGATTGAAACATTAGAAATTTTGACGGCTAAAGCCTAGTCATAAATGGATTTTAAAAAGTGAGAACAAATCGTATGTTAACGGTTGTTCTCACTTTTTTATTAAAAAACTTTTGGAAACTCATTTGAAATAAGGTATAATAGTAAAAATACATTGAACTTGGGAGAGGGTATGTTTACGGGAGTGTCTTGGGATAACAGGGAGAGTCTAAAAGCTTGTTTGATGGCTCGATTAAAGGTCATAATACTTTTAGTGGCTATGATGCTTTTCTCTTTAGTTCTTTTTCCTTTTCTAAAAAAGTATTATGCCAGCGCGGTAGATTATAAATCACTCTATCAAGTGGTGTTGAACAATTATCAATCTGCTATTGAGGAATATACCACAGGTCTGCCTTTAAAAGCCACAACAGGTGATGTGAATCTGAAAGTGCTACAATCTCCCAGTCGCAATCCTTCTTATCAATATATGGATTTAGAAGGGGACGGTATTGATGAGTTGATTATTGCCTTTCATGATGGTTCAGATGAGGTCGAAGTGTTAGCTGCTTATACCGTTGCCTTTTACGGTTTGAAAAAATTACCTGCTGATCTGATTCACTTATCTAATGATGACACAAGACAAGGGCAATGGACAGCTTTTGATGTTTCTGGTTTGGTGAGCATGGCAGTAGCTGATATGGTAAAAGGTGATTTTTCCTCTATCAAAGGACAGTGGGAGTCTAAAGATGGGCATCAGTTAGAATTTAGTGCAGCTGGTCTTCTTACAATTGATCATCAATCGGCTACAGATCATCTTTCAGACCTAATAGGAAACCAGATCTTTCTTGGGGACCATGTCCTTATTCCAGAGTCTTTTGCGGTTAACGATGCTGTCAAAGGAAGAGCGACAGGTTTTGTGGTAGCTGAAAACAGATTGAGTATAGAAGCCCTTTATTTTATCCCAAGAGGAATAGCCTACTCATCTTCAGATGCTAGTCGTGATAGGATTGTCACGGTTGCCAACCAAGCTGTTTTTTATCGTGAGAAAGAGCAGTAATAGTGATGCGAAAAGGCTAGGTAAGACATCTCTGATGTCTTACCTAGCCTTTTGTCTGTTCTCTCTGTTAAAGAGGATTTTTTGATGGGAAATCTTGCAACTGTGTTACAATAAAAGTGATGAAAGCGCCATCAACACCATTTGTCAAAATATGAGACATTAAAAATAATCTCCGTCATTTCTTCGGTGCTTTCTGTAGCACCGTCAGCTATCCAGAGGGTGATGATACTCTCTATACTAGCTACCAGCATTTCAAGGGCATATTTCTCTGGGATATGGTAGCTATTGGCTAAGTCTGAAACGACCATTGGGGAGTTTTTAATCATATTTTTTAAAAAGATGGTGATAGTCTGAGAAAAGTCTGTAAAACTACTTTTTGAAATGGCATAGATAAAGGTAAAGTCATTTTTGAGGTAATCTAGCGCCGCTTTTATGGTTGCTTTGGGATTAAGGTCTGTATCTTCTAATATCTGAGTCAGTTGAGCCAGTGTCTCTGCTTTGAGCTGATCCATCATGTCATATTTATCAATGTAGTGAAGGTAAAAGGTACCTCGGTTGATGCCAGCTTTTCTGGTGAGTTTACTGACAGAGATATCTTCAAACTTTTCTTCTAACAATAAGCTAGCCAGGCTGTCTTTGATGATAGTTTTGGTTTGTGTTTGTCTTTTTTGCATAGGAACCTCTTAAATCAACACTTTGTTCAAAAGTGATGATTGCTTTTTCTTTCTAGTCATTATATACTATTCCAGTAATTAAATCAACATGTTGTTGATATAAAGTAAAGGAGATTATCATGGCTTACATTGAAGTAAAACATTCTTATAAACGTTATCAGATGGGTGAGACAGAAATCATTGCCAATAACGATATTAATTTTGACATAGAAAAAGGAGAGCTAGTGATTATCTTGGGTTCTTCAGGAGCTGGTAAGTCAACGGTTCTCAATATTTTAGGTGGAATGGACACAAACGATGAGGGAAATGTCATCATTGATGGGGTAGATATTTCTAATTATAATGCCAAGCAGTTAACAACCTATCGCCGAGAAGATGTGGGCTTTGTGTTTCAATTTTATAACTTGGTATCTAATCTGACAGCTAAGGAAAATGTTGAGTTGGCATCTGAGATTGTCAAAGACGCACGGGATGCAACAGCAACTTTAGAAGATGTTGGTCTGGGTCAGAGGATTAATAACTTTCCAGCGCAATTATCTGGTGGGGAGCAACAAAGGGTAGCGATTGCACGAGCAGTTGCTAAAAATCCTAAAATCCTTTTGTGTGATGAGCCGACGGGTGCCTTAGATTATAAGACAGGTAAACAAGTGTTAAAAATCTTACAAGACATGGCACGTGTTAAAGGGTCAACCGTTATTATTGTTACCCATAATGGAGCTTTGGCACCGATTGCAGATCGTGTCATTCGGATGCATGATGCGCGTGTGCAAAGTATTGATATCAATCCTAATCCTCAAAAGATTGAAGACTTAGAGTATTAAGGAGGTCGTCAAGTGGTGGGAAAAACGTATTGGAAGGATCTTAGACAATCCTTCTCAACTTCAAAAGGTCGTGTGTTATCTATTGTTTCCTTAATGGCTTTAGGCTCTTTTGCTTTGATTGGGCTTAAAGTATCAGGACCAGATATTAGAACAACTGGGGAGGACTTTTTTAGAGAACATCAAACAGCAGACCTTTTTGTTATTAGTAATTATGGTTTGGATAGCTCAGACACCAAAATTTTGGATGGCTTAGATGATGAAGCGACCGTTGAGTATGGCTATTTCAAAGATGTTGTGGTTAAAGATAGCACGAGTGCATTTCGCCTTTTTTCAAAACCAGAAACCTTATCGACCTATGACTTAGTTGAGGGAAAATTACCAACAAAACGTGGTGAAATCGCCCTTTCTGCAGCCTATCAAGATGATTATAAGATAGGAGATACCATTGACTTTACAGAAAAAGCTGGTCAAAACGGGGAAAAGGTCCTAAAAGATCACAGTTATAAAATCGTTGGTTTTGTCAACTCCTCAGAGTTGCTGTCTCGTGTTAATCTTGGACAAACCACAGCAGGTAGTGGTGAGCTAAATGGTTACGGTGTGGTGACTGATACAAGCTTTGATTCAGATGTTTATATGATAGCACGGGTTGCTTATGATGATTTACGAAGCATTAGCCCTTATGAGCAAATCTACATCGATCAAGTCTATGAAGATAAAAAAGCTGTCACTAAACTTTTGGAAAACCAACCGAGTGTTCGTTTAGCAGAGCTTAAAGAAGAGGGGCAAAAAACCATTGATGAAGGGTATGCTAAAATCACAGCTGCTAAAAAAGAACTCAGTGATGCAAAAGCGCAACTCGATCAGGCACAAGCGCAAATCACTGATCAAGAAAACCAATTAAATGCTGCTAAAGCTGTTTATGGTGCAGCTGCCGTGGCAGAGCAAGACAGCCAACTTCAAGCCGCCAAAGTTAGTCTAGCAGAAAAAACAAAGGCTTATCAAACCAAAAAAGCCCAGGCTGATAAAGAGTTAGCTGAAAAAGAAGCTGCTCTAGAGGAGGCGCAAGACAGCCTAGATGATCTTGAGCAACCAACCTATGAAACCTATACACGCCGAGAAATCCCAGGATCAGAAGGCTATGTTTCTTATGAAAATAACGCCTCAGTGATTGACGCAGTTGGCAATATCTTCCCTGTTGTGCTTTATTTCATTGCGGCACTTGTTACCTTTACGACGATGGCACGCTTTGTGGATGAGGAGCGCCTAAAAGCAGGAACACTCAAAGCTCTAGGCTACGATAACCGCTCTATTGTTCGGAAGTTTGTTCTCTATGGTTTTGTGACCAGTATGATCGGAACAGCTATCGGAACACTGGCAGGGCACTTGCTTTTACCAAGTATCATCTACAGTACCTACGCCTCTAAGTTGGTTGTTGCTCCGATTGAGCTTCATTTTTACCCAGTAAAAACCTTACTAGCTATCCTACTTGGTTTACTGAGTAGCGTGGTGCCAGCTTTACTTGTAGCGCGTAAAGAGTTGGCTGAAAAACCAGCCCAGCTTCTTCTCCCTAAACCACCAGCATCTGGCTCAAAAATCTTGATGGAGCGCATTACACCGATCTGGTCTCGTATGAGCTTTACACAAAAGGTGACCGCTAGAAATATTTTCCGTTATAAACAACGGATGTTGATGACCATTTTTGGCGTTTGTGGCTCCATTGCCCTCTTATTTGCAGGATTGGGTGTCCGATCTTCTATTGCTGACCTTAATAATCGTCAGTTTAATGACATCATCAAGTATGATATGATCGTGGCTGAAAATAATCATTTAAGTAGTAGTCAAGAAAAAGACTTGAATCAACTATTAAACTCAGATGATGTCAAGAGCCACTTATCTGTTCATTATGAAACCCTAACAAAAGTCGCAGGAGACAATAATGATGAACAAAGCATCACCACCCTTGTCACAGATGGGAAAGATGATGCGACATTTAGAAAATACATCAATTTGGTGAATCGTACAGATGGCAAGGATTTGCATTTAGACCAAGATGGTGTGGTGATTTCAGAAAAATTAGCTGATTTGACAGGTGTTAAAGTAGGGGATCCCCTCGCTGTTAAGAATGCTGATGGAAAAAGTATCAAACTGAACATTTCAGGTATTGCAGAGATGTACATGAGTCACTTTATCTTTATGAGCCAAGACTATTATGAAAAAGCCTTTGGTACATCTGTTGACTACAACGCTGATCTGCTGATGCTAAAAGATGACTCTACTAAAAACACCAATGCTGTTGCCACAGATTTTATGGACCTTGCAGCCGTTAAAGGTGTTGTTCAAAATACCACTCTCAAAGAGCAGGTTAACACCATTGTGGACTCTCTTAACCGTGTTATGTATATTATGATCATTACCTCTGTCTTACTTGCAGTTGTCATTCTTTATAACCTGACTAATGTCAATGTAGCAGAGCGCATCCGTGAGTTATCCAGCATTAAAGTACTTGGTTTTTATGATAAGGAAGTGACCATGTATATCTATCGTGAAACCATGTATCTTTCCTTAATCGGGATTTTAGTAGGCTTTGGTATGGGGTATGCCTTACACAGCTATATGCTTCTCATTATCCCACCAGATACGGTCATGTTTAACCCCGCAGTCGGTTGGCTCATCTATGCCGTACCAGCTGGTGTTGTTATCTTGATTCTCATTATTTTAGGCATCATCGTCAACCAATGGCTCAAAAAAATCGACATGCTCGAAGCCCTAAAAAGTGTAGAGTAAAAATAAGATACTTTTGCGTTAAATCAAGATACTAAGCCCGTAAAAATCCGTATGAAAATAGGGCTCAACCGCCGTGTCACATGACACAAGAGTGAGCATCATTTTCACAAGGATTTTAGGGCGAGTTCAATTACACCAAGATACTAATCCCGTAAAAATCCGTATGAAAATAGGGCTCAACTGCCGTGTCACATGACACAAGAGCGAGCATCATTTTCACAAGGATTTTAGGGCGAGTTCAATTATAAGATACTGATAGAGCAAGAAGAAATAGGAGATTTGACACAGGACATTTCAGTCCAAGGAAGATCTATCATTTTCTCACAGTCTTCCGCTCACAGTTCAATTAAAGCTACCAAATCTTTTTTAGATTCTTTAAGCTTGTTTTAAGTTCTTATGGCTATACTATAGTCATCCTAAAACTTTTCTTTTTCATAAATCTCCTAACTTCCCTTACATTTGTGAGGGAAGTTTTTTTGTCATTTAGCGGTAAGTAAAAAGTAACCGCCCAATAACAAAGTATATTGAAAAGGCTCCAAAGTCCTATCGACTC
>CAMCQB010000008.1 GCA_945876895.1 uncultured Streptococcus sp.
AACATCTAATTCTTGACTAAGGTAAGGTGGCTAACTTCATTATAGAACTTTCGGTTGACAGATTTTTCAGAAAATTTGCATTAATAAGCAATTATTTATTGACAATTAAAAAAAAAGAAGGTATTATATTAATAATTATTACATCGAGAGGAAAAGTCAAATGTCTATTCAAACAATTTCATTTACATTGTTGTTGCGACAGGAGGGCTAATGCTGGAAATTGCATTAGTCCTGTTTGGCTTACCAAGCGGGATAGTGAAAAACATCTCGCTGGTTTTCCGGGAGATGTTTTTTATTTTATTAGATTTTAGAAAGTGGTATTCTTATGCACAAAGTGGAATTTCTTGATACAACTCTTCGTGATGGAGAGCAAACCCCAGGTGTTAACTTTTCAATTAAAGAAAAAGTTGCTATTGCCAAACAGCTGGAAAAGTGGGGGATTTCGTCCATTGAAGCTGGTTTTCCAGCAGCTAGTCCAGATTCTTTTGAAGCAGTGAAACAGATTGCAGCAGCTATGACAACAACAGCAGTATCAGGCCTTGCTCGATCAGTTAAATCTGATATTGATGCCTGCTATGAGGCGATTAAAGATGCAAAATTCCCACAAATTCATGTGTTTATTGCAACTAGTCCTATTCACCGAGAATTTAAACTAAAAAAATCTAAGGAAGAAATTTTGCAACTTATCACAGAGCATGTATCTTATGCGCGTTCTAAATTTGAGGTAGTGGAATTTTCGCCTGAAGATGCGACACGAACAGAGTTAGATTATCTTTTACAAGTAGTGCAAACAGCTGTTGATGCTGGGGCGACTTACATCAATATTCCTGACACAGTTGGTTTCACCACACCTGAAGAATATGGCCATATTTTTAAATATCTAATTGAAAATGTGAAATCTGAACGTCAGATCATCTTTAGCCCACATTGTCACAATGATCTTGGCATGGCTGTCGCTAATACGCTTGCTGCGGTTAAAAATGGCGCAGGTCGTGTTGAAGGGACGATCAATGGTATTGGAGAACGTGCAGGAAATGCTGCTCTTGAAGAGGTGGCTGTTGCCCTTAATATTCGTGAGGATTATTATCAAGCTGAAAGTCCAATTGTCTTAAAAGAAACTGTTAATACTGCTGAATTAGTATCACGTTTTTCAGGTATTGCGATTCCTAAAAATAAAGCAGTTGTTGGAGGAAATGCTTTTTCGCATGAATCAGGTATCCATCAAGATGGCGTCCTAAAAAATCCATTGACCTATGAAATTATTACTCCAGAATTGGTTGGAGTTAAGAAAAACTCACTGCCACTTGGTAAACTTTCTGGACGACATGCCTTTGTTGAAAAATTAAAAGAACTGGATCTTGGCTTTGAGGAATCAGAAATCACAGCATTATTTGCTAAATTTAAAGCCTTGGCAGATAAAAAACATGACATTACAGATGCAGATATTCGTGCCTTGGTTGCAGGCAATGATATCGAAAATCCAGAAGGCTTCCACTTTAAAGATCTTAAGTTAACATCAAACGTTGATGATACAGTCACCGCGGATGTTATTATGGTGAATATTGATCAAGAAGAGGTTGAAGTGATTGCCAATGGTAAGGGATCGGTTGAGGCGATTTATAATGCTGTTGATAAATTCTTCAACCAAACCGTGAAATTGCTTAGCTATAGTATGGATGCTGTTACAGATGGCATTGATGCACAGGCGCGTGTTTCGGTTTCTGTTGAAAATGTTGACACTGGTACGATTTTTAATGCTTCAGGGATTGACTTTGATGTTCTAAAAGCTGGAGCAATTGCTTACATTAATGCCAATACACTTGTTCAAAAAGAAAACTCTGGTGAGATTGGTCATAAAGTATCTGAAAAAGACCTTGAATTTCCAAATAAATAAATGAGGCGACATATGACAAAAAAAATTGTGACTTTAGCAGGAGACGGTATCGGCCCAGAAATTATGGCGGCAGGCTTAGAAGTTCTATCTGCTGTTGCTAAAAAAATTGACTTTCATTATAGTATTGAAGAAAAGGCATTTGGAGGAGCTGGGATTGATCAAGTTGGTCATCCCCTTCCAGAAGACACCTTATCTGCTAGTCAGCAAGCAGATGCGATTCTATTGGCAGCTATTGGTAGCCCTCAGTATGATGATGCTCCTGTTCGTCCAGAACAAGGCTTGTTGGCGATTCGTAAAGAATTGAATTTATTTGCTAATATTCGCCCAGTTAAGATTTTTGATGCCTTAAAACATCTTTCTCCCTTAAAGTCTGAGCGGATTGAAGGGGTAGATTTTGTAGTTGTTCGTGAGTTGACAGGTGGGATTTACTTTGGAGAGCATCTCTTAAATGAGGATTCCGCAAGAGATATTAATGATTATTCTGCTGATGAAATTCGTCGTATTATGCGAAAAGCGTTTGACATTGCTAGTGGTCGTAGAAAAAAAGTGACCAGCATTGATAAACAAAATGTTTTAGCGACATCAAAATTATGGCGTCAAGTAGCTGAAGAGGTTGCAAAGGAGTACCCAGAAGTTACCTTGGAACATCAATTAGTGGATTCTGCTGCTATGATGATGATTACTAACCCTGCCCGATTTGATGTTGTGGTAACTGAAAATCTATTTGGTGATATCCTATCTGATGAATCCAGTGTTTTACCTGGAACATTGGGGGTAATGCCTTCGGCTAGTCATTCTGAAAATGGACCAAGTTTGTATGAGCCTATTCATGGTTCAGCACCAGATATTGCGGGACAAGGAATTGCGAATCCCATTAGTATGATTTTATCGGTTTCAATGATGTTACGCGAAAGTTTTGGTGAGGTAGCTGGAGCTGAGATGATTGAAGGAGCTGTTGCTAAGACTCTTGCTCAAGGCGTTTTAACGAGAGATCTTGGGGGTGAAGCGACTACGATTGAGATGACCCAAGCGATCATAAGTCATTTATAAGTGATGGCGATACAATTGACGATTGGCCTACTGTTTTGGAATCTTTTAGTTTATATGACTTATGTTAGCGATAAGAACAAAGCTAGAAGAAAACAGTGGCGTATTCCAGAGAAAGTCTTACTACTAGAGAGCCTTTTATTAGGTGGAATGGGTGCCATGTTTGCCGCTTATCAATGGCGACATAAGACAAGAAAATGGTACTTCGTTATGACATGGTATATTGGACTTATCGTAGATGGCTTGATATTATATCTGATTTGGAGTAAAAAATGAGTGGAAAATCGATTTTTGATAAATTATGGGACCGTCATGTTATTACAGGAAATGAAGGAGAACCTCAACTCATGTATGTGGACCAACATTATATACATGAAGTAACCAGTCCCCAAGCCTTTCAAGGTCTAAGAGATGCAGGACGTCAACTACGTCGCCCTGATTTAACTTTTGGCACTTTTGACCACAATGTCCCAACTGTTAACATTTATGATATTCGAGATGTTATTTCCAAGGCACAAATTGATGCTTTAGCAAAAAATGTTAAGGATTTTGGGATAGAGCATGCACCACATGGTTCTGAAAATCAGGGTATTGTGCATATGGTTGGTCCAGAAACTGGAAAGACACAACCAGGGAAATTTATCGTTTGCGGGGATAGTCATACCGCGACACATGGAGCATTTGGTGCGATTGCTTTTGGTATCGGTACCTCAGAGGTCGAGCATGTTTTTGCAACACAGACAATCTGGCAAGTTAAACCTAAACGTATGTTGGTTGAGTTTACTGGAAAGCCTCAAAAAGGTGTTTATTCTAAAGATTTTATATTAGCTTTGATTGCTGAGTACGGAGTTGCTTGTGGAGTTGGTTATGTGGTTGAATACACTGGAGAAGCAATTGATCGCTTGAGTATGGAAGAGCGGATGACCATTTGTAATATGTCTATTGAATTTGGCTCTAAGATGGGGATTATGAACCCTGATCAAACAACTTTTGATTATTTAAAAGGTCGTCCTGGTGCTCCGAAAGATTTTGAAGAGGCGGTAGCTGATTGGAAAACACTGGTATCAGATTCAGATACCGTGTATGACAAGGTGATTCGCATGGATGTTTCGACTTTGGCTCCTATGGTGACTTGGGGAACCAATCCTGCGATGGGGGTTTCTTTTGATCAAGCTTTTCCAGAAATTAGAGATATGAATGATGAGAGAGCCTACGAATATATGGGAACAAAACCTGGTCAAAAGGCAGAGGATATTGAAATTGGTTATGTCTTTTTAGGATCTTGTACTAATGCTCGTTTGAGTGATTTAGCCTTGGCAGCAAAAGTTGTGAAAGGGAAAAAGATTGCTCCTCATGTCACTGCCATTGTGGTTCCAGGAAGTCGCCCTGTCAAGCGTGCAGCAGAGAAACTTGGACTTGATAAGGTCTTTACGGATGCTGGTTTTGAGTGGCGTGATCCTGGTTGTTCCATGTGTTTAGGAATGAATCCGGATAAGGTTCCTTCAGGAGTGCATTGTGCTTCAACAAGTAATCGTAACTTTGAAGATCGCCAAGGCTTTGGAGCCAAAACTCATCTGTGTAGTCCAGCGATGGCAGCAGCAGCAGCTATTGCAGGCCATTTTGTAGATGTTCGTCAATTACCAGAAGTGCAATAGGAGGCAAGATGGAAAAATTTACAGTCTATAAAGGAACTACTGTCCCTTTAATGAATGATAATATCGATACGGATCAGCTTCTTCCTAAACAATTTTTAAAGTTAATTGATAAAAAAGGTTTTGGAAAGTATTTGATGTACTCTTGGCGCTACCTAGATGATGACTATACTGAAAATCCTGATTTTATTTTTAATCAAGAGGCGTATCGAAAAGCTACTATCTTGATTACAGGAGATAACTTTGGTGCTGGTTCGTCTCGAGAACATGCGGCTTGGGCTCTAGAAGATTATGGCTTTAAAGTGGTGATAGCAGGATCATTTGGTGATATTCACTACAATAATGAATTAAATAATGGCATGCTTCCGATTGTTCAACCTATAGAGGTTAGAGAACAATTAGCTAATCTTACGCCAGAAGATGAGATTACTGTGGACCTACCTCAACAAAAAATTATTTCACCAGTTGGAGAATTTTCATTTGAGATTGATGCTGACTGGAAGAAAAAATTGATAGAAGGTTTGGATGATATTGGGATTACTTTGCAATTTGAGGATTTGATTGCAGAATATGAGAAAAATCGTCCAAGTTATTGGCAATAGAGATAATAGTTTGGAAAATTCTGAAAATAGATTGATTTTCAGTTAACAACATGATAAAATAAATAAGTATTTAGAAATTTAGATGGAGAATATATTATGACAAAACACATTCAATGGGACGGCAATCTTTCACAAGAAGGATTTGATATTCTTAATTGTGAAGGAGGATGTATCGTGTGTCCAACTAAGGTTGGTTACATCATCATGACATCTGATAAAGCTGGTTTGGAGCGTAAATTTGATGCCAAAGAGCGTAATCGTAATAAACCAGGTGTTGTCCTTTGCGGTAGCATGGAAGAGCTTCGTGCCCTTGCTCAATTAACACCAGAAATTGATGCCTTTTACCAAAAACATTGGGATGAAGATATTCTTTTAGGTTGTATCTTGCCATGGCGTGAAGATGCTTATGCTAAACTTCAAGCTTTTGGTGATGGTCGTGAGGAGTTGATGACAGATGTGCGTGGGACGTCATGTTTTGTTATCAAATTTGGTGTTGCAGGTGAGCAAATCGCTAAAGAGATGTGGGAAAAAGAAGGAAAAATGGTTTATGCTTCATCAGCTAACCCATCAGGTAAAGGAAACCGTGGTAAAGTTGAGGGAATCGGTGAGCGTATCGAATCTAAGGTTGACCTTGTTATTGAAGCAGACGACTATGTAGCCTCAATCCAACCAGATAAAACGATTGAAACACGCTATGAGCAAGGTGTTATGGTTTCAATGGTTGATGCAGATGGTAAGTTAATCCCTGAGCAAGGTGAAGGTAGCCGTTCTATTGAGCCATGTCCAGTTGTGATCCGTAAAGGTTTGGATATTGATAAAATTATGATGCACCTATCTGATCACTTTAACTCATGGAACTACCGTCAAGGGGAGTACTATTAAGATTAGCAATTAAGGGTAGCCTAGGATTTCCTTGGCTATCTTTCTTTTTTATGTGATGTGGAAAAGAAATTTGCTATAATAGATAAGAATGACTGTTAAGGAGATTAGAATGACAGAGCAAGATAAAAAAAATGCCTATGAACTGATGTTGGCACAAGCAGGATTATTGTTGGAGAAAGAAAGTAGTGCTTTAGCCAATTTATCCAATATGAGTGCTCTTTTGAAGCAAACACTACCAAATTCTGTTTTTACAGGATTTTATCTTTTTGATGGAAAGGAATTGATTTTAGGACCGTTTCAAGGTGGAGTTTCTTGTGTTCGGATCGCTTTAGGAAAGGGAGTTTGTGGCGAGGTTGCACAAAAGAGGCAGACTATGATTGTTAATGATGTGACAAAGCATGCTAACTATATTGCTTGTGATTCAGCAGCAAGAAGTGAGATTGTTGTTCCGATGGTAAAAGAAGGACAATTGATAGGGGTCTTGGATTTGGATTCACATTTAGTGGGAGATTACGACGATCTTGACCAAGCTTATTTAGAACAATTTGTAGCACTTCTAGTGGAAAAAACAACATGGGACTTTAGTATGTTTGGAGTTGAGAGTTAATGTATCAAGCCTTATATCGTAAGTATCGTAGCCAAACCTTTGAAGAAATGGTAGGGCAATCTTTAATTGCCACTACACTACGTCAGGCGGTAGAAAATGAAAAAATAAGTCATGCTTATCTTTTTTCAGGACCACGTGGGACAGGAAAAACAAGTTCTGCCAAGATATTTGCTAAAGCGATGAACTGCCCTAATCAAGTAGGAGGAGAGCCTTGTAATACTTGTTATATTTGTCAAGCGATCACAGAAGGTAGCCTTGAGGATGTGATTGAGATTGATGCCGCTTCAAAAAATGGTGTGGATGAAATTCGAGACATTCGTGATAAATCGACTTATGCTCCCAGTGTTGCAAAATATAAAGTTTATATCATTGATGAGGTCCATATGCTCTCCACAGGTGCTTTTAATGCTCTTTTGAAAACGCTTGAGGAACCAACAGAAAATGTCGTTTTTATTTTAGCGACCACGGAACTACATAAAATTCCAGCAACAATTTTATCTCGTGTTCAACGCTTTGAATTTAAAGCGATCAATACTCTTGCTATTTGTGACCATCTTGCATTTATCCTTGATAAGGAAGGAATTGATTTTGACCAAGAGGCTCTAGAAATTATTGCTAGAAGAGCTGAAGGGGGAATGCGTGATGCTTTATCAATTCTGGATCAGGCACTTAGTTTAACACGCCATCATCGTGTAGAAGTTAGCATAGCAGAAGAAATTACAGGAAGTATTAGTTTAAAGGCTTTAGATGATTATGTTGCTCATATCCGTGAGCAAGATGCAAGTGCGGCCTTAGATAATTTGAACACCATTTTTGAGAATGGAAAAAGTATGAGTCGTTTTGCAACCGACTTACTACAATATTTTAGAGATCTCTTAGTTGTTCAAACAGGTGGTACGAACACCCATTCTGGTCAAGTGTTTGAGATGAACTTGCAACTTCCTAAAGAACGTCTCTTTGCCATGATTGAGGAGGTCACAAAGGCCTTGCAAGATATAAAAAATGGTTCTCATCCGAAAGTTTATGCGGAAATGATGACCATCAGATTAGCAGAGGAAAAGGGAAATCATATTGGTCTAACAGAGGAGTTGACGCAAGAATTAAGCCATCTTCAAGCTGAGATCGCAGAATTAAAGCAGGCACTAAAAAAACTCGAAACAGGATCAGTGAAGTCTAGTTCTAACCTTTCTCAACCTAAGTCACAAGTGACCTACAAGGTAGATAAGGTTAAAATTATGACCATTATGAAAGAAACGGTGGAGGACAGTGAGCAATCTAGAGCTTATTTGGACGCTTTAAAATCTGCTTGGAATGAAATTTTAGATAGTATTTCACCACAAAATCGAGCTCTTTTGCTAGGATCAGAACCTGTTCTTGCAAATAGCGACAATGCTATCTTGGCTTTTGATGCTGCATTTAATGCTGAACAAGCTATGCGTCGTGAAGATTTGAACACAATTGTTGGAAATATTATGAGTAAGGTGGCTGATTTCTCTCCTAAAATCATGGCAGTTCCTAAAGAGGATTTCAACCGCATTCGATCAGAGTTTGCTAAGCAACTAAAAGCGCAAAAGCAAGATAGTGAGACAGAAAATCATAAAGAAGACCAAGGAGCTTTCATTATCCCAGAAGGATTTGATTTTTTGGCTGACAAAATTATCGTGGAAGAAAGCTAGACATTTTAATTTATGAATGAAAAAACACATTAGAAGGAGTCTATTTTACCCCTTTCTAATGTGTTTTTGGTATGTTTTATTTGAGAAATTATGCTATAATGTCACCATGACAAGACAACAATTTCTTATTTTTGCTTTAGGTACAGCCGTAGAAACCTATTTGTTTAACCAAGCAATCTTTGATCAAGAGTATTTTTTTGCAGGTTTTTGGGCATTTTTATTGATTAGAAAACTTTATACGAGTTTGGTACTTAGTCGCGTAATGAAGGCTATTGATAAGACTACCAAGAAATAAGGCGAACTTCACCACTGGAGAGCGTCTTTTTTTCTTCTCCAGTTTGGATCAGCAATTCTCCACGGTTGGTAATGTCTAATACTTTAGCCTGTTTTTCTTGTTCTTGTTCAAGGTAAGTAATGGTTTGATGAAGGACAAGTGACTTATCCTTGTAGTATTTCACCAAGTCATATTCAGGAGTTTCAAAAAAAATGTTCCACATACTGCAAATTAAATCTTCTCTCGTAATACTTGGAGTTGTTTGAAAAAGGTTATCTGCTATTTCCGATAAATTTTCAGGAAAGGTAGAAATAAAGAAATTGATGCCTACTCCGATGATGACATCTGTTACTAGACCTGTCTCAACTGACGTCATAGCTTCTGTTAAGATACCAGCAATTTTTTTACCATTTAAATAAATATCATTAACCCATTTGATATCACATTCTATACCTGTTAATCGAGAGATTGCCTTCACCAAGCTACTTGCTACCATAATGGTATAAGGTTTCACATCCTGATAGTGGCAATTGGGTTTAAGGTGTAAGGACATATAGATGCCACCTGTTTTATCCGTAAAGAAAGATCGACCGAATCTTCCTTTAGCAGCTGTTTGCTCTTGAGCTAAGTAAAGAGTAGGAGCGGGAGCTCCTTTCTCTAGTCCATTTTTGGCATCGATCTGAGTGGATTGACTTTTTTCAAGGATTTGAACAGGGAAGTTTAATCGTTCTTCTAATTGGTCTTTAAGATAGAGATCTCCGCTAACAAGCTTATAGCCTTTATTTTTTGTGGATTCAACCGTTAATCCTTTATTTTCTAAAGTTTTGATGGCTTTCCAAATTGCAGTTCGTGAAACAGATAAATTTTCTGCTAACGTTTCTCCGCTGATATAATCGGGTTGGTGTTTTAATTCAAGGTAGATTTTTTCGTAGGTTTTCATAAGATAAGTATAGCAAAACCTTGGGTGATTTCAAGTTATTCAAAAAGTATATGACTGCTTATAGAAAATAACTATGTCAAATTTTTAAAAAGATTTTCTATTTTGAAAAGACAATGATATAATGGATAAGTTAATTAGTCCCGAAAAGGTGATTGTTGTCTCAATCAGTGCTTTGTAACTTTTTAACTGACTTGAAAATCAGAGACGATTTGTATTTTTAAGTGACTTATTATTTAAAAGGGGGACATGTCAAATGTCAGAACGTAAACTTTTCACGTCTGAATCAGTATCTGAGGGGCATCCAGATAAGATTGCAGACCAAATTTCAGATGCTATTTTAGATGCTATTTTAGAGCAAGATCCAGAAGCACACGTTGCAGCAGAGACAGTGGTTTATACAGGATCAGTTCATGTTTTTGGCGAGATTTCAACCACAGCTTATGTTGATATTAACCGTGTGGTCCGTGATACTATTGCTGAGATTGGTTATACTAAAGGAGAGTATGGTTTTTCTGCAGAAGCTGTAGGTGTGCATCCATCTTTAGTGGAACAATCACCTGATATTGCACAAGGGGTGAATGAGGCTCTTGAGGTTCGTGGAAATGAGGAAAAAGATCCATTAGATTTGATTGGGGCAGGAGACCAAGGACTTATGTTTGGTTTTGCGGTAGATGAAACACCAGAGTTGATGCCGTTACCGATTTCGCTTAGTCATGCTTTGGTCCGTCGTTTAGCAGAATTGCGTAAATCTGGTCAAATTGCCTACCTTCGTCCAGATGCTAAAAGTCAAGTTACTGTGGAATATGACGAAGATAATCAGCCTGTTCGTGTAGATACCGTTGTCATTTCCACGCAGCATGATCCAGAAGTCTCAAATGAGCAGATTCATCAAGATATTATTGACAAGGTTATTAAAGCAGTTATCCCAGAAAAGTATCTTGATGAGGAGACAAAATATTTTATTAATCCTACAGGACGTTTTGTAATTGGAGGTCCTCAAGGAGATTCAGGCTTAACTGGTCGTAAGATTATCGTTGATACTTATGGTGGTTATGCGCGCCACGGCGGAGGAGCCTTTTCAGGAAAAGATGCCACAAAAGTGGATCGATCAGCTTCTTATGCAGCGCGTTATATTGCTAAAAATATTGTTGCAGCAGGTTTTGCTAAAAAAGCAGAAGTTCAACTTGCCTATGCCATTGGGGTAGCTCACCCAGTTTCTATTAGGGTAGATACTTTTGGGACTGGTACGGTTGCAGAGTCAGAATTAGAAGCAGCTGTGCGCCAAGTTTTTGATTTGCGTCCAGCTGGTATTATTCAGATGCTTAATTTGAAGCGTCCAATTTATAAGCAAACGGCAGCTTATGGCCATATGGGACGTACGGATATTGATCTTCCTTGGGAACGTTTGGATAAGGTTGATGCTCTTAAAGAAGCAATACAATAAACTCTTTTAGAGATTTACTGCTAGATTGGCCTTGTTTTAATCTGGTTATTTCAGGTCAATACTATCAGTTAGAGAAGTTTTAAAAAGCATGTCTAAAAATAGGGGCATGCTTTTCATGTGTATTGAGAAGGCCATCAAAGGGGACTTATATTTGTCAAATCACTGAAAACATGATAAAATAATAAGGTTGAAATCTTGAATGGGAAAGAATAGAAAGTATGAGAAAAATTGTCATCAATGGTGGTAAACCATTGACAGGTGAAGTTGCTGTATCTGGTGCTAAAAATAGTGTGGTTGCCTTAATTCCTGCTATTTTGCTAGCTGATGATATCGTTATTTTAGACGGTGTTCCAGCAATTAGTGATGTTGATAGCTTGATTGAAATTATGGAAATCATGGGAGCTCGTGTGATTCGTGAGGGGGAAACCCTAGAAATCGATCCTCGTGGGGTCAAAAATATCCCCATGCCTTATGGAAAAATCAATAGTTTACGTGCTTCGTATTATTTTTATGGTAGTTTGTTGGGACGTTTTGGTGAAGCTACTGTAGGTTTTCCAGGTGGTTGTGATTTGGGGCCACGTCCAATTGACTTGCATTTAAAAGCTTTTGAAGCTATGGGAGCTAAAGTTTCCTATGAGGGAGATAACATGCGTTTAGTTACAGAAAGTGGCCAATTGCATGGAACTCATATTTATTTTGATATTGTGACAGTAGGCGCTACTATCAATACCATGATTGCAGCTGTTAAGGCAAAGGGAAAAACTGTTATTGAAAATGCTGCTAGAGAACCAGAGATTATTGATGTGGCAACTTTATTAAATAACATGGGAGCTCGTGTTCGCGGTGCAGGGACAGATGTGATCACTATTGAAGGGGTTGATTACTTAGGTTCGACGCGTCATCAAGTTATTCCAGATCGTATCGAGGCTGGCTCTTATATCGCTCTTGCTGCTGCTGTGGGTGAAGGGATTCGAGTCACGAATATTTTATACGAGCATTTAGAAAGTTTCATTGCGAAGTTGGATGAGATGGGTGTTCGGATGACAATTGAAGAAGATAGTATTTTTGTAGAAAAACAAGAAGCTTTAAAACCAGTTAATATCCGTACAGCTCCTTACCCTGGTTTTGCAACGGACTTACAACAGCCTGTGACACCTTTATTATTGAAAGCTGAGGGACGTGGAAATTTAGTTGATACGATTTATGAAAAGCGTGTCAATCACGTGCCAGAGTTAGCACGTATGGGTGCCAATATTAAAACAATCGGCTCAACTATTATTTATGATGGTCCAAATCAGTTGACGGGAGCTCCTGTTAAAGCGACAGATCTTCGTGCGGGGGCTGCCTTAGTCACAGCAGGTTTGATGGCTAAAGGAAGAACAGAAATCACTAATATTGAATTTATTTTACGTGGTTATTCTAACATTATTGAGAAATTACGTGCCTTAGGCGCAGATATTGATATCATTGAAGAATAAATCAAGCTGGTATGACTATAATTCTTTTATAAGATGATTAGTCATACCACTTTTTGTCTTTATTCTATGGATATTTGACTAAAAACGTTAAAAACCTGTATAATAAACACATGACAATTTGGCTAACATTGGCAAAGTATGCCACTTTTGAAACAGAAGTTCTTAGGTTAAGACCCCTTCGATTTGATGATCGGTATTCTTTTTTTAGTATGTTGATTGAGGATGAGTTACCCTTTATTTTTCCAAAGCCCAAGACTAGACAAGAATGTGATGAATTATTTGTCCTACAGTTTATGAAAGCCCCTCTAGGTATATGGGGAATAGAATTGAAAGCATCAGAGGAGTTAATTGGCATTGTTCAGTTTGAAAAGATTGATCTAAACCAAAACTCTGCTGAACTAGCTTATTTTTTGAAACGTGACTACTGGGGAAGAGGACTGATGACGGAGTGTGTCAAGAATATCTCTTTTTTAGGTTTAAAAGCCTGTCGGTTAGCAAGAATAAATATTATTGTTCACAAAGAAAACATTGCAAGTAAAAGAGTTGCTGAGAAATGTCATTATCGTCTGGTGGGGAGTTATAAGGGTAGTGATCGTTACACGCATAAAATAAGGAATTACTTGGCTTACGAGTTAAGAGCTGGGGTGACGGATGATGAGTAAGCACCAAGAAATCTTAGACTATTTAAAGGGTTTGGCAGTTGGTAAACGTGTCAGTGTGAGAGGGATTTCTAATCGTTTGAAGGTGAGTGATGGAACAGCCTACAGAGCAATCAAAGAAGCTGAGAGTCGTGGTCTTGTTGAAACACGTCCGCGTAGTGGGACCATTCGTATTCAAACTAAAAATCAGCTATCATCTGATAAACTGACCTATGCTAAAATTTTAGAGGTTTGTAGCGCAGATTTGGTGGCGGGAAATGCAGGGTTAGAGCGTGAATTTAGTCATTTCGCCATTGCTGCTATGACATTAGAAAATATTGGTCGGTATTTGACTAGCTCAGGGTTGCTGATTGTTGGCGATAGAGAAGATGTTCAAATTTTTGCTTTAGAGCATGGGAATGCCATCTTAGTGACAGGTGGATTTGAAGTATCGGATAAAGCTAAGGCTATCGCCAATCGTTTATCGATTCCAATTATGATTAGTCATTTTGACACCTTTACCGTTGCTAGAATGATTAATAGTGCCTTGTCTGATATTCGTATAAAAACAGATTTAAAGACAGTTGAAGAAATCTTAATCCCTAAATTTGAGGCGGGTTATTTATTTGAAACAGATACTGTTAGAGATTTTCATCAGTTGGTCAGAAAGCTGAATCAGGTGCGTTTTCCTGTTTTAAATCAACATGAGATGGTTGTAGGGATGATTAGTATGCGGGATATCACAGGAAAAGAGGCTAGCGTGACCCTTGACAAGTTGATGACTCGCAATCCTATTGTAACTTATTTCGATGTTAGTTTAGCTAGTGTTAGCCAAAAAATGTTGTTAGATGATTTTCAGATGTTACCAGTTGTGGCTAATAACGGAAAGCTGTTAGGGGTTGTGACGCGTCGAAAGGTTATGGCTGAGTTAAAGAATCTCCAGGAAAAAAGTTTACCGACTTTTAGTGAGGAAATTGTCTCTCATTTAAAAGTAGATGATGCAAGTACTCATTTTTCGTTTACCATCACGCCGTCAATGGTGGATAGTACGGGCAATTTGTCTCAAGGGATTTTAACGGAATATTTAAAAGAAATTACGATTCGTGTTTTAACCAAAAAACAACAAAAGAATGTTATTATTGAACAAATGATGTTATACTTTTTACAGGCTGTTCAGATTGACGATGATTTGCAGATTTATCCTAAAGTCATTGCACGAACTAGAAAAAATGCTACCTTGGATTTTGAAATTTATCAAGGGCGTCAAATTGTTTTTAAAGCTATTGTCACAACAAAGTTGAATTAGAAATAGGAGTGAATAAAAAACTATGATTACATTAAAATCAGCGCGTGAAATTGAAGCAATGGATAGAGCAGGAGATTTTCTTGCCAGTATCCATATTGGCTTACGTGATTTGATTAAACCTGGTGTTGATATGTGGGAAGTTGAAGAGTACGTCCGCAGACGTTGTAAGGAAGAAAATGTTCTGCCACTTCAAATAGGTGTTGATGGGCATATTATGGATTATCCTTATGCAACGTGCTGTGGTTTAAATGATGAAGTAGCGCATGCTTTCCCAAGACACTACATTTTAAAAGAAGGTGATCTTTTAAAAGTGGATATGGTTCTTAGTGAGCCTTTAGATAAGTCTATCCTTGATGTGTCAAAACTTAACTTTGATAATGTCAAAGAGATGAAAAAATATACTGAAAATTATTCGGGTGGTTTAGCAGATTCTTGTTGGGCTTATGCAGTAGGTCAAGTTTCAGATGAGGTGAGAGACTTGATGGCTGTGACTAAAGAAGCCATGTATAAAGGGATTGAACAAGCAGTTGTTGGTAATCGAATTGGTGATATCGGAGCGGCTATTCAAGAATATGCTGAAAGCCGTGGTTATGGTGTCGTGCGTGATCTTGTAGGACACGGAGTTGGTCCAACGATGCATGAAGAGCCTATGGTACCAAACTATGGGGTGGCAGGTCGTGGCTTGCGTCTGCGTGAGGGAATGGTCTTAACAATTGAGCCTATGATCAACACGGGAACTTGGGAAATTGATACTGACTTGAAGACAGGTTGGGCCCATAAAACACTTGATGGTGGTTTATCTTGTCAATATGAACACCAGTTTGTTATTACAAAAGAGGGTCCTGTCATTCTGACAAGTCAGGGAGAAGAAGGGACTTACTAATAGCAGGGAGAAGATGTGAAAAGGTTTATTGTAAGAATTCGTACTAGTCAGTCTATTCGAGCTTTTTTTGGCTATTATAAAAGTTCAGAGATGAGCCTATCTAGTATTGCTGTTGCTTACTATCTATTATTGACCATCTTTCCTTTTCTGATTCTTTTAGCCAATATTTTTCCCTATCTGAATATTGATACTTCTGATCTGCTTTTATTTTTAAGAGATAATCTTCCGAAACAACTCTATGGAAGTATTGCTAATATTATCCGAGGCATTTTTGATCAACCTTCTAGTGGTTTTTTATGGTTGTCATTAGTGACTGGTTTTTGGACCATGTCACGATCGCTAAATTTTTTACAACAATCTTTTAATAAAGCTTATGATGTTCAAGATCACAGGGATTTTATTGTTTCTTATGCTATTGGTTTGGTAGTTAGTGTAGGGGTTGTGGTTCTTCTAAGTTTAGCTATTGTATTATCAACCTTTGGAAAAACTATTTTAGGTCTAATTCATAGCCGATTGCAATTGGATTCTAAAATGTATTCAATCTTGATGCACTTTGCTCAGCCAGCCACTATCGCCATTTTATTTATCATGTTGGCTTTTCTTTACTATCTCTTACCAAATGTTAAGATTAGAAAGTGGCACTATATTTTACCCGGGACTATTTTTTCAAGTTTTGTCTTGGTCTTTACGACAAGTCTTTTTGGACAATATGTCAACTATACCTTAAATCGTATGGTGAACTTACGAAATTTTGGCTCGATTACAACATTTGCGATTATGATTTGGTCCATTTTTTTCGCGCGAGTGCTGATTATGGGAGCTATTTTTAACGCCACTTATCAACGACGGTTTGAGGAAGAGTTCACTCTTAGACGAGGAGATGTTCGAGAACTTATTCAAGCAAGACGTAGCAATGATAATAAGGAGTGATTACCAAATAGGTAGTCACTTTTTTTATGACTTTTGTCATATGATGTCATGACAGATAGACCTAATTTTTAGTAGTCAAAAGCGCTATACTAATAGTGTCAATAAGGAAAAGTAAGAGGAGAAGCTAGTCATGATACGGGTAGAAAATCTAAAAAAAGTGATCAAAGGAAAAGTGATTTTAAATCAAATTTCCTTTGAGATTAGCAGAGGTGAATGTGTCGCTTTGATTGGTCCAAATGGTGCAGGAAAAACGACCTTGATGGACTGTTTATTGGGAGATAAGCAACTGAGTGCTGGACAGGTTTTGTTGAACCGAGATAATTCAAAATCTGCTAACAATAAGGCTTCAGTTGCTGTTCTCCCGCAGGAAAATAAGATACCAGAAGATTTAAAAGTGAAAGAACTTTTATCATTCTTTCAATCTATTTATAAAGATAGTCTGACAAATGGTGAGATAGACGATTTACTTTGTTTCTCTGAAGAGCAAAAAAATCAATTGTCACAAAAATTATCAGGGGGGCAAAGACGTTTGTTAGCGTTTGTTCTTTGCTTGATTGGCAAACCTAAAATTCTTTTTTTAGATGAGCCGACAGCAGGTATGGATACCTCTACTCGTCAACGCTTTTGGGAGATTATTGCTGACTTGAAAGAGCAAGGTGTTACAATCTTTTATTCCAGCCATTATATCGAGGAGGTGGAGCATACAGCAGATCGTATCTTGGTGTTGCATCAAGGGAAGTTGTGGCGAGACACGACACCTCATGCTATGCGCAGTGAAGAAAATGAAAAAGAAGTGACTGTTGATCGGCGGTTCTCAGATGTGATTCGACCAGAGTGGGTTTATGATCAGGTCATCAAGCAAGATCGACTTTGTTTTAAAACAAAAGAGATGGAGACCGTTTGGGCTGCCTTACAAGCCAGGGGTTGCCGTATTTCAGATATAGAAGTACAAAATAAAACCTTGCTTAATACTTTATTTGATCAGACAAGGGAGGAGTAATCATGATACCATTATTAAAAATTGAGGGAATAAAATTATCTAGAAGTTTAGGAACCTTTCTCTTATCTATAGGGATGCCTTTGGTTTTCTTTTTGATTTTTTCATCAACGGTACAACTAGATGATCCAGTAGCTCAAAAAGCCTTTGTGCAATCTTATATGCTGACCATGACAGCTTTTTCGATGTCAGGTTTTGCACTGTTTACCTTTCCTATGATGTTATCAGAGGATCGAAAAAATAACTGGCTGTCTTTTATTGAGCACTCTCCTCTTAGCCAACCTCGTTACTACCTGTCAAAACTCTTTCGTGTTTATCTTTGTTTCATCTGCTCTATTATGGCTGTCTTTTTAGTTGGTGCTTTAGTAAGAGAGGTGAGTATGACAGGAGAGAGGTGGTTGGTATCAGCTATTTTACTGCTGATAACCTCTCTCATGTATCTAGCTTTGGGCTTGTTGTTAAGTCTCTTTAAATCTGAGCAAACCATGTCAGTTGTTGCTAATTTGACCTATTTTGTCTTAGCGATTATGGGTGGGTCTTGGATGCCAATTAGCCTTTTTCCAGATTGGGTTCAAGAGATTTGTCGTCTGACACCAGGTTATCATGTTAATCACTTAGTTGTCACTTATGCAGAAAAGCATGATTTTATCTGGAAGTCCTTGTTTATTGTGCTGACTTATGCCATAATTTTCTTAGGAACAGCAATGGTGATTCAGAAAAGAAGCGAGGTGAAGTAGCGTGTTTCAGAAAAGAAAAGTCTCGCCCATGTATTTCTTGGGCTTGCTTTTTCTGGTTTTTCCTTTATATTATACAGCTCACTTAGCCATTTATCCTTTTATTGTATTTGCGACGGTGCTATTTGGTGGTGTTTATATCTCGCTACTTTATACACAAAACCACACTTATGAAAAGGTAGCCTGGATTTACTTATTAGCCTACATTGCTTATATGAGTTTTGCGGGTAATATTCAATTTTCCCTATTTCTCTTTAATCTCTCAAATCTCTTGACATGGCACTATAGTGAGGATAAGTGGACTTATCGAACGGTGTCTTATGGTATTTTATTAACTAGTTTGTTGATATGGAGTATGGTTGGTCCTTACAGTCTAGATATTACTCTCTTTATGTTTATTCTTCATGCCTTTGCTTTAGCCATGTTTTTTGGTGGACGGATGCAATTGTCTAAGGAAAAAGCAGAGCAAAAACTGCAGGAGCAAAACGCTTCTATCAATCTCTTGATTGCCGAAAATGAACGCAACCGTATCGGACAGGATCTTCATGATACATTGGGTCATGTTTTTGCTACGATGACCCTTAAAACAGAATTAGCCTTAAAGCAATTGGACAAAGGAAATCTTGAGGCGGTTAAAAAGGAGTTATTTGATTTAAATGCAACAAGTAGAAAAAGCATGGTTGACGTCAGAACGATTGTCAATCAACTAAAATATAGAAGTCTGGATGAAGAACTAGAGAGCTTGCGACAAGTTTTTGAACTAGCAGAGATTGAGCTGGTAATCAAAAAAGATTATGATAGCCAAAACCTCTCTCCAGTCCTTCAATCTAGTCTAACCATGATGGTGCGTGAGTTGGCTAATAATGTCATCAAACACGCCTCTGCTCGTCAAGCAATACTGAGCCTAGCAGATGAGGGGGATCAGTTGATAGTTGAGATGGCAGATGATGGTCAAGGCTTTTCCAGTCAAAGCGAGGATGAACTGCAGTCGCTAAAAAATCGTTTGGCCTTAATCAAAGGAGAGGTAGAGGTTCTCTCACGACACCATCCAACTTGTGTACGCCTCAGCCTTCCTTTTAGAAAGGAGTAGGAGATGAAATTATTGGTAGCAGAAGACCAATCAATGTTGCGAGATGCTCTTTGTCAACTCTTATTGATGGAAGACGATGTTGACGCTGTTTTTCAAGCAGGAAATGGTCAAGAAGCCATTAGCTTACTAGAAAAAGAAAAGGTAGATGTGGCGATTTTGGATGTTGAAATGCCTAAAATGACAGGTCTAGAGGTCTTAGAGTGGATTAGAGCACATAAAGAGATGAAAGTCGTGATTGTCACAACCTTTAAGCGTACAGGCTACTTTACAAGAGCGCTAAAAGCGCAAGTAGATGCTTATGTCTTAAAAGATCGGTCAACTACGGAGCTGATGACCACTATCCATAAGGTCTTATCTGGTCAGAAAGACTATTCTCCTGAATTGGTTGATGAAATGGCTTTTTCAAGTAATCCCCTCAGTCAAAGAGAAAGAGAGGTTCTACAAGGCATTGCACGAGGCTTGTCCAATCAAGAAATTGCAAAAGAGTTGTTTTTATCAAATGGTACCGTCAGAAACTACGTTACCAGCCTAATGACAAAACTTAATGCCCATAATCGCACAGATGCTCTCTTGATTGCTCAAGAGAAAAATTGGTTATAAAAATAGACAAAAAGAGGATGGGCGTTCCATCCTCTTTAATGCTTGTCCTTGAAAATGAGTAGTTTACTGATGATATAATTTAAAACGATAATTAAAACTTGTGCAAATAAGGTTTCAATCGCATTGACGACTTGTAGATTGTTGTTAACAAATTGTCCGATAATTTGTGGGAATCGCTCAACTAAAAGATAAGCTAAAACAAGATCTAAGGCCAGTGTTGAGAGTCGTGCCACAAAAAACTTGACAAAGCGCCCCATCCAGCCTGTCCTAACTTGGTTAAAGACGAAATAGTCGTTGGTGAAAAATGCAAAGACAACAGCGGTTATATTTGCAATAACGGCTGAAAGAGTAGCTTGATGTGTGATAGCAAAGAAAGCCATGCGCGTCACCATATAGACAAGGGTTGCTAGAACTCCAAAAAAGAGATATTTAAAAACTTCACTAGATATAAATTTTTTCATAAGGATACTATATCAAAAAAATAAAAAATATGCTATACTAGACAACGTTGCTAGAGCAACCCTTGGTGCTTATTTCCCTTT
Source organism: uncultured Streptococcus sp. (assembly GCA_945876895.1). Classification (GTDB taxonomy): domain Bacteria; phylum Bacillota; class Bacilli; order Lactobacillales; family Streptococcaceae; genus Streptococcus; species Streptococcus porcorum. Next base: position 20,217 of record CAMCQB010000008.1, read on the forward strand.
CACCAAGCATATTAGACGCGGCATGACCGCTAAAGGAGAATTATGAAATTATCAGTAAAAGATCTTACTCAGATTGCCATTGTGGCTGCACTTTATGTTGTATTAACCGTGACGCCTCCCTTAAACGCTATTAGTTATGGAGCATATCAGTTTCGTGTATCTGAGATGTTAAACTTCCTTGCTTTTTATCATCGTAAGTATATTATTGCAGTGACTCTAGGCTGTATGATTGCCAACTTTTTTACCTATGGTTGGTTAGATGTCTTTGTCGGAGGAGGGTCAACGCTATTGTTTGTGACCTTGGGAGTCTATCTTTTTGGACGCTATCGTCAAGAACAATTGTTTAGTGGCTTACTTAACAAAGCCTTTGTTTACTTTTCTTTCTTTTTTGCAGCTTCTATGTTTACCATAGCCTTGGAGTTAAAAGTGATTGCAGGTCTTCCTTTTCTTTTGACTTGGTTTACCACTGCGATAGGAGAGTTAGCTTCACTTTTGATTGGTGCTATAGTGATTGAAAAATTATCTCAACGAATTGATTTTGAGGCTTAAAATTCGCTAAAAAACTTCCAAATTTGGAAGTCTTTTTTATTTTGAAACGGTAAAATATGTTAAAATAAAAGATATGAAGAATCAAATGAAAAAATTGGTGGACCGCTTAAATCAGTACGCCAAAGAATACTATACACTTGACAAGCCCACCGTTTCTGATGCGCAATATGATCAGTTGTATCGTGAATTGGTAGCCTTGGAAGAAGCTTATCCTGATGAGATTTTGCCAGATAGTCCGACTCACCGAGTAGGAGGGCTTGTCTTAGAGGGCTTTAGAAAACATGAACACCTCTATCCTCTGTTTTCCTTGCAGGATGCCTTTTCGCGTGACGAATTAGAGGCATTTGATCAAAGAGTGAAAAAAGAATTTCCAAAGGCATCTTACTTAGCCGAATTAAAAATTGATGGTCTATCGATTTCTTTGACCTATACTTCGGGAGTTCTAAGCGTAGGTGCAACACGGGGAGATGGTCGTGTGGGTGAGGACATTACAGAAAACTTAAAACGTGTTCGTGATATTCCTCTTACTCTGACTGAGCCAATCGATATCACTGTACGTGGGGAGTGTTATTTGCCAAAAGCTTCTTTTGATAAGATCAACTTAGAGCGTCAAGCCAATGGTGAGGCGGAGTTTGCCAACCCCAGAAACGCTGCAGCAGGGACACTTCGTCAGCTAGATACAGGAGTAGTGGCTAAAAGAAATCTGGCAACTTTCTTGTACCAAGAGGCAGGACCTACAGATCAAGTTAGCCAAGAAAGTGTTTTGCAGCAATTTGAACACTTAGGATTTGAGGTTAATCCTACTCGTCTTGTTTCATCGAATATGGCTGACATTTGGGCCTTTATCCAAGATATTCAAAACAAACGAGATCAACTGCCTTACGATATTGACGGCATCGTGATTAAAGTAAATGACTTAGCTATGCAAGAGGAGCTAGGATTTACTGTTAAAGCACCACGTTGGGCCGTAGCTTATAAATTTCCTGCTGAAGAAAAGGAAGCAGAAATCTTATCAGTGGATTGGACTGTTGGACGAACAGGTGTTGTCACACCGACCGCCAATCTTACGCCAGTACAGTTAGCAGGGACAACAGTAAGTCGTGCCACGCTACACAATGTGGATTATATTGCAGAAAAAGATATCCGCATCGGAGATACGGTAGTGGTGTATAAAGCAGGCGATATTATCCCAGCAGTTTTAAATGTGGTCATGTCTAAGCGTGCTCAACAAGAACCCATGTTGATTCCGCAACAATGTCCATCTTGTCAAAGTCAGCTACAACATTATGATGATGAGGTCGCTCTACGCTGTATTAACCCACTTTGTCCTAGTCAAATTTTAGCACGTCTAGAACATTTTGCTAGTCGAGATGCGATGAATATCGTTGGTTTAGGCCCATCAGTAATGGAAAAACTTTATCAAGCTGGTTTGATTCATGATGTGGCAGACCTTTATCAATTAAAAGTTGAAGATTTCTTGCAACTAGATGGTGTCAAGGAAAAATCTGCTCAGAAGTTTTATGATGCGATTCAATCTTCTAAAGCCAATTCTGCTGAAAAGTTATTATTTGGTTTAGGGATTCGCCATGTTGGTGCCAAGGTCAGCAAGCAACTTTTGGAGGAATTTGGGTCTATTTCAGTATTGGTTCAAGCTGAAAAAGAAAAGATTGCTGCAATTGATGGTTTAGGGATGGCTGTTGCGGAGTCTTTAGCAACTTATTTTGCAACACAAGGTAGTCAAACACTCTTAGAAGAACTAGAAGAAGTAGGGGTTAATCTCACTTACTTAGGACAAAAAGTAGCTAGTGATGCCATGCTTTCAGGTTTAACCGTTGTCTTGACTGGGAAGTTGACCACACTAAAAAGAAGTGAAGCTAAGGACAAACTAGAACGTTTAGGAGCTAAGGTCACATCTAGTGTTTCTAAAAAGACAGACCTTTTAGTAGCAGGAATAGATGCTGGTTCAAAGCTTGAAAAGGCACAGAGTCTTGGCATTGAGATTCGTGATGAATCATGGTTAGCAAGTCTTTAAGTATCGAGGAAAATAAATGAAAAAACATAGATTACGTGCTCGTTTGATTTATAACCCAACATCGGGCAAGGAATTGATGAAAAAAAGTGTGGCAGATGTTTTAGATATTTTGGAAGGCTTTGGTTATGAAGCCTCTGCTTTTCAGACAACCCCTGAGCCTCATTCAGCTATGAAAGAGGCTAAGCGTGCGGGTTTAGCTGGTTTTGATTTAGTTATTGCTGCTGGTGGGGATGGAACAATTAATGAAGTGGTTTCTGGTATCGCTCCTTTGAAAAAGCGGCCCAAAATGGCCATTATTCCAATGGGAACAACCAATGATTTTGCCCGTGCTTTAAAGGTTCCAAGGGGGAATCCTATTGAAGCTGCAAAATTGATTGGAAAACAACAAACCATTTTAATGGATATTGGTCAGACAGATCGAGGAAAATATTTTATTAATATTGCCGCGGCAGGCAGTTTGACAGAGCTGACCTATAGCGTTCCTAGTCAGCTTAAAAGTGTATTTGGCTATTTAGCTTATTTGGTTAAAGGGGCAGAGCTCTTGCCTAGGGTGCAAAATGTACCTGTAAAAATTTTTCATGACCATGGTGTTGTTGAGGATGAAGTCTCTATGATTTTTGTGGCCTTGACAAATTCAGTAGGGGGATTTGAAACCATTGCTCCTGATGCTAAATTAGATGATGGAAAGTTCACTTTAATTCTAGTAAAAACTGCTAATATGATTGAACTTACTCATATCATTGGTTTGATGTTAAATGGCGGACGACATATTAGTCATAGTAAATTAGAATATATTAAGACATCTTATTTGAGGATTGAACCCCAGGATCCAAAAGCGCGTCGTCTAATGATTAATTTAGATGGTGAGTATGGAGGAGATGCACCTGTTGAATTAAGAAATTTAAATAATCATATCGAATTTATCGCCAATACCGATGAGATTGCTGATGATGCGATTACTCTAGATACAGAGGAATTAGCAATGGAGGCGATTGCACAAAAATTTGTTCGTGAAGTCGAATATTTGGATGAAAAGATAGAGATGAAAGAGGTTGATGAGGATGGAAAACCAAGTAATACTACATTATCATAGCCAATCAGGCTCATACTTTGATTATAGTGTCTGGCAGTGGATAGAAGGTGAAAATGGGTGGGATAGCCATTTTGCACGTTTTGATTCTTTTGGGATTGTTGCTAACCTCTATTACCCCGCCCAACATCATTTAAGTGAAGTTTATTTGATGGTGAAAAATTCAGATTGGTCAAGAAAAACACAGGATTATTGTATCCATAGAGATTATGGAATTGCAAAGGCTGAGGTCTGGATTGTTGAGGGGGATGATACCGTTTATTATTCCAGACAAGCGGCGGTAACCAGTCATCATTATCGTTTTCGTCAACCACATGCTTTTGATATGGCCTTACACAGCTATCGATTTGATCGTAAATGGGGCTATTCGGGATGGCTAGGGTTTTCTTATCAGAAGGAACAGACGGAATTTAGGCTATGGGCTCCGACAGCTCAAAGAGTAGAGTTGATTTTATATAGTTCTACAGATGATAAATCTAGTGTTGAGCGTGTTGTTAAAATGGAGCGTGGACATGCTGAAAATTGGGAAGATCATAAACATAATACTCACGGTGTTTGGTTTACGACAGTTTTAGAGGATTTAAATTATAGGGCTTATTGCTACCGTGTCTATTACCGAAAACGAACCTTTAGAGACACAAGAGATCCTTATGCTATTGCAACCACTGCAAATGGTAGAAGATCCATTGTCATTGATAAAGCGGATTTAGTGCCAGAAGGTTTTTCAGTCAAGCATGGTGCAGAGGCGACATGGCGTTTAGCCAATCCCAACCAAGCGGTTATTTATGAGATGCATGTCAGAGATTTTACAAAGTCTGAGACCTCAGGTGTTCGATTGGAGAATCGTGGTAAGTTTTTAGGTGCTATCGAAACAGGGACTAAGAATATTTATGGTGATAAAACTGCCTTTGATTATGTCAAGCAGTTAGGCGTTAATTATGTTCAGTTTCAGCCATTATTTGATCATCACCAGATAATTGATGAACATGGTGACTATGCTTATAATTGGGGATACGATCCAGAAAATTATAATGTTCCCGAAGCAAGCTTTACCTCAAATCCTCATGCCCCTTCTGTCCGTATTTTAGAGTTAAAGCAGATGATTCAAGCCTATCACGATGCTGGAATTGGCGTCATTATGGATGTGGTTTATAATCATACTTATTCTTCTCGAGATTCTGCTTTCCAACTATCCGTTCCTGATTATTACTATCGTATGAATCCAGACGGCTCTTTCCAAAATGGAACAGGCGTTGGTAATGAAACGGCTAGTGAGAAAGAGATGTTTAGAAAATATATGATCGACTCCATTTTATATTGGATTGAGGAGTATAATATTGACGGCTTTCGTTTCGATCTGATGGGGATACATGATGTGGAAACGATGAATGCGATTAGAAAGGCTGTAGATGCTATTGATCCTAATATTCTTCTTTATGGAGAAGGTTGGGATATGGGAACAGGCCTAATGCCAGAAGATAAGGCTAAAAAAGGAAATGCCTCTCAGATGCCAAGAATTGGCTTCTTTAATGATGATCAAAGGGATGCTGTTAAAGGAGCCGAAGTTTATGGAGACTTCAAAAAAGGTTTTGTTTCTGGAGAGGCGACAGAAGACAAAGTGGCTAAAGCTATTTTGGGAAGTGGTGAGCTATCTTCTTATCTAACGCCAAGTCAGGTCTTAAATTATGTAGAAGCCCATGATAATTATAATTTAAATGATCTTTTCTTAGAGCTCAATCCTGATGATGATCAAGATGTCCATATTAGACGCGTAGAAGTCGCAACAGCTATGAATCTTTTGATGCAAGGGATGAGCTTTATGGAGTTGGGGCAAGAATTTTTACGCACCAAACTCTTTCCGACAGGTGATAATGCTGAGTTGACTCAAGAAGATAAAGAGCGAGCGATGAATAGTTACAATGCTCCAGACCAAGTGAACCAAGTTAATTGGAATAATGTGACCATTCATAAAGCAAGTATTGAGTTTATCCGTCAGATTATTCAACTGAAAACAAGCGTTAGTGGCTTTTCTTATCAAACATTTGATGATATTTTAAACCATGTTTATGTTGAAACAGCAGAACATGGTTCAGGATTTATTAGTTTCACAACTAAAGATGAGCGTTCTTTTAAAATAATTTTCAATATTATTGGAAAAAATGTGAAAATTAGCATGACAGACCATGAAAAATATGATATACTAGTGACAAATGAAAAGCGCTTACAACAAAGCGCACTATCGCTAGAGCCGTTAACAGTAGTGGTCTTTGAAAAGAAAAAATAACCTGATATTGCTTTCAGGTTATTTTTGTTTACTTTTAATTTTCAGAAAATCAGCTATATTGAATGCGGTTTCATATGAAAGGGTGGTGGAATGGATACACAAGAAGCGTTGTGGACTTTTGGTATTGGAGAGAATTATCAGGCACAGGATTATTTTGGTTGTCATTTAGCCGAGGATGGAAAGCACCATGTTTTTAGGGTTTGGGCACCAAATGCTAAAGCAGTTTCGGTCATTGGTGATTTTACCAATTGGGGAGAATATCCACTTCCTATGACACCTAATGATGCTGGTGTCTGGGAAGTAGAAACAGACCTAGCAAATGAAGGACAGATTTATAAGTATTTGGTAACACGTGCTAGTGGTCAGGTAGTTGAAAAGATTGATCCCTTTGCGGTATATTTTGAAAAACGGCCAGGAACAGGGGCAGTGATTAAACATCTAAAACCTAAAAAGTGGAAAGATGGACTATGGTTAGGAAGAAGAAGGCGCTTAGGGTTTAAACAACGTCCCGTTAATATCTATGAAGTTCATGCAGGTTCATGGAAAGTCCACGAAGATGGTCATCCTTATAATTTTGAAGAATTAAAAGAGGAGTTGATTCCATATCTAGTTGATATGCATTATACTCATGTTGAGTTTATGCCCTTGATGGCTCATCCTCTGGGAATGAGTTGGGGCTATCAGCTGATGGGGTATTTTGCTTTTGAATCAACCTATGGTACTCCTGAACAGTTCCAAGATTTTGTTGAAGCTTGTCATCTTCATAATATTGGTGTTTTGGTTGATTGGGTACCAGGACACTTTACGATTAACGATGATGCTTTAGCCTATTTTGACGGGACACCCACTTTTGAGTATCAAGATCATGATCGCGCCCACAATTATGGTTGGGGAGCCTTGAACTTTGATTTAGGGAAAAATCAAGTCCAATCATTTTTAATCTCAAGTGCTAAATTCTGGATTGATACTTATCATATTGATGGGATAAGGGTTGATGCTGTCAGTAATATGCTTTATTTAGATTATGATAGCGGTCCTTGGCAACCCAATAAAGATGGGGGGAATCGCAATTACGAGGGATTTGGATTTTTACAAAAATTAAACCGTGTCATAAAAGGTTATTATCCAGATGTGATGATGATTGCTGAGGAAGCGACAGCGGTGACAAGCATTACAGGTCATCAAGAAGATGATGGTTTAG